>JBLHNG010000413.1:0-7771 GCA_047621685.1 Myxococcota bacterium | reverse complement strand
GGATGCCTCACCCCGTCCCCGCTCCGCTCCTCGAATCAGCAATCAGCCCGTCTGACGACCGGCACTTGCTGAACTCAGTATCAGGTCCGTGAGCCAGCCACCTGACCGGCCTCGTCGGACTCACCCCGTCCCCGTGTCTCACCCCGAATCGGCAATCAGCCCGTCTCCGACCGGCACTTGCCGACACTCAATGGCGGGGACGGTGAGCACGGCAGCTTCAGATCAGGGGTGGGCAACTCGGCAGTCCAGGAAGCCCTCGTCCGCCTGGCACAGGTAGAGACCCATATAAACATCGTGTATACCTCCCAAACAGGGAACTGCATACTCATCAATCACCGAGCCGCACCATCCGCCAGCTCCAATCGCCCCCTTCACCCCGCAGACCTCGACCGGCTGCGCCTTGCCAGCAAAACGAGTGCGCTCATGCCTTCAGCATACGCGAGCCCCGACGCCGCAGAACAACACCAAGCAGTGTGAGCACCAGGGGCAGCACCAGGGGCCTCGGGGCTGTGACCGCGCAGGCACCGACCCCGCCCCGGAAGGTCCCCGAGAGGATGGCCTCGATGATCGGCTCCGGGCTGCGGTCGTCGAAACCCGACCAGCCATCCTCCTCGGGGTACTCGTTGGGGTCGAGGTAGGCGGGCAGGCCGTCGCCGTTGAGGTCGTCAAGTTCCTCGCCATCGGCCCAGCCGTCACCGTCAGCGTCGGTGTCGTGCCAGGAGTCGAGGGTGTCGCCGTCGAGGTCGGCGGGCAGGTCGTGGGCGGCGGTGTCGGTGATCTCTTCGGCGGTCTTCACCCCGTCATTGTCGTCGTCCTCGTCCAGGGCATCGATCATCAGATCGCCGTCGGTGTCGAGGGGGTTGTTCAGGTCGCCGACCTCGGTGCCGTCGTCCAGCCCGTCGTTGTCGGTGTCGGCGTTGTCGGGGTTGGTGCCGAGCTGGCAGTCCTCGATGCCGCCGATCAGCCCGTCGCCGTCGTCATCGCTGGGAGACAGCACCCGAACCACCGGGCTGTCGGCAGCAGTGAGGGAGTCGCTGAAGGTCCAGGTGTCCACCCAGCCCTGATCCCCCCGGCTGGTGTCCGCGAAGTTGCCCCAGCCGTGGGCGCTGTCGTCGGGGACGAGGGTGAGGGAGGTGTCGGAGTAGACGCCCTCGCCCTCGGTGGAGACCAGCGGCGGCGCGCCAGTGCTGGACAGGTCGGCGTCGGTGCCCACGGCGTCGACCAGGAGGCGGTCGTTCCACTGCATTGGCCGCGAGCGCAGGGTGCCGTCGGCGTTGGTCCCCAGCAGGGCGACCCCGGGGGCTGCGGTGCTCAGTCCGCGGAGCAGGAAGTGGACCGGCGCGCTCAGCAGGCGCAGGGTGCAGACATACTCTCCGGGTGCGACCAGGGCGCCCGAAGCGTCGGTGCCATCCCAGACGATCGTGTCGGCGCCGGCGCTGTACCAGTCATACAGCGCCAGATCGGTGCCGCCAGACATCGAAAACACCCCGTCGTTGTCCAGATCGCAGACCAGCACCCCGGCGGACGGCTCGCTGATTTGCATGGAGAAGATGGCCTTGGTGGTGCCATACAGGATGCTGTCGCACATCGATGGGTCGGTAGTGACCTCCAGCTCTGGATCGTCGGGCGTGGTGGTGTTGGCGAGGGTGACGTCTTCTGGTGGGTTGAGGTACAGCCGGTACTCGGGCTCGGGCTCGGCGAAGGCGTAAGGGGTGCTCCAGGCCGGGAGATCCGTGCTGCCGAGGCGGTTGGCCATGGCGGTCAAGGTGTCCCCGGCGAAGCCCTCGAAGCTGGTGTAGTAGACCTCAGCGGTCGCGCTGCCCTCGTAGAGGGGTGCGACGATGTACATCGCCCCGGCGACGGATTGGCCCGCGGCTATCGTGATCTCCCAGCGGGTACTGGAGAGCCGACCGAGGTACTCATCGAGCGCCCCGTTGCCGTCGATGTCGTAGTATTCGAGCACCTGGATGTCGAAGCCGGTGACCTGGGTGGCAGAGAGGGTGACCTCCCAGGTACCGACCTGATCTACCTCCCACTGGTTGGCGAATTCCTGAGGGTCGAGCTTGATGCTGGAGGTCCCATCGGGACTGGTGAAGGTCGCGGTTCCGGTGCCGTCCCAGTAGAAGGTCTCCAGCGCTGGATCGATGACATCGACCGACAGGACGGTGCTCTGGTCAAGCCAGGCAGCCGGGTCGGCCCCAAAGACAAAGCCCTCTGCCCCCACCACATTGAGTCCCCACCACAGCACAGTCGCCTCCTGCTTGATGCTACCCCCATCAAGGGTGAGTTGATGGATCGGTTGGTGGTTCTTTTTGGCACCGGTCATCTCATCCCCTTTTAGTGGACAGTATGTTTCAGAGGATGCCTGCGCGAAGCGGGGGGTTTGGTGGTTAAACCCCCGCTTCAGACAAAACTGCACCAGTCGGGCCGGAGACTGTCCGGCCCGCTGACTGGTGCCAAAGAACGGACCCCGCTGAGAGGAGTCGGTCCAGTGTCGATACACTGGACCCCATGATCGCCTTCCTGCTGTCCTGCACCCGTTCCGAGCCGCCTGCCGAGCCGGTGATCCTGGATCGGGGAGACAACGGGGTGTGGCTGCGTCGGATCTGGCTGCACGATGATCCGCTGCTCGCTGGACGGGAGGATGCTCTGTTCGCCGGACTCATCGAGGACACCCGCCGCCTCGGCATCACCCGGCTCTACCCGTTCCTCGGTCCGATGGACGCCGACGGACACCCCGGCTGGCGCAGCGATGAGGGAATTCGCGGCTACGAGCCAGACCGGGTCAAGCGGTTCTTTGACGCCATGCACGCCGCCCGACCGGAGCTGAAGATCCACCCCTGGACCGGCGGGATTCTCGACCGGGATGTTCGGTTCTCCGATGAAGAGCGCCTCGCCCGATTCGTCACCCACACCGCACAGATCGTCGCGCTGGGAGCGGACGGCATCCAACTCAACGTCGAGCCCCTGCCCGACGGCACCACCGAGTACCTCGACCTGCTCAGGGCAGTCAAGGCGGCGATTGGCCCGGACAAGACCCTCTCCGTCGCCGCCTACCCGCCGACCACCCTGCTCCACCCGTTCTCCGAGGTCCACTGGTCGCTGGACTACAGCCGACAGGTCTGCGAGATCGCCGACGAGGTCGCGGTGATGGCGTATGACACCGGGCTGGGGCAGCGGGTGCTGTTCCGGGGGCTGGTCGAAAAGTGGGCGGCGGACCTCGCAGAGACGCTCCCACCCCCGTCGGCAGGCGGCTGCGAGCTGCTCATCGGACTGCCCGCCTATGAGGACGACGAGCCCTGGCACCGTCCGGATGTAGAGACCATCGACGTGGCGCTGTCTGGGGTGATTCGAGCGTTCCCCAAGGTCTTGCCCGAGCACGTCCGCGGGGTGGCGGTCTATGCCTCCTGGACGACGGATGCCTCGGAGTGGCGGGACTACAACCGGCTGTGGCGGGGACAGGACGCGCCCCTGGCGCCGATGACCGACTTCGGACTGACCGTGCCATGAGGACTACTCGACGAGGGTGACGTCGATGGTGGCGAGGGAGCGACCGTAGTAGTTCGGCCAGGTGCGCTCCTCAGAGACGCTCTCCTGATCGATCAGCTCGGGGGCATCGGTGAGGGTGATGCGCTGGAGGCTTCTGCCGCTGCTCCCTGCCGCATACTCCAGGCTCCACCCGCTGACCAGGACGACCAGGCCGAGCACAGTGAGCACCGCACTGAACGGGGCCAGCCGCCGGGGCATCTTCAGGGCCACCAGCAGCGCACCGGCGAGGTACAGCCCGGCGATCCCCATCGCGGCCCGGTTCATCGGCACCACCACGCTGGCGAGGGCGTAGTCGTTGTGGGAAAACGCCATCACCTCCAGGCCCTTCAGCCCCAGCGCGCCCGCACCCGTCAGCAGCGCCCCGGCGGTGAGCTGCACCAGCCAGCCCCGCTCTCCGCACAGTCGCAGGAACCCGCCGGCCAGCATGGTGACCCCACACAACGTCATCAGCAGCGCCCCGGTGTGGTGCGCCGCTTCAGGCCACATCCAGCCCATCAGTCCGCTCGATCCGCTGAAGAAACCCGCGACCAGTCCCGCTCCCGCCAGCCCGATCGCGGTGAGCATCACCTGACCGGCACCGTTGAGTCGCGCCCCTTCGGGTAGCCGTCGGTGCCCCGCCCACAGCACTGCACCGAGGACGAGCGGCGCGGCGAGCATCCCGAAGCCCGAAGCACCGGGGATGAAGGCGGTGAGATCGGAGAGCACCGCCAGCTCGAAGATGAGATCAGCAGAGAGGTCCTGGAGCGGATTCATGAAGCCTCCGGAGGGTCAGTACGATTGTGACACCACCAGCCGGTGATCTGCTCCCAGAAAATGAACCGCTACTGACACGGCCCCAGCGCTGGCATGGTGATTTCAGTGTCGCCGTCGACAGTTACGGTCGTCGGCGGGGCGCAGAGCAGGGGGAATTTCTCACCCTCCACGAAGGTCCCGGCGAAGATGGCGTACTCGCCGCCCTCGAATGTGACCGGCTTGGTCAGGTCGCAGGGGTCCTTGTTGTTGAGCAGGCTGAGGGTGCCAGTGACGGTCTGCTTGTCACTGGTGAGCGACTCGCAGATGGCGGCGGCGGGGGGGGAATCCTTTGGCGAGCCGGTCCAGATGAAGCCGATGAGACGGTGCCCCTTGGAACCTTCCGCCGTGACCGTCATCGTGACGGTTCCAGAGGCGAGGTTACTGCCAGAGTCCGCATCGGTGTCGGCGTCCGTGTCGGCATCGGTGTCGGCGTCGGCTTCCACGGCAGCGGAGTCATCGTCGGCCTTGTCGCTGCAGGCAAGCAGGGTGAGCAGGGTGAGCAGCAAGAGTGTACGCATCGGTCCTCCAGAACCAATGATATTCCGTCTCACCCCGGTCGTATACTGCTCCCGTGCTCCTTCCCCTTCTTCTCCCCGTCGCTTCCGGCTTCACCCCAGACGCCGATCGCATCGCAGACGACCTGCACGCGCTGACACAGCTGCGGTCCCGGCACGTCCTCCACGAGGATCACGCCCTGGCGACCGATGCCATCCTCAGCCGGCTGGAAGCCATCGAGGGGCTGGTGATCACCGAGGAGGTCTTCGAGGACGAACAGTACGGCACCCTGACGAACCTGATCGCGGAGCTCCCAGGGCAGACCGACACCCCGGTGATCCTCGGTGCGCACTACGACTCGACCGCCAGCGCTGAAGAGGGCTACCAGCCCGCCGAGGACGATGCCCCGGGAGCCGACGACGATGCCTCCGGGGTCAGCGCGATCCTGGAGGTCGCCCGGCTGCTGGCGGGGGAAAGCTTTCGACACCCGATCCGGTTTGTGCTGTTTGACGGCGAGGAGGTCGGCCTGCTCGGCAGCCACCACCACGCCCCGCAGTACACCGACATCCGCATGGCCCTCATCCTCGATCCCATCGGCTACAACCCCGGCGATGTGCTGTTCTTCAGCTACGACAGCCAGTGGGAGGAAGAGGCCGACGCCCTGATGGCGATCGCCACGGATCTCGACGTGCTCGGGGTCGACCAGGAAGCGATCGGCGGAGACAGCCGCTCGGACCACTGGCCGTTCTGGCTCGCCGGGCTGCCTGCGCTGCACGCCGGAACCTTCCCCCAGCCGCCGACCTACCACACCGCCGAGGACCACTATGACGTGGTCGATCCGATCTTCCTCACCGAGGTCACCCGGCTGACCGCCGAGCACATCGCCGACCTCGCGGGTGTGCCTGAGGAGGTGGAGCCTGTCGGCGGCTGCGTCACGGCGCCTGCGAGGAGTGGGTGGTGGCTCATCTTCGGGCTGTGCTGGCTCAGACGGAGCGGGCGCTCGCGGGGATGAGCAGCCCGTGCTCCTCAGCAAACGACTGACACTTCGCAGCGTCCTTGATCCACTTCAGCCGCCAGATCAGCGGCTCGGGCGCGATGGGGACGCCATCGAGCCAGGCTGCCTCCCGGTGGGCAGCGTCCACATCGATGAACGGGCACTCGAAGGTGGCGTCGATGGTGAGCGGGCCACGGGTGGCGCGCACATAGAACCGCCCGGTGACGTCGGCCAGGGTCCACCCCGCCCGCCAGTCCTCGCCCCATGCGGTCACCACAAAGCCCATCGCCTGGACGACGGCAACAAGCGGCAGCAGCGCCTCGGGGCGGAGCAGGAAGTCGCAGTCGGTCTCCGCCCGGGTGTAGCCGGCCAGGGCGACCGGATGCAGCCGCCTCAGCGCGGCGGTTCCGATGAGCACGCAGGGCACCTTCGCCGCGATGGCGGCGAGGGCGTCAGTAGTAGTTGCCGATGTGGAGGGCACTGGGCACCCAGTCTCCGCAGAGATCGCCGGTGGAGTGGAAGACGAGCTTCTGGAGCACGCCGGTCTGGTGAGCGTTGTGGTGGGCGATGTAGGAGGAGACCTCCAGCCTCACCGTGACCCCACGACGTCGGTAGACCTCGTTGTAGTAGTAGTACCCCGAGGTCGCCCCGAGGAATTCCCATCCCGGTCGCAGCTCGTCCGCCTCAGGCTGTATCTGTGCCATCAGCGTCCGGACATCGACCCGGTTCTCCGCGATCCAGCTGGAGAACCGATTGTCGAAGTAGGCGTCGCCCAGCTGAGACAGCTCCCGGAAGACGATCTGAGTGACCCCGAGATCAGCGGCCTGATCGATGTAGTCCTCGATGTCGGAGACGGTGGAGACTCCAGCAGAGGTGAGGATGCAGGACAGCTTCACCGTGACCCGGTCGTGCAGCGCGGCAATGAGGTCATCAAACGCCGATCGCTTCCAGATGGGCTCGCCGCGGTTGAACCGCATGATGCGCTGGTTGACGTCTTCATCAAGGTGACAGCGGGACAGCTCGACCCGGTCGAAGCCGACGGCCTGCAGGCGAGCGATGAGTGGAGGGTGGGTGCTCAGGCCGGTGCCGTTGGAGTAGAGGACCTTCTCGGGAAACAGCGCGGTGTGCTCGCCCACGAGATCGAGCAGCCGCAGCATCCAAGGGGGCGAAGAGGTGGCCTCCAGGCCCGACAGGCTCAGGCCCATCTCAAAGCCGGCCAGCTCGCTCCAGGCCCGGTGAAGCCCGGCGAAGTAGCGGTTGAGGTCGGTGATGGTGGTCTTGGCGGTGAGCCGGGTGCCGTCCTTGCGCAGCAGCTCCTCGGAACAGAACGCACAGTGGGCGTTGCAGGCGGTGGGGTTGGCGTAGGGGGTGAAGGTGAGACCCGGTCGCAGCCGCCAGGGCTTGCCAGAGAGGATCCGGGTGACGGGTGCGCGGGGCTCAAACAGCTCCCAGCGCCCGGCCCGATAGGTCGCTGGCTGGTCGATGATCTCCGCACGGCGGAACTGGTTGGGCTCAAACGACATCGTCGGTCCAGAACGAGCCGGCCATCACCACCCCCACCGAGCGGGGTCCAGAGAACGACTCGCGAGAGTGACCATAGCGGATGTTGTCGACCAGCAGGAGGTCACCGGCCTCGTAGTGCAGCCCCTCCCGGGTGGTGCAGAAGGCGTCGAGCAGGAGGTCGACCTCGGTGTTGGTCAGTGCCCGTCCGCAGCCGAGGGGAAACCGACGCCAGCCGTTGTGGAGTGCAGGGGCATCGAGTGCGATCCGGGGGAACAGAAGGTATCGGCGGCCGTCTCGGGGGTCGTGCTTGAACGCCGGGATGCGGATCCGGGTCATCAGGGTGTGGGTCCCATCATCCGCCTTCCACCAGCAGTCATCGAACTGGTCAGTGGATGCCTGGCAGCGTGCGAGGGCCTCGTCCTGGTCGGTGGTGTCGAA
>JBLHNG010000412.1:0-7806 GCA_047621685.1 Myxococcota bacterium | reverse complement strand
CCCCAGCCAGCGCTTCCCGCCAGAGGCCGCCGCCCTGGGGCTGTGCGGTGGCCCAGACGCACGGCGGCTGTTCGTCGCGGCAGTGAAGCAGATCATCCTGCCCGGCCTCGACGCCAGCGGCCTCGACGCGACCGGAGCCTGGCTGCGCCGGTGAGGCTCAGCCCCGCTGCCGGAGCGCCTCGACCATCACCACGCTCGCTGCAGCGGTGAGGTTGAGGCACTTCATCCGCCCAACCATCGGGATGCTGACCCACCACCATCACCTCACGCTCTGCCGCGAGCGCGCGAATCTGTGGGGCATCCGTCGAGACGAGCACGACCTCCGCCACACCCTGCTCCAGGGCACGACAGGTCAGGCGATCACCCTCGACCACATACTGCGAAAGCTGCTGACGACCGACCGGCTCAGCAGTCGGATCCGCCGCAGCAGCGGATCCTTCAGGCTCTGAGGGACTCCCCAGGCGCTTCCATCACAGCCCGTCTGGGCTGATCAGCTCCATCACCACCGGCGGCGGTGTCAGCGAGGGCATGGTCTCCACGTCGTAGTGGACCTTGTCGAGGGTGATCACCACCTCGACCCCGGCAAAGTCCTGGACCATCACCACCGGCAGGAGGATGCCTTCGATCAGGCGATGCTCGCTGAAGGTGGTGGTCGTGCTCATCGTTCCGCCGGCGGTCTGACGGAGCGCCGAGGAGCCCCGAAGCAGCCCGGTCTCGACGTCGAAGTAGAGGGTCTCCTGCTCACCGAGCACCGTCTGTGCAGAGACCTCCCACACCGCGACCCCGGCGAATTCCCCGCTCCCGATGACGGCACGCTGTGGGTAGTGAGTGGCGTAGTTGAGGGTGGCGTAGAAGTCCGCGCGCCGTGCTTCCTTCACCGCCTCGCTGCCCTCCAGCAGCCGTGGCCCCATGATCGGGTTGAATTCCCAGGCAACCCCATCGATATATCCCGATGAAATTACACCAACATCAGGAATCTCCAGGGTGGTGTAGAGGGTGTCGGGCGCCTCGTGGTAGACGGTCAGCATCATCTGACTGCCCGGCGCGATGACCTGCCCCCGGCTGATGACGCTGTGGTGCGCCATCATCGCTTCGCGACCACCAGCGGCCGTGATCGACGCCTCGAAGATCGCATCCACCGCCGGGGGGGTGGTCGGCGGACGCTTGGGGCAGGCGAGGAGGATGGAGAGGAGGAGCATGAGGACGTCCGAGACGGGAGGGCCGGTCGATGGGCTGGGTATCATCGCATCGGAGTGCTGGCAGGTAGCCGCCCTGCCCGTCTCCAATGAACCCGATGGTTGCTGAATCGTCTCCGCTGCAGCTACAAGCAGATCGTCACTGACACCGCACGAGGGATCCCAATGCTGATGACTGCCCTGATGGCCCTCCTCTCTGTCCCGGCACTCCACGCCGAGCAGCCAGCCCCCGTCCCGGCCCCGGTCATCACCGCGCTGTGCGACGACAACTTCGAGAGCGCCATCGTCGGGCTGGGAAGCGCAGCGGGTCTGGTGCTGTTCGTCGCCACTGAGTACAACCTCTCCAAGCGGCAGCTGGAGATCTTCAAGGCGTTCTCGACCCAGCGGCCAGCCGACGAGGTGAAGTTCTTCACCGTCGAGGTCAACCAGTGCTCCAAGGTCGTCGTCAGCCAGCAGATCAGACGCGTCCCCTCAGTGGTGCTTTACCAGGAGGGCGGGAAGCTCGGCGAGCTCTCTTCGCTGAGCGATCCAATCTCCGCCGATCAGCTCACCGAGCTGGTCGGGAAGATGCGCTGAGCGGGGTCAGCCCGAGCCGCCGACCTTAATCAATCCCGATCCGCCCACCTTGATGAGGCCAGAGCCGCCCTCGTCGTCGGTGGTGTCAGTGGGGGCAGGTGGCGGACAGGGAACCTGTGTGGCGCTGCTGCTGTTGTCAGAGAAGCTCACGCAGCTGTCAGGCATGTCAGCAGACAGGCCCATGCTGGTGAGAACAGAGAGAATGATTCCGAGCAGAACATCCATGAGGGTCACTCCTTATCACTCGATCCGATTGCGATCTGGCATGGACGGGTCTCACCATGTGCCACGGCCCACTCTTCAAGCTCAATGAGGACACCCTCAAAGGCCTTGTCAGCTCGGGCCATGAACGCGCGCCGAGCTTCAGTTTCCGCCGGCGCCATCATTGTGTAGACCGCCAAAATATGAGGGCGGCGGCTGCGCTTGTCACGCATGGCACCCGCAGCGGCATGGACGAACTCGTCGTCGACGGCCTCCTGCGGGAGATTTTCCAGGAACGCGGTCCCGGTCAGGGCGAAGAACCGCCCACGCTTCATCTCGATGCAGCCGTTGCTCTGGAGGATGTCCAGGGTCTTCATCAGCCGCATGGTCGCACCGGTGGCCCGGTTGCGGCGAGAGTGTTCCCGCAGCTTCTCGTCCAGCTCTTCGAGGGACAGGCCCGATTCATCGGCACCCAGCAGCGCCTGGATGATGATGCACATGCTGTTGAGGTCGATCTTATCGGGCGGGCGGGCATCGCGGGTTCGGTAGAGGCTGTCCCGGCTCATCCCGTAGATCTGGGCGACGGACTTGGCGGTCCAGCCGCGCCCTCGCAGCTCTCCGACGAAGGACCAGAGTGTGGCGTCCCACATCTCCTTGAGCTGCTTGTGCTCGAACACCCCGAGCGACAGCTCGTGGATGAGAGCGAACAGACTGCGAACAGACTGTCGTCGGCTGTTGAGTGTGAGGGATTGAGCCACGCGGACCTCCTGGCAGAGTGAAGTTACCTCCGGAACTGTAAACCCGGTGTACGGAATTCCGTACACGCACAATTCCCCCACCCTTTTCACGGACACGCGAACTGACGACACGCAGATTTCAGTGCCTGGAATGCGGATCTTGAGCCTCTCGAATCATTCGGTAGTGTGAGAGCACTTAAGGAGAGTGACGCCATGGAAGATCACGACGTGTCGGCCCTGATGGTGTCTTGTTCAGTACAGAGTGTTGAGGTCCGGGCTCGAAAAGTTGAGCCGGGCTGGGAAGAGGCAGTGTTCACCGCTGCTCTCTGCGCACTCCAGACCAACCCCCACGCCAAGGAAGCCCTGCGGCTGTACCAGCGCATGGAGCGGTTCGTGAAGGGGCGGGTGTACCGGATGGGGCGGATCCGATACCGGGACCTCCTCTGCGAAGCCACCCTGGAGGACGTCATCAGCGAGGTCCTCTACCAGATGCTCTCCGGCGCACTGCTCCAGTTCCGCGGCCACACCCTCTCAGAATTGCTCGGTTTTTCCCGGACTATCGCCGACAGAACCCTCTGGCGAGCCGCTCGTCGGCGCATTCGGGAGCGCGAGACACTGCTGGTTTTGGCGGAGGAGATCCAGGGCTGGAGTGTGCGCCCCCTTCGCCCGGACCAGAGCCTCATCGCGGTGCCCCAGACGCCGCTGTCGGACTCCGACTCCGACTACCTCCTGTCGCTGCTGAAGGCCGGCAGTCATGCCTGCCTCGCCCGAGAGCTGGAGGTCAGCCGAGCAGCGGTCACCCAGCGCGTGCAGCGGATCCGCGCACGAATCGCCAAGCTGAGCGAGGTCGAGCAGGCAACGGCAGAGTGCTGGATGCGGCAGAGCGCGGCACGGTATCGGGCGCAGGCGGCACGCAAGACGGGGTGATTGTTGGGCACCAGTCATGTCGCCCCCTTCTGGCGGACAGTCTGTGTGAGAGGATGTCAGCGCGTAGCGGGGGGGTTTGGGGGGGAAACCCCCGTCTCAGACAAAAGCGCACCAGTCAAGCGGGATAACTGTCCACCGCGATGACTGGTGCCGATTGTTGGTTGCGTCCTCTCCCCACGTAATGTGGCCGTAATGTTGGATTATAGACTGTAATCGTTGGCCGGACCTGGTCACCATAGGTTCCTGGTGAACCCGCGAATCAGAAGCATACGATGCCGCCGAGTCAGCCCCTCAACGCGCTGAAGCGACCGTGTCTGCAGCTTCCCGATAGCGATCGGCCAACAATGGCCAACCACACGGAAGTCCCTATGCGCGCAATCATCATCCTGCTGTCCTTCACCGCCTGTAACGGAAGCAAGGACGCCGACACTGCCGACGCTGACACCAACTCGGACCTCGACACCGCTGACCTCGACACCGCTGACACCGACGCTGACACCGACACCACCGATACTGACGCCGATCAGACACCCAGCAACCTCGACAGCCCGCGAGCCGACTGCACGATGCTCGTTGAGCACGACAACGACGGCAACGGTTCGCCCGATGTCGCCCTCAACTACCAGTACGACAGCCGGGGTCTACTCAGCTGGGTTGAGCAGGACAGCGGCGCCAACGGGGGGTACGACATCCGCTACGAGTACACCTACGACGACGCGGGCCTGCTTGTGGCCTATGCCCAGGACGTCGACCTCAACGGCATCGACTACTCCGTGGCCTACACCCGCGACGGTGACGGTGACATTGTGCACGTCGACATCGACAGCGACGGCAGCGGCGACATCGACCAGGTGATCGACTGGGTGTACGACGACGACAAGTTGCTGCTTCGTGAGGAGTCTGACGACGGCAGCGACGGCTCGATCGACGACCTGTATACGCACCTGTGGATCGAGAATGACGATGGCACGATGACGGACGAGCGCTCAAGCGACTTCGGCAACGACTCCGAGATCGACATGGTCACCCACAAGCGGTTCAACATGGAGGGCAAGACGCTCGACATATGGGACGACATCGACGCCGACGCGCTCTGGGACCAACACAAGGGCTACACCTACAACGACGCGGGAAACACCGACGTGTACGTCATTGAGTTCCTGGCCGATGATGGCACGACGGTCGAGGCGTCGTACACGTGGGAGTACACCCACGACGAGTGGGGTCGTACCGACTACGTCGATGTTCACACAGTGAACTCCAGCGTGGATTTCTGGGCACTGCAAGAGTACACCTACTCCTGTGAGTAAGGCGGACGTCGCCTCAGAAGAGCAGGGTCTGCTTCGGATCATGGTCGATGGTTGCCCCCACCTTCCCCGGCAGCACCGCACCCTCCAGCTTCACGCCCACCATCCGCGCCCCCTTCAGCCGCGCAGTCGACAGATCCGCACCCCGCAGGTCCACATCCGTCAGGTTCGTCCGAGACAGCCGCGCCTTGCGCAGGTCCGCGCCCGTCAGATCCGCGCCCGTCAGATCCGCGCCCGTCAGGTTCGCACCCGTCAGATCCGCCCCCCGCAGGTTCGCCCCCTTCAGCGAGGCCCGGCTGAGATCCGCACGGGCGAGATCCGCGTGGTTGAGGTCCGCCCGGGAGAGCTGCGCCTCGCACATCTCAGCACGGCGCAGGTTGGCGGCTCCAAGGTCAGCATCCGACAGATCCGCCCGCCACAGCTGCGCCCGGTACAGCCGCGCCCCCCTCGCCGAGACCCCGCAGAGGATCGCCCGGCGAAGCTCCGCCCGCTCCAGCACTGCGCCGTCGAAGTTGGAGCGGGAAAGGTCCGCCCCCTCCCCTTGAAGACTGCGCAGCCGGGCGCGCTGCAATTGCAGCTCCGGGAGCCGACACTTGCCAAGCTCCAGATCGCGCAGCTCGACACCGGGAGCCAGCAGGACCACCCCGGGTGGAGGCTCACCGAGCCAGCGGGTGTGGCGGTCGACGAAGGCACCGGAGAGATCGACCTCCGATAGGTTCACCCCCCGCAGATCCACCCCTCGGAGGTCCGCCCTACGGAAGCCAGCCCGGGTGAGCTGAGCCCCCCGCAGCTGGGCGGTGCGGAGGTCGGCGCCAGAGAGATCGGCCTCGGTCAGCTCAGAGAGACTCAAGTCCACCCCGGACAAATCCGCGCCCGAGAGGTCGAGGCGGCTGAGGTTGGCCCCCGACAGATCCGCACCAGGCGCAATCACCAGGGGCTCGATGCCGATGGGTTCATCGAAGACCACGTTGCGCAGGGTGGCCTGCTGTCGCTGGATGTTGGTGAGGGTGCAGCCACGGAGGTCGGTGCGGTACAGCCGGGCGTCGGAGAAATCGACGCCGGTGAGGGTGGCACCCCGGAGGTCGGCGAAGCTGAGGTCTGCCCCCCGCAGGCTGGCCCCGGTGAGCACCGCATCGCGCAGCCGGGCGCCGAACAGCACCGCACCAACACCATCCACCCCCGACAGGTCTGCCCGCTCCAGCATCGCCCCCCCGGCCCGGACCCCGACCAGACAGGCGCCGGTGAGCTGAGCCTCGGTGAGCAGGGTGTGTTGGAGGCTCGCACCGCTGAGATCCGAGCCAGACAGGTCGCAGCCAAACAACCAGGTCCCGCCACTCTCATCGCCGAACTGTGCGCCGATGAGGGAGAGCCCGGAGAGGTCCGACAGCTCTGCGCTGCTCTTCTGGAAGTCCAACCCGGTCAGACCCAGGGCCGTGATCAGCTCGATCGCCTGAGCCTTGCGCCCGATGTTGAGCAGCTCAATGAGGTTCTGACTTTGGTTGAAGGTGGCCCGCATCCTACAAACAGGCTTATCGGATCAGCTGTCCATATCGCGGTCAATCGTTGACCAAAGCGCACCCAAAGAGGCACCCGTGTCCACACTCCGGCTCATCTCCTGGAACCTCGACGGTCTCGACACCCGGTACATCGATCAGCGCACAGAGGCGGCCTGCCGCATCATCCTGGAGCGGGTGCCAGACGTGGTCTTCCTCCAAGAGGTCACCAGGCGCAGCTTCTTCGCCCACATCCGGCCGTGGATGCAGGGTGTGGGCTACCACGCCTCGCCGCCGAACCTCACCTCGAAGAGCAGCTACGGCTGCATGATGTTCACCCGCCCGCCCATCGAGGTCCGCTCTACGACCCGGGAGCCGTTCGCCACCACTCAGATGGGCCGCTCGCTCATCCGAACCACCGTGCGCTGGGGGGGCCACGAGCTGCTCCTGCTCACCGCCCACCTGGAGAGCCTCCGTGATGGCGCACCAGAGCGCATCCAGCAGCGAGACGTGGTGCTCGACGCCCTCGCCAGCCACAACGGCCCGGCAGTGTTCGCCGGTGACACCAACCTCCGGGATTCCGAGGTCGCCGGGCTGGACATCCGCGATGCCTGGGAGCTGCTCGGTGCCCCACCACAGACCCGGTTCACCTTCGACACCCTCACCATCCCCAACAAGCGCGGTCGAAACCGGGCGCGGTACGACCGGGTGTTTCTCAACGATCACCCCGGCTGGCGTCCGACCGGGCTGTTCTTCCTCGGCATGGAAGCCGTACCAGGCACCGGGGGCCTGTTTCCCTCCGACCACGCCGGGCTGGAGATCCTCCTCAGCAAGGAGTGAGCCACCTCACCCGGCCCGTCTGGGATATGCCATCCCTCTGTCAAAACATTGAGGACACCATGCCCGCAGACTGGACCATCGACTCCTGGCGCAACAAGCCTGTCAGCCAGCAGGCCGAGTACGACGATGAGGCCGAGCTGGAGCGCACTCTGAAGCAGCTCACCGCCCTGCCGCCCATCGTGACGAGCTGGGAGGTCGAGAAGCTCAAGCGCCAGCTCGCTGCGGTCAGCCGGGGAGAGCGATTCCTCCTCCAGGGCGGAGACTGCTCGGAGAAATTCGCAGACTGTCGCTCCAGCAGCATCGACTCCAAGCTCAAGATCCTGCTCAAGATGAGCCTCGTGCTCATCCACGGCGGCGGCAAGCAGGTCGTGCGGGTGGGTCGGATCGCCGGGCAGTACGCCAAGCCCCGCTCCAGCAACATGGAGACCATCGACGGCGTGAGCCTGCCCAGCTACCGCGGCGACCTCGTCAACCGGCCGAAGTTCACTCCCGAGTGCCGCCGACCGGATCCGAAGAACCTCCTCGAGGG
>JBLHNG010000411.1:0-7816 GCA_047621685.1 Myxococcota bacterium | reverse complement strand
CGGGCACGAGACTGTTGGAGACACTATGCGCTGGACAATCCTCCTCCTTGGCGGCCTGATCGCCTGTGGAGACAAGCCCGAAGACACCACCGGAGACACTGACGACGGCAGCACGGACACCCTCGAAGATCCCGACGCCGACGGGGATGGTGTGGAGGGTGCGCTGGACTGCGATGACGACGACGCCTCGGTCTTCCCCGGGGCCACCGAGAGCTGCGATGGCCTCGACAACGACTGCGACGGGACCATCGACGAGGGCTACGACAACGACGGCGACGGCACCACCTCCTGCGACGGTGACTGCAACGACGAAGACGCCTCGATCCGGCCCGGGGTGTCCGAGAGCTGCGACGGCATCGACAACAACTGCGATGGCGCCATCGACGAGGGCCTCGGAGAGCCGTACTACCAGGACATCGACAGCGACGGCTACGGCAACGACGACACCCTCGCCGAGTACTGCGACCCACCCAGCGGCTATGTCAGCGTCGGCGGCGACTGCGACGATGCCAGCGGAGCGGTCTACCCCGGTGCCGCGGATGTCTGCGACGGACTCGACAACGACTGCGACACGTCCATCGATGAAGACGCCTCCTTCTCCACCGCGCTGCTCGACAGCGACGGCGACGGCTTCGGCAACAACGACAAGACCATCGAGTACTGCGACGCCCTCCCCTCCGGCTACACCACCACCGGCGACGACTGCGACGACAGCGAGGCTTCGGTCAACCCCGACGAGCGCGAGGCATGCGACGGACTCGACAACGACTGCGACGGCGCTGTCGACGGCTCCGACGCCCTCGGCGCACAGGACTACTACGCCGACGCCGACGGAGACGGCTTCGGAGACGCCGCCAGCTCCACCCGGGACTGCACCCAGCCCACCGGGTCGGTCACCAATCGCGCGGACTGCGACGACACCGACAGCAGCATCAACCCGTCCGCCACAGAGGTGTGCGACGACGGGCTGGACAACGACTGCGACAGCCGGGTCGACGAGGACCTGCTCGACTACTACCCCGACGACGACGGCGACGGACACGGCGACGAGAACGAGGCGGCGACCACCACCTGCACCCCACCCAGCGGCTACGTCGACGCCAACGATGACTGCGACGACACCGACGCCACCATCAACCCCCGGGCCTCAGAGGTCTGCGACGACGAGATCGACAACGACTGCAGCGGCGAGACTGACGAGTACTGCTACGACACCTGGACGGGCTCAGAGACCTTCGACTACTCCACCGGCGGCGTCTCCGGTGCGCGGAATTGCGAGCTGTACTGGGAGACCACCGGCACCCCCACGACCTTCAGCGGCTGTCCGACCTGCGAATTCGCCTTTGAGGTCGACTACGCCTACGACTCAACGGTCAGCAGCGACGACGGGGCCTGCACCACACAGACCTGGACCGACGGCAATTCCATCGCCGACGACCACACCTTCACCTACGGCTTCCTCAGCGACTACAACGGTCGGGGAGAGGCGCTCGGTCTGGACTACTACGGCAGCTTCTACTTCTGGTTCTACGGCGTCCTCGATCTCACCACCGACACCCTGACCTACAGCTACGGCTACGAGGACTACGCCTACGGCAGCCTCTACTACACCTACTACCAGTACGGCTCTGTCGCGCTGGAGTAGGGGCAGAGCCTACCGGCAGGTGCTCAGCAGGTTCGCGGTCACCAGGGCCTGAACCTCAGAGCACTGCTCGGTGCTCAGGCGGGTCACACCGCCAACGAACTTGCAGCGGTTCTCCTCGTTGCGACGCACAGTCTCCTCATCCCGGGAGAACAGCAGCGAGGAGGAGCCCCGGGGATCCCGGGAGAAGCTCTCGTCACCGGGGAAGGCGCTCACCGACTCGTTCTCGGCGTCCCAGACCTCGTGGTGCTCGATCTCGTCTTCCCAGGCCCGCCCCTCGATGTCCACCGCCCAGAAGCTCGCCGCCACCCGGCTGCTGCCCTCGTTGAACTCGTTTCGGAGGTGGGAGATGGTGGCGATCTTGTTCTTGCTGCGACCAAGCAGCAGGGTGACCTGCGAACCACGGACCTCCGCCAGCAGGCGGTTCTTCTCCGGATCGTCGAGATCGAAGCTCCAGATCTCGCAGATGTTGGACTCGAAACCGGTCTGGATGACCTGCTCAAACCGGGCTCGGAACGCGATGGGCTCCGCAGCAGCGCACGCCTCCTCGACATCACCCTCACAGGCCAGCTCATAGGCAGTCAGCGCCGCGACGAAGTCCTGCTCCAGGGTCGAGCCCTCCTCATAGAAGCGACCCAGGTGCCAGCAGCCTGTCGGGTCCTGAAGGTTGCAGGCACGCTCGTAGAACAGCGCAGCCTGATCCAGGTCACGGGTCAGCCCCTGCATGCCGCTCTCATAGAGCCCGGCCAGCCCGCCGCAGCTCGCACCGTGTGCGCTCTCGCAGCCCAGCTGGAGGTAGCGGATGGCCTCTCGGGAGTTCTTGACCACGCCCTCGCCGATGCGGAACTTCTCCGCGAGCCGCCCGCAGCCCTCGCCGTACCCGGCCTCACAGGACTTGCGATACCACGTCAGCGCCTCGCGCTGGTTGGCCGGCACGCCCTTGCCCTCGTCGTACAGCCGACCGAGGTGGTAGCAGCCCGCACCACTGCCGCCTGTGCAGGCCTGATTGTAGAGGTCAAACGCCCGGGTGAGGTTCATGTCCGTCCCCCAGCGCCCATCCTCGTACATCTCGGCCATGGTCACACAGCCTTCGAGGTCCCCGGCCTTGCAGCCGCGGTTGACGTAAGACAGTCCCAGACGCCGATCCTTCTCGACAGCTTTTCCACCGAGGTACATCCAGCCCAGCCGGGTGCAGGCCGGTGCGAAGCCGATCTCGCAGGTCTGGTTGTAGTGCCCCAGCGCGATCTCCGGGTCTGCTTCGACCCCGAGACCCATCTCATAGAGGACGCCGATGCCGTAGCAGCCGCGAAGATCGCCGGCATCACAGGCGGTCTGGTACAGGCCCATGGCGACCAGGGAGGAGCCGGAGACACCGCTGCCCTCCGCATACAGCCGACCCAGCTCATAGCAGGAGGCGATGTGTCGCTCCCGGCAGCCCTGCCCATACAGCTCGGCGGCCTTTGAGATGTCTGCTGCGACCCCGATGCCGGTCTCGTAGCTGGTGGCCATTCGCACACAGCCCATCACCACACCCTCCGAGCAGGCCTGGTCGTGGTAGGCGAAGGCCTGCTCCGGGCTGCTCTCCACACCACGCCCCTCGGCGTACAGCTCACCGAGCTCGTAGCAGCCCCACCAGTCCTCGCCCTCGCAGCCCTCGACGATGTAGGACACGCCCCTCGCCTCGTCGGCGGTGGTGCCCACGCCCTCCAGGTACAGCTCGCCCAGCCCCGTGCAGGCCGGCGCGTAGAGGTCCTTGGTGCAGGCCTTCCTGAAGTTCTTGAACGCGCCCGCCGGGTTGGAGGCCTCTGGAGAGACCACGCCATCCACCCGACTCATCGCCCAGCCCGAGACGGCACAGGCCAGCGGCTCGCCGCTGCACTTCTTCGCAAAGATCGCTGCAACCTCAGCGACATCCGCGCCCGCCTCGCCCTGCCACTCCTGAAACTGGCATGCGATGGTGAATTTTTGCTTGCAGGCTGCCTCATAGCGAGCCTCAACCATGCCGTCGTCGTGGAGCAGCTCGGGGGTGAGGAGGTCGTGCTGGAACGCGGCGATCGCCACCCGCCGGTTCTGGTAGGTGTCCGGCCAGGCCGCCATCAGCATCGGCATCGCCGCCGCCAGACCGACCAGCCACATCTTCTTCCGCATAGCCGTGCTCCTCTCTGCAAATCGGCGGCACCATACCACGCGTGTGTGGCGCGAACGTGTCAACCTGCCCTGCGTGGCGGGGTACACTGCACCCCAGGAGGGCCTGATGAGCCTGGCGATCTCTCTACTGCTGCTCAGTGTCGCCGACGCAGCCTCCCGGCTGGTGGTGACGATGGAGCAGTCTGCGTCTCTGGTGATCGACGGAGCGGTCCATCCCCCCGCCATCCCCGGTCAGCGGGTCACCATCAACCACATCGCCCCGGGGGATCACACCCTCGAGGTTCGGGATCCCACCGGACAGATCCTCTACAGCGCCACGGTTGCCATTCCGGAGAGCGCCACGGTCCTGGCCCGCTGGAGCAGCACGGGCGGGCTGGTCTACGAAGGCGATTCCGCCGCGAGCCTGCCCCCGCCGGTTCACAACGCCCCCACCAGCACAAACCCCTACGCCGATGTCGGCTCAGGCTCGATCACCGTCTCTGGCAGCATCTCCGGGATCCCCTCCTCGCCCACGACCGTCTCCTCCCCCGACTCAAGCATGGCCGCCGCTGGCGGTGCAGACAGCGTGGAGACCAACAGCAGCCTCGGCTCCGCAGCCGGTCAGGTCGCCCAGAACATCGCCTACAACGCGGTCCCCGGCGGAAACATCATCCAGAGCGTGTCTGGGACCGGCCTGGGCGGTGCGGCCCTCGGTGCGCTCCAGAACAGCCCGGCAGGGACCTCGCTCGGGAGCGCCACCCCGAGCAAGCAGATCATCAAGCCTGATCCGGAAGCCATCCTCGGCAGCGTCATCTTCTACCACCGGGGAGCCACCCCGCTGGATGTCTACGTCGACGGCATGTATCGGGGTCAGCTCGGCCCCGGTGAGACCGATCGCACGTTCCGAATCGAGATCGGTCAGCGACAGGTCGAGTTCTGGGTGTCCGACAGCCCGCTGTTCCGCGGCGAGCTTCAGGTCGACCAGAACGTCCCGGTGCAGCTGGAGCTGAGCGATGTCGCCAATCCGCACTCACCGAACCGAAGCTGGGCATGGGCTGATCGATACTAAGCCTCCTGCCACTGCTGCTGGCCGGGTGCGGCGGGTCTGAGCGACCACTGTCGGTGATCGTGCTGTCTCTGGACACCCTTCGCGCCGACCGACTGGGCGCCTGGGGAAACCCCAACGGCCTCACCCCCAACCTCGACCGCATCGCCGCGGAGGGGGTGGTGTTTGAGCAGGCCTACAGCCAGGCCAGCGAGACGCTGTTCTCCCATGGCTCGCTGTTCACCAGCCGCTACCCCTCCGAGCTGGGCCGGCTCTCCTACGCCTCCGCGCTGCCCCAGGACGTCCCCACCCTCCCCGAGGTCATGCAGCTCTACGGCTACCGCACGGCAGCCTCGGTCGGCGGCATCCACCTCAACGCCGAGTATGGTTTTTCCCGGGGCTTCGAGGCGTACTTCAACCCGACCAACGAGGCCGGCTCGCTCTACCACACCCTGCCCCCGGCGCTGGAGTGGCTCGACGGACTCGATGACGATGATCCGTTCTTCCTGTTCCTCCACAGCTACGACACCCACGCCCGCTACCTCAAGCCGCCGCCGTTCGGGCTGGCGCTCACCGAGCCCGGCTACGACAGGCTCGGGGAGAAGATCGCCCAGATGAAGGGCGGCACCGGCCGCATCCTCGATGGATACATGATGTCCGGCTTCACCCTGGAGGCCCTCGTCGACCTCGAAGAGATCCGCATCCACAGAGACGGGGTCTGGCGGAAGCCGAGGAACTGGGCAAACATGCGCAAGCAGCGGCTGACCGAGGGCGACATCGACCACCTCAGCCGGGTCTACGACGGCGCGGTGTCCTATGCCGACGCCTGGGTCGGGCGCATGATGGCGGGTCTGGCGGACCGGGGGCTGCTGGAGACCACCCTCATCGTCGTGCTCTCTGACCACGGCGAGCACCTCGGCGAGCAGGGAGTGTTCGCCCACCGCTACTTCCTCGACGACACCACCCTCCACGTCCCGCTGATGGTCCGCATGCCCGGCGGTGTCGGCGCCTCTCGTGTCGCCGCCCCAGTCGCCCTGCTCGACGTCGCCCCCACCATCCTCGACCTCGTCGGTGCCACCCCGCCCGCAGACATCCACGGACGCTCGCTGCTGCCGGCCCTTCACGGAGAGCCGATCCCAGGCCGGGACGTGCTGTTCGCCGAGGGCATGTTCCGCATGATCTCCGCGCGTGGAGCATCCGGACGGCTGACATTCACCGGAGTCGGGGCAGACTCAGCATTCCTTCCCGAGCTGCTGGCCACCAGCCCCCTCGATGGCCCGGCGTTTGAGGGCGGTGTGGATGGTGTCGAGCGAGCGTCACTTCATGCTGCGATGCAGTCCTGGCGTGGCGAGCTGCACACCGCGACCTCGACCACCGCGCAGATATCTCCGGCGCTGTTGCAGGAGCTTCGAGAGAACGGATACTGGGGCGAACTGTGATCTGGTTCCTCGCCTGCACCACCGCCAGCCCCTGGACACCGTCCGCCGCGCTGGATCCCACCCTCCGCCGACTGGACACCGACCAGGATGCCCGGGTCAGCGCCGAGGAGCTGGCTGTGGTCGCTCCGGGGCTCGACTTCTCCGGACTCGACACCGACGGCAGCGGCGACCTCACCACAGACGAGCTGGTCAACTGGATGGACACCACCGACCCGCTGACCTTCGATCGCCGGTTTGGCCGCCCGCCAGTCACCCGGGACCAGGCCGCCGCTCAGGAGGTCATGCACCCAGAGGTGCGCATGCTGATGGACCTGTTCCTGTTTCTCAGCGAAGAGCTGGCCGCTGCGGCTCCAGACGTCCCCCGTCCCAACGAGCACCACCTCCGCTCCGCCGCTGCCACCGCCTCGCTGAGCAGCCCGCAGAGCGTCGCAGTGCTCACCTCGTTCCGGTCGGGCTTTACATCCGCCGGGCTGACCTTCCCGCCAGGTCTGGAGCCCCGATGAGCCGTGGTCTGTCGATGCTCGCCCTGCTCGTCCTGCTCATCGCGCTGGGCGCGGCACAGGCGAAGATAAGCCTCGACACCACCGCCGCACACGTCGCACTGGGGAGCGGTGCTGGGCCCGGCACCGCCCCGCTTCCCAGCACGCCCAGCGGCCTCGATGGCCGTCCGCTCGATGCCAAGATCTCCATCAACCCCAGCAAGGGCAAGGGCCCTCCGAAGGGCGGCCCCCCCGGCAAGTCGCCCCCCCACGGGAGGCGATGATGGGGCGTCGTGGTGTGCTGGTGGTGCTGTGGGGGATCCTGCTCGGTGCATTGCTGACGAGCCTGACAGATGCAATGGGTCTGAAGTACATCCAGGGCATCATCTGGCCGACGGACCTCTACACCTTCCAGCACATGGAGACCGGTCCGATCGATGTGGTCGTCTTCGGCTCCAGCCGGGCCAGCTTCGCGCTGTCTCCCAGCACCCTGGATCTCTGCCTGACCACGGAGCTGGATCGGCCCACCAGCAGCTTCAACCTCGCGCGTACCTTCTCCACCGCGCTGACGGCGGACATCGTGGTTCGGGACCTCCTGGTCGGAGACCGCATCCCGAAGGTGCTGGTGCTGGGCGTCGGGCCGGAGTTCTTCAACGAACACAACCACCAGATAACGGAGAGCGTGACCGCCCACGCCAACATCTCCGACATCCCCGATGCGCTGCGTCATGCCGACGGGCTGACCGGCATGGTCGGGGCACTATGGCCGCTGGCACGCGGGGCGTCTTCCCTGTCGATCTTCCTGGCAGGGCGTCATGAGAGCGAGGAGCAGCTGCGCTGGATGATGCTCCACCACGGCGGCGGTCAGTTCTGCTTTGGCACCTCGGAGTGCAAGAAGAACAACAGCCGGCTCCGAAGCAACCTCAGCCAGCGGTGGTCCGCCTCGACCTCCACCATGCTCCCCCGGCTTAAAGAGGAGCGGTTCTCGAACTACGTCGTCGGTGAGGGACTGGTGCATGACCGCATGCTCAGCCTCATCGCCTGGAGCAAGGAGAACAACGTCGCGCTGACCATCGTGCAGCTC
>JBLHNG010000410.1:0-7848 GCA_047621685.1 Myxococcota bacterium | reverse complement strand
CAGGACGATTCCGCTGGGACCCGGCGGAATCGCGGTGATCCTGAAGGGGGTGTGCCACGCCTACCACAACCAGTCCCCAGACGACACCGTGCTCATCGCGACCTTCTCCCCGGCGGACTCCAGCCGGGAGGACTGCCCGCCGGTGTAGCTCCGCCACCGCCTATTGCTGTGCTTCGCCTCCGCCTCCGCCCTGCGTGCTGACGATCATTGCGTTACCGCATCCCCCCTTTTCAGCGAGGAGCTGCCTGCAGCCCTCATTGCTGCGTTCATATTTCTCCGGCCATGGCGGGCAGTCCTCTGTTCCGCCGATCAGGTGGGTGGCCGCCTGACCACCACCGTCCTGGACGCAGCCCTCGGTGGTGAACAGCTTGTCGGTGGACTTCGTCGCCACGTATCCCTCCGAGCCGTTGGGCTCGTCGCAGTAGAGGGTGCCGGTGTACTCGCGAAAGCAAAGGCTGTCCTCGAAGCAGTGGAAGCAGGCCGCGGAGTTGTCCCGAGTAGTCTCTCCAGGAATGAGCATCCCAGCGGTCTGGGGGCTGGCGGTTCGGATCCAGCCGAAGCACTCCTGATCGAGTTGATAGGTGAGCTCCATACTGGACGGCTCGGTGTCGCAGGTGGCGGCGAGTATCTCTTCGTTGATGGGTTCTCCCTCGACGAAGGCTTCCTCGGGGATGTTGTGCATCGACATGGTCACCGGAGGGCCGTCCAAGCGATCGACGCTGGCGTTGGTGTCGGGGGCGGTGTGTGGGGTGATGGCGGTGGTGGCGATGACGCAGGAGTTGGCGATGCAGTCCTCGGGCTCCTCTGCGGCTACCTCGGTGACGACCTCGGGCTGGGCGGGAGGTGTCGTGGGGGTATCGCAGGCGCTTGATGCGAAGGCAAGGGTGGCGAAAAGGAACCGGTTCTTCATTTCATCTCCGAGTTGGGTACTCGAATAATACAGTTCCGCATTGAATATGCTGCCCGGAAAGCCCTACCACCACGGATTCCAACGGGGCCCGGAGGGGAAAAAAGCCGCTTGTTTGGCCTACCCGCTTCCTATAGCTACTACTGGACGTAGAGCTTCGGGCAGTAGGAGTCTTGCCGGGCCATTGTGGGCTCCGACAGCGCGGAGCGGGAGTGCGATAATCGCCACCAGTCATCCTGCGCGACCCGGAGACCCTATGAGTGAAGACCTCAAGCGTGCCCTGACCCTCGGCGGAGGCGGCCTGATTGTGGCGGCAATTATCGGCGGTGGGTGGATGTGGTACGCCGACGGGCAGCGACGAAGCACCCTGAGCGGCGACCTGACCGCATGGGCCGCTGTGATGCAGTCCTACCAGGGGTGTCTGGTCGCCGAGCAGCCGCTGGATGCGGAGCACATCCTGCTGAGCTACGCCGTGGAGCGCACCCGGGAGGGCCGCTGTTATGGCGAGCACCTCGCCGGTATCGTGTGGTCTGAGGATGCGTCTGTTGCCCCGCTCTCGGCTGCGGTCACCGCCCTGTCCAGGCAGGCGCCGGCGAGCAATCGCATGAGCGAGCTGGATGCCAACGAGACCTGCAAGCAGCTCATGACGGTGGATTCTGCGCTGAGTGGGCTTCGGGAGTCGCTGGGAGAGCCGGCGGGTGCGCCGATGATCGCAGACTGTACGCTGGCCCTGGATCCATGGCCGCTGGTCACACAGCCGCCAGCCGATCCGGCGGTGCCCGGCATCAGGAAGGGGGCGCTGCGCCGAGTGGAGGTGCGCGGCGATCGCCTGTTTGCCAGCTATCGCATGGCCCGGCAGGGTGGGCTGACCTGGAAGGTCGGGGAGGCGGACTGGAGCGTGGTGCCCAGCACCCGCCCGCTGGAGGGCACCTACTGGGGGGCCGAACGGCCATGGGGCATCGTGCCCGACCCGGAAGCGCCCGCCGGCATGATTCGCTACCGGGTGACCGCCTGGAATGGCACACAGTGGCAGCTTCGCAGTGCCCTCCCAGAGGGGCTGCTGCCCTACAGCGCCCATGGACCGGGGGGAGACTACGGCGTGCGTGCCGGGCCGACCTGGCTCATCCCGGTACACACGCTGCGCGATGGGGAGATCGCCCTGCTGCCGCTGCTGGATGAGGGCCGTCAGGTCGGCGAGCCCATCACCCTCATGCCAGTGAAGGGCGACATCAAGCCCACCTTGCAGTTCTCCCCCGACGGCACCCTGGTGGGCATGGTGCTGGTGGAGGATCCCGGCGGCTGGGTCTTTCTGGCCAACCTCATCTCCGGTGAAGAGACCGCCAACTCACGCATCTTCCTGCCGGTGGATGTGCCCGATCCGCTGCAAGGCAGCGAGATCATCACCTGCGCTGATGGGGAGAACCGCTTTGCGCTGGCGGCGGGCCGGTGGGTGCTCAAGGGCACCAACAGCGGCCGCGACTGGCGACTGCACCACACCTTCGAGGAGCCCCTTCGCCGGCCGGTGCTGGCGTGTCATGGCGGGTCGGTGGCGATGCTGGGCGATCTCGACGGGGTTCGGGAGGCGGCGGAGCTGGTCTACTCGGTGTGCGACGCTGATGCCTGCCGCGAGCCTGTGGCGCTCGGAGAGCAGCAGGCGAACGGCCGGGCCATCCACTACGACGAAGATGGCATCACCCTGGTCAGCGCGATGCTGGGCTACGCGGTGATCTTTCGTGACGGAGAGGCCAACGGATCGCCGGTACCCGAGCGCATCTTCAGCGCCGCCGATCGCCTCGACAACTCCCTGCCCGTGCTCTCCGTAGATGGGCAGTTCTATGCGCTCCAGAGCGGAGAGTAGCGGCTCTTAGAGCCGGCACCACTCCGGCAGGCTGCTCGGCAGGGCATCCGCCCAGGGCTCCGGGTCGGTGCCCCTGGGGTGCGCCTCAAAGAACTCCCACGCATACTCCAGCCCACCCGGCGGCAGGGTGTGGGCATCGTCGTGCTCACGCTTCACGGTGAAGTGACCGGCTCCATCGAGCGGGTAGTTGGCTTCATCGAAGGAGAAGTTGCCGTACAGGTTGTTGGGACCGCCCCAGGTCAGCAGCATCGGGATCTTGTCGGTGGCATTCCAGTCCACCTCAGTGGCGCCACCCGAAAGCGGAGCGGTGGCGGCGAGCCCTTCGCTGCGGTGGTTGCTCAGCGTCACCGCCCACAGCCCGCCCGCGCTCATGCCGGATGCGTAGATCCGGGACATGTCGACGCTGTACTGACTGGCGAGGCAGGAGAGCATGTCGTCGAAGAACACGAGGTCCGGGCTGCCGGCCCCATCAAAGGTGTCCCACTCATAGGGCAGGCCGCGGGTCTCGGGCGCGATGAGGATGACCCCATGATCAGCGGGAAAGCGCTCATAGTCTGACCACTCCAATCTGGTTGGCATTTCCACCCAGCCAGTGCCAGGCAAAGATCACCGGCGCACCCTCGGGGTTTTCCGGCAGATTGAGGAGGAACTCCCACTCGTCTTCTCTTGGAGGGGTAAGGCACCTGGCATTGAGCGGCGCTGAACCTCAGTCAGAGTCAGCGATAGCTCTGTTTTCAGGCTGGTATGAGGACAGGATTAGACCGGCTTGAGAAGCGAGAGCAGAGCGTAGAGCTCGTAGAGCCCTTGCAGAACTGGAGCTCGTTGAGCAGGGCGCCATTTGGCTGCCCGAGACTGCCTACCAGTACGGCTTCGGTTAGGGCGCGGAGGCCTGACAGCGGCCCTGGGAAAAAAGCCTCTTGAACCACTTATCCGCGCGTCAGATCAGCCAGGGCACCCGCACACCGGAAGGCAGTCGCGCTGCGGCCACTGTCGTCGCTATCCCGAAAAGATATGGTTGAGATCAGCAGGTGGCGCCGTCCCTGCTATTGTGGGTCGGCATCAGCAACGGCTTGATGACTGAATCCTGAAGCAGGAAGTTTAATATGAGGTGGAAGGACGGCGCTGGACTTGCTTCAGCGATCGGCTGTTGCCTCACGATGGCCTTCGGGATGTGGAATTCACAGGCGAATGCGACCCCGCCGGTTCCGGACTCGGCAGCACCGGCAGCGCCAGGCTGGACGAACTGGCCAGAGCTGGATGGCTGGACAGGCTGGACCCAGAACAAAGTCAAAGGCGACATCACGATCTATGAGAAGAGGATGGAAGGCCAGGAAGTCCTTGGCTTTGGCGGCGAGACCATCCTCGAGGTTGACATCGAGACCGCCTGCTCGGTCATCGGTGACTTCAACAACTACCCGGCCTGGATGAAGTACAACATCCTCAGCCAACCCCTCAGCGGCGATGGCGAGATCCAGGGCCATCTGTATATGGTCTTCGACCCACCATTTCCGCTCTCAGACCGAGACTATATGACCTGGGCCTACCGAGACTCCCACCCAAGCGGGCTGTGGATTCTCGGCGCGGACTCGCTGGAGAGCGAACTGGACAAGAAGGAGGATTGTTGCGTGAGAGCGGTGCTCTATGCCGCCTTCTTCCTCGAAGACCTGGGCAACAATCAGACCCGGATCGTCGTCAAAGTGATCACCGATCTGCGCGGCGCGCTTCCGGGGTGGCTCAAGAACCTCATCGCCGAGGACTGGCCCACCGACACCCTCAGCGGCATTCAGCAGCGGCTGGCGAGCGGTCAGACGCAGCAGCACGCGCAATGCCTGCGTGGTGTGTTCGACTGAGCCCATCCAGCTCTGCAAAATCTCGCTCAGATCGTCCGTCACATCGGTGATGGAGTACCAGGAAGATGATCCGGTGCGGATGGGTCGGAGTGTAGTCTTCGGGCACATACGAGGCGATCGGGGCCGTTAAGGGGCAGCCTCGCTGTCCTCACCAAGATCCCAATCGATCAAAACGACCTCCCCGATGGCCAGGGGAATCAGCAGCGGGGTTTTGGGCGGGACAGGCATTTCTTGCCCGATATCCTATGCCCCCCGGCATGAGGGAGGATGGCCACAAACTATGCATTGCTCTTTGAGCGGGGCCGCCGTGTGACGGACCACCTCAGGCCCGAGGTCTGAGTGCCCGCCCTGCGGTCGAGCGCCTCGCAGCGATTGTTCCTGTCCCGATGAAGAATAGGGTGCATACCCGGTGTGGAGCACCACGGCGTTTGAGTGCCCAGCTCCACAGCGGAGAACGAAGTGTAGGAAGTGTGAGTGGTGGCAGTGTATCGATCAAATGCTATCGTTGAAATATAATTTTAACCGTTTGGAGGTGGCTGTGTTTATTGAGAACTTCAGCAACAAGCAGAACATCAAGCGCGAAGATGCCCTTCCATCGAGCGACACCTCCGAGCTGTTCGCTGATCCGTTCGCCGATCCCCTGACATCGGATCCAATGAGCGAGGATCCGCTCTTCAAAGAGACCACCCCAAAGGGCATGAAGGAGAAGACCAGGGGCCACGACAAAGTCACAGTGGCCGATGTCGATGGAGACGGCAGAGAGGATCTCATCTTCAGTCGATCCGCAGATCCGAAGTCCAAAGACGAAGCGCTTCGTCACGCCCACCATGTCGTGTATCGGAACACCGAAGAAGGACTGGTGGACTACACCAAAGAGAGCGGGCTGGAGAATCTTCCGGCGGATCAGCTGCTGTTTGGCGATCTGGACGGTGACGGCGATCAGGATGTCGTCGGCCTGCAGCGGAACATCAACAACCCCGACCCCGACCCCGACGGCGAAGGCACGCTGAGGCACACCGTGTATGAGCAGGGTCTGGAAGAGGCCACAGACGGCACAGCGGCAACCTGGACTGCCAACAATGACCTCCTGAAGGGTGTCGAGAATCTACCGATGTTCCCGGCGATCTCCGGACGGCTTCGCGATCTGGACAACGACTCCCATCCCGACTTGATCCTGGGCACCAGCACCGCCAGTGGTACGCGCGATGAGTTCGAACAGGCAGGCTTTCCCAACCTCGACCAGGCCCTTCTGAAAGAAGAGGCGCCGCCCATCGCTCCGACCCAGGAGTACCTCGATGGGCTCAGCGAAGAAGAGAAGAAGCAAGCACTCGACGATCACAACGCAATTGAGGCAGCCTGGGCTTCGCGTGAGGAGGAGCGGAAGAAGAAGCTGGAAGCGCACCGCAAAGAGGGTTTGGGTCTCGACAGCCCGGTCCTGTTGGCGCTGAGCAGCGGCGGTGTCATGGGCATGGGCAAGGGCTCGACACACTACGATGCGACCATGACCGATCTCGGTGGCCAGCCCGGGCCTGAGGTCCTCACCGGCAGCTACGGCGTCAGCAGCGAGGACAGAGGGCACAACGAGGTGCTCAGCGGGAATGGAACGGACCAGACGGAGTCTGCGGGAGAGCTGGCTGCCGGCAAAAAGGGTAATCCTGTGAACCCGAAGAGCAAAGGCAAGAGCGAGCCGACATCCACAAACCCCATCGTCGGGGGAAACACCATGTCACTGGCACTCGCCGACATGGACAACGACGGGGACATGGACATCATCGAGGCCAACATCTCGCATCGGTCGGAGTTTCCGACCGTCGAGTCGTACCGCAAGAGGCTTGAACGGGCCGGTGACACCCGCACGGATGAGCAGTGGGAAGAAGCGTGGAAGAAGAGCAGCCATGACCGACGATGGGCCGACCCCTCCCGCCTTCTCCTCAACCAGACCGATGATGCTGCCCGAGAAGCCGAAGCGGAGGCCAGTCAGCTGGAGGCTGAGGCGGTGCGGCTGGAGACGCTCGCGACCAGTGCTGAAGGGGAGGCCCGAGAGGCTGAAGAAGCCGCTGAAGCAGCCACTGATACCGACGAGCATGCCAACCTTCTGACCCGGGCTCAGGCGGCTCGGACTGACGCCACCACGGCTCGGACTGATGCTCAAGCGGCACGAACAAAGGCCACGGAGGCGCGCAGCAGAGCCACTGAGGCACGCAAGCAGATCGACGGGCCAGAGTTTGCAGATGTCAGCGAAGACTGGGGGCTTCCCTACGCTGAGGGCGACATCATGGCCAATGCTGCGGATCTGGACAACGACGGGCGCCAGGACATCCTCATGGGCCAGACTTCAAAGTACGAACACGGGGAGGGCGGCATACAGCTCTACCTTCAGGATGAGCCAGGATTGCTCACTCAGCAGACCGACGAGCAGAGCGGACTGGGCTCAACAACGGAGTCCGGGCACGTCCTGCTGGACCTGGACAACGACGGCGATCTGGATCTGGTGTCCGTCGGACCAGATGGGGGACAGGTCTTCAACAACGAGAAGGGTCAGGACAACAACTGGATTGCCATCCAGGTTCAGGGGCCGTTTGGTGGTGTCTCCGCCGACGCATTCGGCGCGCGCGTCACCCTCTCAGTTGGCGATCTGAAGCTCACCCGAGAGGTCGAGGGGGGAGGTCACGACGGTCAGTCCGATACCCGCTGGCTGCACTTTGGGTTGGGCAAGGCGACAACCATTGACAAGGTGGAAATAGAAATCTTAAGCGGATCCAGCCCCAAGGTAGAGATGCCAACGAGTCAGCTTCAGATCGGCAAGCGCAACCAGATATCTGCCACCGGAGTGAAGGTCCTGTGAGCTCAGGCGCGTGCCTGAGACCGCCGCGCTGCTCGCTGACGGAGCCTCACTTCTTGAGGTGTTCTCCTGCATCGGTCCGTCGACAATGTTGGAGAGTCCAAGGCGGTCGTCGATACCCAGGCTGCATCACTCTCGATCAACACCCTGGCCAAAACCCTCCAGCGTGACCGCACGGAGTTGTGGGTGAAGCAGCCGGATAGCCCGGTCGTACAGCAGAATGAGAGGATCTACCCGCCATCGAGCACACCGATCTCTCCGACGACGACTTAAAGGATCCCCGCCCGCACCCGGCGAGGGAAATGTGGGCCATGCTCGACAACATGACGAAGATGCTTGCTCTGGAGGACTCGGATCAGGGTGAAATGAGCGACGACGACACATCGGATTG
>JBLHNG010000409.1:0-7855 GCA_047621685.1 Myxococcota bacterium | reverse complement strand
GTCAGCGCACTCAACCAGCAGCGAAACCTGGGAAACGGCAGGGGCGGTGAGCGTCGGACTCAGGCCCCCGAGCGTCGGACCCAGGCCCCTGATCGCAGCCACCATCCCTCCTGGACCCACCACCACAAGGCCTTCCTCGCTGAGCTGAAGACCCGCGACCTCCAGTACGAAGCGGTCGCTGGCTACTGCGAGAGCCGCAAGTGGGGGCGTCCGGCCAGCTGGACCACCGAGGAGCGCGGTCGGTTCCTCGAAGACCTCGACCGTGGCGCGTTTAAGGACCTGTTCGATCCCGAGAGTGTTGATTCGGAGCGGACCAGCACGATCCCGGATGAGGGTGCTGATAGCGGTGATCTGGAGAATGTGGCCTGATCGTCTCTGGTCTGATCAGGCGATCCCGAGCAGGGCCGAGAGGCCGATGAGATGGGCCCCGACATCAACAGCGTCGGGGTCCAGCCGTCGGTGGACCAGCATCCCAAGCAACATGCTCAGCGCAACAGTCGCCTCGCGTCCGCTGGCCAGACCCATCTGCTCTGCGATCGTCTCCCGATAGACCGCCAGCACCCCGCGAAGCACCGCATCAGCCTCCGGTCCGGTCTGCTGACGCCGATACTCCAGCGCCACCGCAATCGCCTGCTCCAGCGCATCGGCCTCCGTCATCAAAAACCGACCGAGGTTGGCAATGCGCTCCTGCGGAGTGGCGTCCTCGGGCAGACTCGCGAGCACGGCCTCGACGTTGCGGGTCGCCAGCCGGCGAAACATCGCCTCGAAGATCGCTTCCTTGCTGGTGAAGTAGTAGTACAGCGTCCCGGTCGAGACCTTGAGTGCCCGAGCGATTCCCCGCATGCTCAGCGCGGCGTATCCCTGGCTGGCAAACAGCGAGAAGCACTGCTCCAGGATCTCCTCGCGGCGCTGCTCATGATCGACGATCCGGGGCATGGAGACGACGTAACGTGCCCGGCGGCCTCGGCGTCTTGATCCGGGTAGACTCCAGCCCATGCCTCAGCACCTACAGCAGAAGGTCGAGTCGATGCTCGGAGTCGCGGTGGTCGGGCAGATGACCCCGGTGAGTCGGGGCTACACCCCGGCGATCCGCCGAATCGCGACCCTGGCCGACGCACGCCGGGTGTTCGTCAAGGCCGCCTCCAATGACTACACCGCCGTCGCGCTGCGGGCCGAGCAGCGCATCTACGACCAGCTCGACACCCCGTTCCTGGCCAAACGGCTGGCGTTTGCCGAAGGCGAGCATCCGGTGATGATCCTCGAAGACCTCTCCGGTGCCTACTGGCCCCCCGCCTGGCGACCGGGAGACATCGCCGCGGTCCGCGCCACGATGACGGTCATCGCCGCCACCGAGGTCTCCGGCATTCCCAACCTCGACCAGGGGGAATTCACCGGCTGGAAAGCGGTCGCACTGGATCCCGAGCCATTCCTCGGACTCAACCTCGTCTCCGCAGGCTGGCTCGCTTCTGCACTGCCCACCCTCATCGCCGCCGAGGCTGCCGCGGACCTCTCCGGCACCGACCTGCTCCACTGCGACCTGCGCTCGGACAACCTCTGCATCCTCGACGGTCGGGTCATCGTCATCGACTGGAACTTCGCCAGCGTCGGCAACGCCGAATTCGACCTCGCCTTCTGGGCGCCGAGCCTCGCAGCGGAAGGCGGCGGGGTCCCTGAGGATCTCCTGCCCCACGCCCCCGGACTCGCCGCCCTGGCCAGCGGGTTCTTCGCCGCCCGCGCCGGCCTGCCGCTCATCCCCCACGCCCCCCGGGTGCGCCACATCCAGCAGGTGCAGCTCAGAGAGGCCCTCCCCTGGGCCATCCGTGCCCTGAAGCTGCCGACCCCATGAGCACCGTCTACCAGCTCCAGCCGCCCGTCCCCCTCCACGAGTCGATGCTCTGGAAGATCCAGCAGCTCAGCTACAACACCCTCGGCATGGAGGCCTGGGCAGCGGACAAGACCCCCTCCTACATCACCTCCAACCCCCACTTCGCCGAGGCCACCGCCCGGGTGATCCTCGGAATGCTCATCGACATCGGCGAGCCGGTGACCATCGTGGAATTGGGCGCGGGCACCGGGCGGTTCTCCTGGCTGCTCATCCAAGCCCTGATCAAGGCGGTCGCGGCCTGTCCGGTGGCGGTGCCGGACTGGATGTTGGTGATGACCGACTCGGCATCCTCCCTCCTGCGCGCCTGGCAGAGCCACCCCCAGCTCCGCCCCCTCGTCGGCACCGGGCGGCTGGACTTCGCCCGCTTCGACGTCTCTGCACCCCGGGCAATGCGGCTGCTTGAGCGGCAGAGGCTGCTGCCCCCCGGACCGCGCATCGTGCTGGCGAACTACCTGTGGGACTCCCTTCCCCAGGACGCCTACGAGGTCGGCAGTGGGCGCATCGAGGCGCTGCACATCGGGCTGACCTGCGATGAAGACCCCACAGACATGGACGCCCCGACCCTGATGAGCCAGCTGCGGCTGCGCCAGTCTCGCGTGGCTTCCCCGCCCCTCTCCGGTCCTGTCGCCGACCGACTCACCGACTACGCCAACCGACTCACCCGCCCCACCGCCGCACTCGTCCCCACCACCGCGCTGTCCGGCATCGACTGGCTCGCCCGGCAGGGTCCGGTGGCAGTGCTCTCTGCGGACAAGGGCATCGCTGCACCCGAGCACCTCATCGACGGCGAGCCCCTGCCGGTGGTCATCCACGGCGGCAGCACCTCGATGTCGGTGGACTTCACCATGATCGCCGACGCCACCAGGGCCGCCGGGGGCTGGGCGCTGACCGGCAGCACCGACGAGCCGCTGTTCCTCCACCACCTCGCAGTGCGCGGCTGGGATCCCGACCAGCTCTCCCGGGGGGCTCTGGCGTTCCAGCAGGCCTTCTCCCCCGGCGGCGGCTACGCCCGCTACGCACTCTGCAAGGCCACCGCCGTCGAGCGAGCCACCCCCTCCATCGATCAGCTGCTCGCCCTGCTGTCCCTGACCCGCTGGGATCCAGACATCCTCTACACGTTCGCCGACGCCATCCACAAGCGCCCCGACGAGCTGACCCCGAAGCGCCGGGCTGCCCTGCTGAAAGCACTGAGCCGGGTGGGTCAGCAGACCTTCGCCACCACCGGCGACGACGACATCGATCGACTCATCGCCGACCTGTGCGCCGCGCTGTCAGATCCGGCCGGGGCTGCGGTGGCCTGGAAGCGACACCTCCAGCGGCGGGGGGAGACCGTCGAGGGCCTGCATGGCCGGGCGCTGGCCCTGAGCATGCTCGGGCGCCCCGACGAAGCCCTGGCCTGCATCCAGCGGGCGGTCCCTCTCGCCGATCCCGACCGGCGCGCCAACCTCAAGCAGTGGGCCGCAGCGCTCTCGGCCTGGAGCGGGGGAATCTGACATGGGCGTGCTCCTCCTCCGACCCGGTCGGCGTCCGATGTTCCCCACCCTCGATCGGGTGAGTCCGAGGGCAGACGGCCTGGTGGGCCTCGGCGGAGACCTGCGTCCAGAGACGGTGCTTGAGGCGTACAGCAAGGGCATCTTCCCCTGGGACGGTCGTCAGCCGATCCCCTGGTACTCCCCGGATCCCCGCATGGTCCTGCCGCCGGGCGACCTCCGGGTCCGCCGCTCCCTGGCGAAGCTCGATCGGCAGGGGCGCCTGACGGTCACCATCGACACCGCATTCTCCGAGGTCATGCAGCGCTGTGCGGCGATCCCGAGACCGGGCCAGGACGGCACCTGGATCACCCCCGGCATGGTCACCACCTACACCACCCTCCACCGCCGGGGCATTGCTCACAGCGTGGAGGTCTGGGAGGACGGCGCGCTGGTCGGCGGGCTGTATGGACTGGCGATGGGCTCGATCTTCTTCGGTGAGTCGATGTTCCACGCCCGCCGGGACGCCTCCAAGATCGCCCTGCTCCACCTCTGCCGCCGGCTGGTCGACCGCAGCTTCGATCTCATCGACTGCCAGCAGGAGACCCCTCACCTCGCCAGCCTCGGTGCCACCCCGATCTCCCGAGCGCAGTTCACCGCCCGCCTCAAGGTCAGCCTCGCAGGACCGGCGCGGTGGAATGGCTGAATCCCGATAGGATGATGTCTCAGAAACCTGCGAGCGTCCGCCGATGAACATGCCCCACGACCTCTCCGATCCCGCGCTCTACACCAACCGCGACCTCAGCCTGCTGGAGTTCAACCGGCGGGTGCTGCACATGGCACAGGATCCAACGGTCCCCCTGCTGGAGCGGCTGCGCTTCCTGACCATCCTCAGCAGCAACCTCGACGAGTTCTTCGAGGTTCGGGTCGCCGGGGTCCAGCAGCGCCAGCGGCTCGACGTTCCGCTGAACACCCCCGACGGCCTCACCCCCCAGGGCCTGCTCCGTCGGATCAACGAGACCGCCCACGCCATGATCGACGAGCAGTACAAGACGCTCAACGCGATCCTGCTGCCCGCCATGGCCTCTGAAGGCATCCACCTGCACCGACGCAGCGTGTGGAGCCCCGAGCAGAGCGCATGGATCGCCCGGTACTTCCGAGAGCAGACCCTCCCGGTGCTCTCCCCGGTCGGCCTCGACCCTGCCCACCCCTTCCCCACAGTCCAGAACAAGGGCCTCAACTTCATCATCGCCCTGGAAGGTGTCGACGCCTACGGACGGGAGAGCGGCATCGCAGTCCTCCAGGTTCCTCGCTGCCTGCCCCGGATCCTCCGGCTGCCCAGCGACATCTCCCCTGCCCCGCACCCGTTCGTGATGATCTCCTCGGTCATCCACGCCAACATCGGCCTGCTGTTCCCCGGCATGAACGTCACCGGCTGCTACCAGTTCCGCATCACCCGCAACAGCGACATGTGGGTCGACGAGGAGGAGATCGACGACCTGCTTGCGGCACTCAAAGGCGAGCTTCACAGCCGCAACTTCGGCCGCGGAGTGCGCCTGGAGGTCGCAGACAACTGCCCCCCGAAGCTCGTCGAGCTGCTGCTGGAGCAGCACAACCTCACCGAAGACAACCTCTACCTCGCCCATGGACCGGTCAACCTCCACCGGCTCTCTGCAGTGGTCGATCAGGTCGACGAGCCCGAGCTGAAGTTCCAGACCTTCAACCCCGGTCTGCCCAAGAACATCGACAACAACACCGAGCTGTTCAAGGTCCTCGACACCCGCGAGATCCTGCTGCACCACCCCTACCAGTCCTTCGGGCCGGTGGTCGATCTCCTGCGGACCGCCGCAGACGATGTCCAGGTGCTGGCGATCAAGATGACCCTCTACCGGGTCGGTGGCTCCCAGTCTCCGATCATCGAGGCCCTCCTCGACGCCGCGCGGGCGGGCAAGGAAGTCACGGTCGTCATTGAGCTGCGCGCCCGGTTCGACGAAGCCGCCAACATCCAGCTCGCCACCCGACTCTCCGAGGCCGGCGCCAACGTGGTGTATGGGGTTGTTGGCTACAAGTGTCACGCCAAGATGCTGCTGATCGTGCGCCGGCAAGGCTCGGGGCTGCGCCGGTATGCCCACGTCGGAACCGGCAATTACCACACCGGAAACGCCCGAATCTACACCGACTACAGCCTGCTGACCGCCAACCCGGAGATCACCTCAGACATCCACGAGGTGTTCCTCCAGCTCACCCGAATGGGTCAGGTCATCCCGCTGTCTCGGCTGCTCCAGTCGCCGTTCACCCTCCGCCAGACCATCATCGACCTCATCAACACCGAGGCCGGAGAGGCCGCCGAGGGCCGACCAGCGCGCATCATCGCCAAGATGAACGCCATCACCGAGCACGACGTCATCCAGGCGCTCTACCGGGCCAGCCAGGCCGGTGTGCAGATCGACCTCATCGTTCGTGGGGTCTGCTGCCTCCGCCCCGGTATTCCAGGGATCTCCGAGAACATCCGGGTGTGCTCCATCGTCGGACGGCTCCTGGAGCACAGCCGGATCTTCCACTTCCACGCTGGCGGTGAGGACCAGGTCTACCTCTCCAGTGCGGACTGGATGTACCGCAACCTCCACCGCCGGGTCGAGATCGCCTGCCCAATCCTCGACGACACCTTGCGCAAGCGCATCATCGACGAGGTCCTCGAAGGCGGACTGCTCGACAACACCCAGTCCTGGGTGCTCCAGCCCGACGGACTCTACACCCGCCAGCAGCCCGATGAGACGGCCCACTCCAGCCAGCTCACCCTTCTGGTCGCCCTCACCGATCACGGCCAGCGCGCCCTGCCCCGGATGCTCGGCGCCCCCCTCCATCTGCCTCGGAAGAAGGGAAAGAAGCGCAAGAACTGATCCTCAGACCTTGCCCGGCGCCATCACACTGAAGATGCGACAGACCAGTCCGGAAATTCCGCCGCCGATTACCACGTGATCTGACATCAATCCACCTCCTGAACCCTGCCACGATTCAGGCGGCCCAGAGGTTACAGCGCCGCGCGAGAAGATCGGCATGGATCCCGGACTACCCGCGCTGGATGTCGGAAATTCCGAAATCGCTGATGTTGATCCTCCATACCCGGTTTTCATCATTTCCAGCCCTGATCGCCCGGGAGTCTGGTTGAAAAGCGGATCACCGGCCGGTATCAGGGGGGCGGACGGCGCGTGGAACATGGCGCACCATGCCGTGGAACAATCGACCACTCTCTCGGGGAGGTCGAGCATAGCCAGGAGTTTTTCGCGATTGCACTGGCCAGGTTGATCAGCTACCCTCAAGTAACTTTCGATAGCAGGTCTTGACCGGACAACCCTCCCTCATCCTCCGGTCTCCCGCTCTCACATCTCTGCCTCCACCTCACTCCCGTGAGACTTCATGCCTCGCATCCTCGCGATCTCCAACCAGAAGGGCGGCGTCGGCAAGACCACCACCGCCATCAACCTGGCCAGCGCCCTCGCTCTGCAGGACATGGCCGTCCTTCTCATCGACATCGACCCTCAGGGCAACGCCTCCTCCGGTGTCGGGCACCCCAAGTCCGCGGTCAGCTTCGGCATCGCGGATGTGCTGCTCGGCTTCAAGCGGCTGGCGGATGTCCTGGTGCCCACCTGCATCGACGGCCTGCACATCGCTCCGGCCACCCGCGAGCTGGTCGGCCTTGAGATCGAGCTGGTCGACGCCTCCCGCCGGGAGTACCGCCTCAAGGACGCCCTGCGCGCCGGGGCGAGTCAGTACGACTACGTCATCATCGACTGCCCGCCGTCGCTCAACCTCCTGACCCTCAACGCACTCGCCGCCTCTGACGGTGTGCTGGTCCCGCTTCAGGCGGAGTACTACGCGATGGAGGGGCTCGGGGAGCTGCTGCGCACGGTCAATGCGGCGCGCAAGGGTCTCAACCGACAGCTCGCTCTGGCCGGCATCCTGATGACCATGGTCGACCGCCGCACCAACCTCTCCCGGGATGTGGCCCACGAGGCCAACGAAGTGTTCGGCAGCGAGGTCTTCCGCACGATGATCCCGCGCAACGTCCGGCTCGGCGAGGCCCCCAGCTTCGGCCGACCGATCCACGCCTACGCCCCCCGCTGCCCTGGCGCACTCGCCTACTCCGCCCTCGCGACCGAGCTGCTCATCCGAGATGGCCGCCGCGATCCCGCCGAGCAGGAATCCCACACGCCGTTTGACATTGATGATCTGAGCAGACGGGCTGATCTCAGCACACCCGACGCACTGAGCAGGGAGGCATCATGAGCCGCTCCAGACTGGGCCGCGGCCTCTCCGCGCTGATTCCTGACGACATCATCGACACCCAGGACACCAACAGCACCGGTGCACTCCAACAGATCCGCATCGACCAGATCCGGCCCAACCCCGAGCAGCCTCGGCTGCGGTTCGCCACCAATGCGCTGGACGAGCTGGCCGAGTCGATCCGGCTCCACGGGATCCTCACCCCGGTCCTGGTCCG
>JBLHNG010000408.1:0-7885 GCA_047621685.1 Myxococcota bacterium | reverse complement strand
ATGACGCCCGCTATGTCCAGGCACTCAAGAGCAAGGGAGTCGTCTGGGCAAAAGCCCTGTGAGCCGAAAAAAGTGCGGTCATTTGACCGCTGAGGCTTGACCAAACAGTCGTGGAGACCGCTTCGCGCAGGCATCCTCTGAAACAGACTGTCCACAAGAAGGGGGCGACATGACGGGTGCCCGTTCTTGAGTGTGGTCACAGCTCCAGGCGATTTGCCCTGCCATTGAATCATCCGACGGCTGAGCGGGGGTGGGGCTTGTCGAAGCACTGCAGCTTCGAGTACCGTGACATCCTCGTCTTCCCTTGGACAAACGTGAAAAGACTCATCTTTTTTCTCCCCTTTCTCTTCACCCTGGCCTGCGGCCCGGAGACGATGCCCCGGCCCAAGCTGGATCCGTCATCCCGCACCAAGACCCCAGAGCCCCCGCCGGCTCCTGCTGAGCCCGCCATAGAGGCTGCTCCGGTGGTCCCAGAGGCCCCGCCGTCCACTCCTGAGCCCGAGGCTCCGCCCGCTCCAGCGGAGCCGGCGCTCACCGAGCTGTGCGAAGACAATTTCGAGGCGGCCATCAATGGGCTGGGGGAGGACGCCGGACTGGTGCTGTTTGTCGCCAGCGAGTACGACTCCTCGAAGAAACAAGTCGAGCAGTTCAAGCGCTTTGTCACTTCGGCGGACTACACCGGAATTCAGTTCTTCAAGGTTGAGGTGAATTCGTGCTCCAAGCTGATGATGTCCCAGAAAATCAGCCGGGTGCCCGCGATCAGCATCTACCAGAACAACAGACCCCTCGGCACGGTCTCCATGCTCAACAACGTGTTGATTGAGGATTCGCAGATCGAGGATCTGATCGCTGAGATGAACTGAAGGAGGGGGCGGCGCAGTGCTACCTGACGCGCTTCCATACCGAGGTGCTCAGGGCCACAGCCCATCGTCTGGATCAGCGCAGGTGCTCAAGCTGCAGTCTGGATGGCTGCGGGGGTGAGCAGGATCGGTGGCTCTGAGAAGGCAGAATTGCGGCACCAGTCTTTGGAGAACCCGCAGGTGTGCTGTGGGTTGCGATTGAGTCGCGAAGTGGCCCAGCTACCGGGGAAGCATTTCGGCGAGCCAGTCCCGAATGCACTCGACCTCGTCCATGCAAAGTTCGTGGGCCATGGGGAAGGTGTACCACTCCGCGGGTCGGCCAGCGCGGGACACGGTCTCGTGAGCCTGCCGACCGCGCTCCAAAGACACCACGTCGTCCGAGGTGCCGTGGCAGGACATCGTCGGCGTCATGGCGTTTGCCGGATTCGACTCGTCCTCGACGGTGTCGGGGAGCACCAGGTAGCCGCTGAGAACCAGGATCCCTGCGAGGGTCTGCGGGTAGCGGAGGCCCACGTGCAGCGCCATCGCAGCCCCCTGGCTGAAGCCGGCGAGCACGATGCGTTCTGGCGGGTGTCCCCGGGCGACCTCTCGGAGAATCAGCGCCTCGATGCGATCGGTGGACTCCCGGATGTGCTGCGCGTTCTCGCGCCCAGGGACCGCATCCCAGGTGAGGATGTCGTACCAGGCACGCATCACGGAGCCGCTGTTGATCGTCACCGGCATCGACGGCGCGTGCGGGAAGACGAACCGAACGTCCGGCAGCCCGAGCTGCGGAACGACGGGCTCGAAGTCGTGCCCGTCGGCGCCGAGGCCATGAAGCCACAGAACCGTTCCACGGCAGGGAGAAAGGGGGCCGACCTCGATGCAGGGGAGCGTGGACATAAAACAGGATAGCCCGCACGGGCGCCCGGCGATTGGCCCAAGCTACGCTGCGGACAGAAGTTCGTCGAGGATGGCTGCAGACCGATCGTGCCGCCGGTGCAACATCTTCGCAGAGACACTGTAGGCTTCGGGGGATGGTGTACAGGATGAAGGTCAAGCAGTTTCGAAGTCTGTATACACACGCAACGTTCTCTGCACTTCCCGAGGACGCACAGCAGTCGGTTCACGCCCTCAAGGTTGCCCTCAGCCACGGAGAGATGGACGGCGAGCCTGAAGCCTATCGAGGGGCCATGGCGTCGGTGTCCGCCGCTGCGGTTCCCCACGCGTCGTACCAGATCCGTGAGATCGCACGGCTGCACCCTGTGCGCTTCCCTGAGAACCTCCACAGCACAGATCAGGCGCGAATCGGATCGTTGCTGCGACAGCACCCCGCGCTGGGGTGGCTCATTGTGTTCCATGGCGATGGTTACCTTCGACAAGCCGCCCTGGAGCACCTGCCCGCAGCCCCGATGTCACCCTTTGAGTTCTGCTCCATCGTGTATCGACTCAACGACTGGGTCGACAACGTGCGCCGCTCGGCGGAACAGTATGCTGCAGCACAGTTCCCAGTGACCCCTGCAGCGGTGGTGGCGCAGAGTGCGTTCTTCCTGCTCTCTCAGGCAAACGTTCTCGGGCGCTGGACCCCGTGCGGGCGTTCGCTGCTGGAGCAGGCCATCTATCGACCAGACGTCCTGCTCCACCTGAAGGACGAGATGCTCCGGGTCCGCTCAGGGCGTGTGTCCCACATCCTTCGGCTGCTGCTGCGGCGTCCGGACTTCGACAGGCACCTCCCGACTCTGGCGCTGGAGGCTGCGCTCCCGCCGGTCCGTGCTGTCGCGATGGAGATGCTATTGATGTCTCGTGCCCGCTGGTTTATTGGATACCGAGAGGAGTGGATCGACAAGGTCTACGGGATCTCTCGTCGGGTTCCTGTGATCGGATCCCGGGCGACATCGGTGCCCGCTGATGTCGCGGTGTACCTCAATGCAGCGGTCCGGGACCGGTCGGCGCTTGTTCGCAAGGTTGCAGCCGAAGCCCTGGCCACAGGATGGCAGGATGGTACTGAAGCGATGGATGAAGCGGCCAACATCCTGAAGCAGGATCGCAACCCCGCCGTGCAATCGCGGGCCGTGTTCTACCTGCAGAAGCGATCCCAGGCGGCCTCGAATCCGCGAGAACCCTGACGGTCAGTACCCGTGCAAGAGGAAGGTGCCGCGTGGATGATCCGGATCGGTGTCGTAGAGGTCGCCGGAGAGCGTCCGGTCTCCGTAGTCCATCTCACCGATGGCCAGGTAGCGCGGGGAGAAGACCCCGAGATCCATGCCGCTGAAGATCTCCAGCTCCGCGGTCTGCCCGTCAAACCAGAACTCTCCGGAGGCGTACTCTTCGGTGTCGAAGACCCCCGGGGCGTCGTAGAACAGCCAGTAGTCGAGGTGACCGCCGGGGTACAGGTCCAGCTCTGCCCAGTACACCTTCTGCGAGACCTCATCGCGCAGCGTGCCTTCCCAGTACCCCGCCAGGTGCTCCTCCTCGCCAAAGTTGCTGGTGCAGCCAGCCAGCGCGGCCGTCAGGAGGAGGGAGAGCAGTGATCGCATGGGGACTCCGGGGGCCAACATGGACGGGTGAGTGTGGATTTCATTCTGTCCAGAAGTGAGAAAACGAGGAAGAGGTGTGCGTGGCGAGCCGGTTCAGCTTGACGGCGCTGGTCCATGGACTGATTGTGCGGGACCACTCCCCAGTCACCCTTGTAGACGACCTCCACCTCGTCTTGCTCAACGCTCTGTGAGGACGATCGCGACCGTCTACTCGACGGTGGTCCACCAAAACGCTTCCTCAAGGTTGGCCACGACCAGCTCCACGAGACATCCCACCGATCTTCGTCAAAGAGGGTGCCGAGGGTAGCATTCACGCAGGAAGCGCTCGCCAGCTCCATCGAGCCGTCGGGGCTGAGGATCGCCAGGCCCACCAGTTCGACATCATCGCGAAACTCGGGCCACTTCACGAGCAGCCGATCGTCACTGATACCCCACCGCGTCGATGTATTTGACGGCAGCTCGACGACGTCGCTCCATGTCTCGGTCTGGTGGGACCAGCGCCAGACCAGGCGGCCTGTGCTGAGCAAGAAGCCATCCTCTGCCGGTGAGAAGCTGTCGGCATCGAAGGCAACAGACCCATCCAGCTCGGGGAGCAGCACCTGCTGCCAGCCGTCGCTGTCGCTGTCGCTGCGCATCACCACCCACTCTCCCGAATTATCGGCCTCGGCCCTGATCCAGGCCACGCCGTCAAACAGCACCCCGACATGGGCCTCGTAGTATGGCGGCAGCATCGGCAGAGAGAGCGGTGTGGCACCAGTCACCGACAAGATTCTTCCCCACAGCTTCTCTGTAGCGGAAGACTGTCCGCTAATGATGGCTGATATGACTGGTGCCAGAATGTTCACAGCGTCTTGAGACCGTACATCGGTGTTCACAAGCGGGTGAGCCAGGGATTCCTGGACCTGTGAGTGCCCGCCTTGCGGGTTCTACTGGAACACGCGTTAACGTCGATCGCTCTGGCCTCTCTTGACTATTGCCCCTTTCCGCCGTGCGTTCGCTACGGTTGATGATGGCCAATCGAGACGGAGGGTGCTTCGGTGTGTGGGCACATTGGCGCAGGTGGCCACAGTGCCTGGAGGCCCACCAACCCCCAGATCGCAAGCCCGGCGAAGAGCTGCCACGCGTAGAATATCGTCCTTCTGTCTGTTGATGCAGGCCTGCTTCGGGCTCTCTGGTACATCACGACTCCAACTGTAGGGCCCGTCAGCAGGTGCCCCTGCGATGCCATCTGCCTTGAAACAGGAGAATGCCATCAAGGGTGTTCATCGTCCCATAGTGGATGATGGGGGTGCTTAATCGAGAGTATGTATCAGTTGAAATCTACATGACAGATTACATGTATACAATAAGGTAATACAACTAACCCGATTCGCCAAAACCGAACGGATGATCAAGTAAGTCGCCTGCTGACTTGAAAATAGCCTTTACGGCTGGATTCTCCAGTCGACTCTTGAGTGTTACGGCATAGAACCGTTCCCGAAGCCCTTCCAGCTCCCCCAGTCGAACCACGCGGTACTGCGAGGCAACCTGATCACAGACCATTGATGGCACTGGAAACACCCCGGCTCCCTCCTGACCAAACGCCTTCATCAGTGCGCTGTCACCGAACTCTGCGACGATCCTTGGTCGCATCTCCCGGCTGCTGAAGAACTCCTCCAGCAGCCGCCGCATGCCGCTGCCGGTGTCTGGCAGCAGCATGGGCGCATTGGAGAGACTGTTTGGAAAGTCCAGGAGATAGTGTGCTGCAACCTGGGGTGCAGCCATGAGGGTCACGCCGCACTCCCCCAGCAGACGACTCTCGGAGTCGACATCGCTCACCAACCCGACCGGAGTGTCAGCCAGCACAAGATCGAGGTGGTGCACAGCCAGATCCGCCACCAGCCGCTCGGCGTGATCCTCGACACAGACGAGGTGAACGGGGAAGTTCTCCAGGTGGAGGACTGGATGGAGCAGCCGCCAGGCAACGAGCTTGGGGAGGTTGTTGCTGACCCCGACCCGCATTTGATAGGCGTGGCGTGGGTTGGTTTCCGACCGCGTGACCTCCAGCATCTCTTCGCCCAGCGCGAAGATGTCGTCGGCGTACTCCTTGACGACCTGGCCATGCTCGGTGAGCACCAGCGTCCGTCGCTTTCGCTCAAACAGCTTTCGATCCAGCGCCTCTTCCAGCAGCCGGATCTGCGCGCTCACCGTCGATGGCGCGAGCTTCAGACGCTTGCTGGCCCGGGTCAGCGAGCCTTCACGCGCAGTCATCCAGAAGTATCGAAGATGCTGGTAATTAAGGTGATTGGGCATGGAATCCTTCGTTCGATTAAACCGAATTGTCAGTTATTCCGTTTCGGTATTACACGCCTACTATTGATGGCCAGGCTCCTGGCGGGGCGTGCGATGAAATCCTCGCCAGGGATCTTGCAACGCACTGCGTTGAGGCTCAGATGGCTTCGCGGTGCTCTTCCTGCTCAGGCTCTTCCTCAGCGTCGAGCAGCGCGAGGTGCTCGGCCTTGAAGAATCGGCCCAGGAGCATGCGAACAGGCACGAGCAGGGCGATGAACAGTGGAAAGAGGATGCCGAACACGCTCGCCTTCACGATCCAGAGCACGACGAGACACGTGGCCTGGATGGCTGTGTACCAGTGCACCTTAGAGGTCGGCACAGCGCGCAGGTAGTACGTCGGCGGATAGGAGGCCGGGTCCATGATCCAGAGGCGCATGCGCTCGAAGAGCTGATTGCCGCGCATGCTGGCGATGCCCATGAACAGGAACAGACCGAAGAGTACACTCATGGGCACCTGGCTGAGCAGGCCGAGAAAGAGCAGGCTTGCACCGACAGCGAGGTGAACGAGGAGCCCCGTCATGCGGGTCTCGATGGTGCCGGTGATGACCTCCTCGCCCTCCTTGGATTCAATCTTCTGGAGGCTGCGGACGTGGTTCAGAGAGCGCACGGTGGCCGCGACCATCCAGGGCAGGCCGAAGAGGCTGGACAGGCCAACGAGTACAGCGACAACGCTCAGGTCGAGGTGGTATCCAGACCCCTTCTGGAGCTTGTTCCGCTTGTCGTTGACCAGCCGCACAGTGATGTTCTGGTCGAGGTAGAGCAGGATGCTGACGAGCAGCGCCGGCACGGTACTGGCTGCCCACACCCAGGTCGGGGCCTCGAAGGGATTGACGAACCAGGAGCGTCCGCTCGTGGTGGCGAACTCCTGCGGGACGGCGAGGGTCTCCAGCTCGATAGGATGGAGCCAGAGCGCGAGGCCGGTCATGACGGCGATGGCAATGGTGGGGCCGAAGTCGGCGAGGAACTCGCGGACCTGACGCCGGAGGTAGGGGCCGGTGCGCAGGCGGACAAGGCTCATCGAGAGGTAGAAGGTTCCCAGCGCCAGGATCAGACTGAGCAGCGCCGTGTCGTAGCTCGTGTTGCTGTCGCTGAAGCCGTGAGCCATGTCCTTGACAGCCTCAACGATGAAGATGATCGAGATGAGCGCTGCGAAGGTTTCATCGGTGAACCGCGTGAAGTAGCGGATCAGCGAGCAGGCCTCAGTGATCGCGAGCACCAACAGGAAGACCATCGTCCATATGCCCACCCACGCCAGCGTCGGCAGGTACGGGATCCCAAGAGACTTGGTCAGCTGGTACAGGATCCCCATGAAGATGATCACAGGCCCGGTGCTGCCGAGAATGGTGAGCGGCTGGCCACTGAAGATGGAGTAGACGGTGCCGCAGACTGCGGTAGCCACGATCATCTCGATGACACCGATAGTTCCCTCGGTGAGCACGGACAGCAGACCGCCGAAGGCGACGGCCGGAGCGAGGCAGGCAAAGAACAGAAAGAAGACGCTTGCAAGTGTCTTGGTGGTCACGCCATCGGTGAAGTCGGAGATGAAGTGGGGCGCGCGGCGGCGAATGTCGGCAATGATCCCTCCGAAGAGCTTGCCGGTGCGGCGAAGCTCTTCGGGGATGTGGTGCTCGAAGTTCACCTCTTCGTCGAGCCACTGATCGTAGGCCTGGAGGATCTCCTCTTCGGTCTGGCACACACCCACCTGAGCGCGGAACTCGGGATCTTCCATGAGCTTGGCGAACTCGGCAGCAACTGGAATGTGAGGGTGGGTCTTCTGATCGCTGAACAGCACCCAGATGTACTGGAGCAGCACACCGTCAGGGCCGTAGAGATCCTTGAGAGGCTCGGCGAGCCGGACCAGAACCTGTGTCTGAACTCCTGGACGCTCGATCTGCTCATGGACAATGGCGACACCGTTCTCGAGCGCATCGGGACCGAGGTCGGCGTGTCGCTGGAGCTGGTGGGTGACCTCGGCAAGATCGCCGGAATCTGCGAGCTGACCGGATTCGCGCAGGGCAGCCAGGACAGCGTCCATGGCCTGATCGAGGTGGGTGACCTTGAGGTCGAGGAGGAACAGGGTCGGCCACTCATCGGCGTGACGAGCAGATTTCCAGTCAGTTCGCTTCATCGTATTGGACCTCGGGAAAGCCATTCAGGAACGGACATCAGGCCAGTGGG
>JBLHNG010000407.1:0-7897 GCA_047621685.1 Myxococcota bacterium | reverse complement strand
ATGCACAGGCAAAGTCACTGTCAATAGCGTAAACACGTCATCTGGAACCTGATCCACAACAACACTTCCTGAAGTCCCCTTCCAGATGGCCTCTGTGCCCCAACAATGCACGGTCCCGGTGGAGTCAAGCAAGCACGACACATCACGTCCAGCAGAGACAACCTGAACATGAATTGCAGGTAGATTCTCAGTGTCTGGTTTACAGGAAAAGACAAAGGCCAAAGCCATACACATGGGCCTGATTCTATACAAAGGATTGCTTTGGATTAGCATATCAGCCCTCGGCTTGATGACATCGCTCATAATTTACCCCATTATCATTGGCCTGAACTCCCCACAGCCACCCCCGCGAGCCCCGGCGTGCCCACACCTCCAACCCTGCGCATCGTCACCGAGCTGGATCGCATCACCATCCACCTCCCCCGTCGGGTCGACGAGAGCCGCCTCTTCCTCACAATCGCCGGCCTCTCCACCACCTTCATGGCGGCCCTCTTCCTCACAACGGCCCCGCTCATGGTCTGGCTCGCCATCATCTGCGGCCTCCTGATGGGCCTCAACGGCGACGCCCTCGCCAGGCTCCTGCGCATCCGCCTCACCCGCACTGCAGGTCGCAGTAAGCCTGTCGACATCTGGACCCTCCTCGGCGTCTGGCTGATGCTGCTGATCTTCTTCGGCACCCTCGGCAAGCTGATCGCAGACACCCTCCTCCAGCCGCAGTGGTCGATGGCCATCGCGGCGTTCATCGTCCTCACCCAGCTCGCCTGCGTCCCCCTCAGCCTCCGCCTCAACCTCCGGCACGCCCCGCTCACCCTCACCGCCGCCACCCTCACCATCAACCGCCAGCGCTGGCCCCTCGAAGACATCACCGAGGTCGAGACCCTCAAGAGCGGCATCTTCATCATCAACGGCACCCCGGTCCCCGTCCTGGAGGGCCTCACCCGCTCCGAGCGCACATGGCTCAAGCGTCAGCTCACCCAGCGCATCGCCACCCGCCGCCAGACCCTCTGCGACGCCGGCCACGACCTCACCCAGCCCGCCACCCTGCCGCAAGCACTCCAGGACCTACGCACCCGGGATTGACCGCCACAGCCGCCCCCCAAGCTCACCCAGCCAGTCCCAGTGATCCGCCCAATTGCCAGCCACAAACCCAACCATCCCGACATCCCCCCGCAGCACCAGCGCGAGGACCGCCCCGTAGGTCCACAGCAGCGCCCCGGGCAGGAACACCGCCGTGAACACAAAGCCCGCCTTCCGCAGATCCGGCTGACCCGGGTGAACCTGCCGCCACATCGCCGCGCTCTCGAACCCAAACACCACCCCGATCAGCGCCAGCCGCACCGTCTCATCGGGCTGCACAAGACTCAGGATCGGCACCGCCGCCACCATCGCCAGCGGGAAGAAGTACGGCGCGATCGTGATGAGCCAGTTCCCGGGGCCGGTGTACTGGATCTCCCCGCCGCTCGACCACGTCGCCTTGAGCGACACGATGCGATGAAACGTCAGCAGCGCGAACAGGCCGTGGGTCAGCTCGTGGAGCAGGGTCGGTAGGAATTGCCCCCAGATCCGCCTCCGCAAGAGGAGCCACCAGGCCAGCAGGTAGCCAGCCAGTCCGAGCCAGAACGGCGCGAGGGCCGCCTGGAAGCTGCTGGTGATGAGCGTGAGGTCCGCGACTGCGAGCCGTGGCACGCTGAGCAGCACCCAGACTGCGACCGGCCACTTCAGCCACGGCATCACCGCGTCGATCCACCGACTCATGTCACCCCCTCCGCCAATCTACCCAGATCACCACCGGTGAGAGCCTGCCCGTCGATCTTCCGGTGTCATTGCACTAAACAACCTGAAATGGAACACGACAAGAAGACGTTTGCGGTGTTTGGTGATGTTCACGGCCGAATCACCCTCATGCTCATGCTCAGTCGAGCCTGGGAGGCTGCCACCGGGCGCACCCTTGATGGGGTGCTCCAGGTCGGTGACATGGGCGCCTACCCCGACCTCTCCCGCATCGACGATGCCACCCGCCGTCACGCCGCCCGGGACTCCGACGAGCTGGGCTTCTCTCAGTACGTCCACGGCTGCGCGGAGGGGGCCGACCTGCTCGACCATGACGGCTGGCCGGTGGTCTGGATGCGCGGCAACCACGAGGACTTCGACTACCTCGCCGGCTTCCACAAGCCCACCGCCGTCGATCCCTGGCAGCGCCTCCTGTTCCTGCCCGACGGCCAGCAGCACACCCTCGCCGGGGTCCGGATCGGCGCGATGGGCGGCATGGCACCCCGCCAGGAGCGTCGGGGACGGGGACGCACCATGCGCAAGAAGTTCCGAAAGGAGCAGGCCTCCGGCGATCCCCGGCTGGTGCCCAGGCGGCTGATCAACACCACGTTCGTCGACACCGTGCCCCATGTGCTGCTCACCCATGCCGCCCCGAAGACCCCGGAGCTGCCCTTCGGATCCGAGCTGCTGACCAACCTGTGCCGCCGGATCCACCCCCGAATTCACCTCTTCGGCCACCACCACGTCGCGCTCGATCCCACCACCGGTCCGGGCGGCAGCACCCTCATCGGCCTCGACCACCTGGACTTCCGACGCAACCAGCTCCAGGCACGCTGCTGGGGCATCCTGGAGCTTGAAGGAAACGAAGTCCGCTGGACCTGGGGCGACACCTTCGAGTGGACTCGGACGCTGAGCCGGGAGAACTACCGACAGGCGCTGCGCGCTGTTTTTGCTTGAATCAGCAAATGGTCACTTTATGACCGTTTCGATCGGTTCTGCCCCGATAGTAGAAAGGGCACGGAGAATGGATCATGGCAAGACCGCCCAAGAAGAGGAAGCTTCCCAGGAAGAAGAAGATCAAGGTCAAGAAGGAGATCGTCTGGGTCTGGAAGGATCGAGGCTGGACTGCTCGCATCATCAAGCGCGAAGACGGCGATGGCTGGGCGATCACCATGACCCGCGATGGCGATGCGGAGCCGGCATACATGGCACCGTGGACCATGGGCCGCAACAAGGTCGATCCCAAGCCGATGAGCTCGAACGCCTTCAACACCTGGATAAAGTCCGCTACTGAGTTCCTCGCCCGCTCGCAGTACCAGATCCGCACCGCCGATCGAAACGTCTTCACCATCTACACCGAAGAGAACGAGAAGCTCAGCGTCGCCTTCGATCTCGACCGGGGAGACTACGAGACGGAGGGTGTGCTCACCGCAACAGACGACTTCGGCAATGAGATCGCCCGCTGCGTGACCTCCCCGCGCTTCGAGATGACGATCGACTCCGCCCAGGAGTGGGTCGACAGCGGCTTCGAGGCCCCGCCTCCACCGCCAGAGCCCGAGGTGGTCCTCAACGACGATGACGACGTCTGGGATCCAGACGCTGAGGTCGAGGAGAACATTGAGGAAGAGACCTTCGTCCCGGACGAGTACATCCAGGAGTACGAGGAGCCGGTCTTCGAGTACGACTGAGCCGAAGACTCCCTCAGAACGCATGCCCAAAGTCGATGTAGCTGTAGGGCTTCCAGTCCTCGACCGGACTGAGGCCCATGTCGTAGCGCAGCAGGAAGTCGCCGCCGATGTCGATCCGGATCCCTGCCCCTGTCCCCCAGGCGGAGACTGATGCGTCCTCGTCTGTGATGTGTCCGGCATCGAAGAAGCCGACCCCGCCGAGGGTCACCGGGGTCTCCCTGACGCTGAAGCTCACCGGCATCCATCGCAATTCCTGCTGGCCGAGCGCCTTGCGGCGGCCGATGTAGCGTCCCGCCCGGATCCCCCGACCGATGTCTCCACCCAGCCCGCTGCCACCAGCCCAGCCGCCGAACGCGCCGAGCACCATGGTCGGCACCTCGCCCCACACGGCATCGAGGACGATGCGGGTCGCGGTGGTCAGCTTCGGTGTGAGGGGGAGGAAGCCGACGGAGGTGGCGTTGAGGCCGAGGTTGCGCCACTGGCTGCCGGTGGCCGCTCCGCCACCGCGCACGGAAGCATCGGCCCGGAGTCCCCGTGCAGGGTTGATCTCATCGTCCCGGGTGTCCCGCAGCAGCCCGATCATTGCGGTGGTGTAGCGGCCTCGCTCGCCATCGGGGAAGGACGCCGCATAGAGGCTGTCGGGGTAGGGCACCGCCACATCGAACACCCCGGGGCGGTACGAAGCGCCCTGGAGATCCCCCATCAGGCCCACCGGCCAGCCCGTCGGCTGCCAGAGCGCGGCGAGTCGGGCAAAGGCTGCGGAGTAGCGCAGCAGGTTGGTGTTCCCCTCAGACACCGGCGCGCAGTCCGGCACCCCGGCGACACCGCAGTAGTTGTCGGTGGTGCTGGCCTGAAAGCCGAGCTGGCCCTGGAGGCGCACCGGTCGATCAGCGAGCTGGAGGATCTCGAACCACAGGGAGTGCTCCTGGACGCGCTTCGTGGTGGCGTAGAGGTCCAGCTCAATGGCCGACTTGTAGGGCGCCATGTCGTCGCGCTCGAAGTACAGACCACCCGACAGTCCGCCGCCGAGCCCCCAGTCGCTGCTGTAGTCGATGGTCGGCAGGGCATACCAGCTGAGGGGATCACCGGGCTCATCGGCCCGAGCAAGGGCGGCGAGGAGGATGAGCATCAGCGCTGGTCGGGTCGAGAGGGGGCGTGCACGGTGCGATGATACTCCTGGCGAATGCTGTCCGACAGACACGGCTTCCCAGTCTCTGCAGTAAGACCTGATACGGTCCCGCCATGTCCAACCAACAGCGAAGCCGGGGTGCGCTGCTGAGCCTGATCTCGCTGGTCGGGAGCCTGCTGGTGGCTGAGGGCGTGCTGCGGACCCGGCCCACCCCGCGCATCCAGTCGGTCTCCCCCAACCAGGCCGATCTGACGGTGCGGGACGGGGAGATCTCCTGGCGCAGTCGCAGCCGGGGGGAGCGGGAGCAGGTGGACTGCGTAGCAGAGAAGGGTGGTGCGGAGAAGGGTGGTGCGGAGAAGGGCGGCGCGGAGATCGTCATCCTCGGCAGCTCGATCCTGTTCGGGGTGCAGCTGGACTACCCCGACACCCTCGGCGCCCACCTCTCGAAGTCCGTCGATGGCTGCGTGGTCAACCTCGCCCAGCCAGCATCCTCGTTCGCCACCCAGGCCGCCACCGCCCAGCATGCGCTGCCGGACCTCTCACCGTCGGTGGTGATCTGGGAGATCTGGCAGAACAGCCCCAACCAGTTCGCCATGGTCGGGGCCTCCGCCTACAACTTCGGCAACCTCGCGGTCGATGCCGGTGGTGTGCCCTCCCCGTTCGGGCTGCCGGTGGGACTGAACCGAGCACTGTTCGGCCACTCGGCGCTGTATCGCTTCGCGGTGCTCACCCAGGCGACCGAGGCCACGGGCTCCCAGACCGGCTCCAACCTGTGGGGCACGTTCTCCGGAGCGGCGCTCGATCGGCTCACCGAGCTGACGGGCCCCGCGAAGCTCATCCTGCCGATGATGCCGCCGCTGTCCGCTTCATTCGCCCAGACCGCGGCGCGCCCACCGCCGGGCTACGCGATCTTTCGCGCTGAGGCGAAGCGCCGGGGCATCGCCACCCTCGACATCGCCGCCGCGCTCACCACACACGACCACGAGGCGCTGCGGCTGGATCCCTGCTGCCACCTCAACGCCGCCGGCCAGGAAGTGCTGGCGGCGGTGCTCGCCGAGGAGGTCGCGAGGGTGCTCAGTGACCGCCCTGATCCCGAGCCATCCGAAGCGCTTCCTTGATGAAGGTGTTGCTGTGGCCGTCGCGCAGGTACTTCTCCTCGACCCGCATCTTCGCTTCCCAGGAGTCGATGCCCCAGAACCCGGCCAGGGCCACCGCGTCGTCGTAGGTCACCCCGACGTCGTCGTAGTGGCAGCGGATCTCGCGGTTGTCCAGCTGCTCCAGCGCCCGCTCCCGACAGCCGGTGAGCTTGTCGTCGAGCCGGTCGCGCTCGTCTTGCATCAGCAGCTGGCCGATGGAAGACTTCGCGGTGTAGGTGTCCTCGCCCCACATCGCGCCGAGCACCTTGGCATCACAGTAGCTGTAGCTGCTGTTGACGAAGTGGGTGAACGGGTCGTCGGCGGCCATGTCGTCCTCGTTGTAGTCGATGGTCGACGGATCGACTCCGGCGGGCTGAGCGGTGGGCTGAGCTGCGGGCTGCTCGACAGCAGGAGCTGGGGCCGGAGTCGGTGCGGCCTCTTCCGTCGAGCCACCCCCGCAGGCCAGGGAGAAGCCGAGGAGGGCGAGGGCGGTGAGGAGTCGTGTAAATCGCATCCAGCCGGTTATCACGCCGGGCCGTTTCCCAGGAGGCACGGATGGAGATCCACTGGAAGATCGGGGTCGAGGTGGAGCTGATGGCGCCGCCGGGAAGCAGCCGACGCGACCTCGCCGCGCACCTCGCTGGACCGGACGGTCGGGTCCGACCCTACTTCCTGCCCCAGTCCGAGCCCAGCCGGGTCTCCGGGCTGCCCACCTTCCACAACCTCACCCTCGCCTTCGCAGTGGAGGATGCCCAGGGCAACCTCATCGCCCGCTGTGTCGACGACCTCACCCTCCAGGACGGCCTCGACCGCGGTCACCCGCCTGAGCCGGGGTGGTTTCGGGTGGTCAGCGACGACCTGCGGCTGCTGCGGCTCGCCCAACGGCACGGGCGGGCAGACGCCGGGATCCGGGGGGCGGTGGAGGGGCTCGCCGCGCTGTTCGGGGTGCCTCTCCAAGAGGGCGATGGCGGCATGCTCCGGGTGGTCGATGAGGCCGGAGCCTCCGTCGCCATCGCCGCACCGCTGCCTGGGGAGCGTCACCGCCCCTGCGAGCTGATCACCCCGCCCATCGACACCGACCACACCGCCCGCCTCTCGGCCCTGCTCGCCCCCGCCGCACAGCTCGGCTTCACCCTGCCCGCCGAGTCCGCCACCCACATCCACTTCGACGGCACTGTGCTGAAGTCCGCCACCGTCCTGCGCAACCTCGTCCGGCTGCTCGATGCCTGGGGCGATGTGCTCAAGCGCCTGGTGGGCACCAACCCCCGCTGTGTGCGGCTGGGGAGCTGGCCCGATGCCCTGCGGACCTGCACGGAGGCTGCTGACTTCCCCGGGCTGCCCTGGTCCCTGGCCCGACAGCGGCTGCGGTCGGCGAAGCTGAGCAAGTACTGCGACTTCAACCTGCTCAACCTCATCCGAGACGATCCGGAGAAGCGCACCTTCGAGGTCCGCATCCTCCCCGGCATGATGGAGACCGGCCCGATCATCGCTGCCGCTGCGCTGTTTCAGGCCATCCTCCACCGCGCCCGGCAGCCGGTTCCGCGCATCCCGGTGCAGCCCTGGTCGCAGGTCGGTGTGCTGCTGGCGGACCTGCCGATGGATTCAGAGGCCCGGGAGCACTGGGAGGCTCAGTCCTCGCGGAAGTAGAACGCGATCTCACTGACAGAGGTGGTGGTGTCCTCGGCCCACGAGTAGATGTTCCCATCGGCGTGCAGCATGCTGGTTTCGTAGCAGTCATCGTACCAGAAACCACCGTTGTCACCGACATATCCGCTCGCGCAATTGCCGGAGGCCCAGTCGTCGTTGTCCGCGTCGTGGGTCGTAAACGGCAGGCCGCGGATGTCGCCGGAGAGGACGTCATCGTAGCCAACGACCGCCCCGTCCCAGTCGATCTCGAAGTCGTTGCCCTCATCGCTGACTGAGACGTTCTGCATCTGGAGGTCGGTGTCGGAGTCAGCGATCCACAGGATGTTGTCCGGGTACAGCGCGGTCAGCTCGTACCACTGCTCCAGGGGCAGCCAGAACAGCCGGGAGGTCTCGGCCGGATCGCCGTAGCCGTCGGCGCCATAGCTCTGCCAGTCTCCGCCGGTGATCGTGGCGCGCTCGGCAGTGGACAGTCCGGACTTCACCGTCTTGCCCAGCAGCGTCCAGCCGCCGTCGTCGGTGTTCATGTC
>JBLHNG010000406.1:0-7906 GCA_047621685.1 Myxococcota bacterium | reverse complement strand
GGAGGGGCCACACGCCAGATTCTCTGGCGGCCCCGGAAGCAGCAAACGAGCCGAGGCTGGGAAGGCGGGCAGTATCTGAACAGGGAACGCCGACAGGGAGTGCAGCGCGGACCGTGGAGGGGACCCGTGGCGATCAGCGCCCAAGGACGGAGACGTCGCTGGAATCACCGCCGTACTTCAAGGCTTCGCCGATCTCTGCTTTTGATAGTGCCGACCTGTCCTGCTCGCCCTTCGGTCTTCTCAGCCTCGTGGCTTTCGATTCCGAAGGGTCTTCCCTCACCCATGAGCTGAGGAACGCCATCGTCGGCGCCATTCTTTTTCTGGCCGCTCCGCTCCAACACTGGCCTGTAGCCAGCTTATGTCGCTTCGCTCAAGGGGGCTGCATTCCCGACGTTCCCCTTCGGTTCACTCTGGTCACCGCCCCCTGCGACCCCCACCCCGACACCAATTACTCACCACCCCACGCATTCCCACAGGACCTTCCTGAACACCTCAGAGCGCCGGGTGCTTCAGCGCAATAGATGCCGGTCTGCGCTCATGATCCTCTCCCTCCTCTACGCCCTTGTGCCGGTCGCCATCGGCGGTGCCCTGGCGGCCCTCTCCGGTCGCGAGCGGGGATGGATGGGACCGCTACGAACCCTCGCACTGACCGCCGCGCTCACCCTCGTCCTCGCTGAGCTGCTCCCTGCCGCCGCCGTCTCCCTCGGCGCGATGGCCCTGGTCGCCTTCGCGGTGGGGCTGCTGGTGCCGGTGCTTGCGGAGCGCATCGGGGATCAGCTGCTGACCGCAGTGCGCTTCCCTGGCCTGGAGCTGGCGTTCATCGGGCTGCTCGGCCACCAGCTCATCGACGGCCTCCAGATCGGCGCTGCCACAGAGCTGAGCGCCGATGGCCTCCCGGTCGCCTTGACCATCGCCGCCCACTCCGCACCGCTGGTGGCCTCCGCGGTGTTTGGCTACTCCGCCCGGCTCGGCACCCGCTCGGCGTTCATCCGGGTGTGGCTGCTGGCGGCGGCCACTGCGGCGGGGGTCGTGCTGGGCCACTTCTCGGGTGCAGACTGGCTCACCCCGGTCACACCCTGGATCCAGGCGGTGATGGCTGGGCTGCTGCTGCACATCCTCAGCCACGACCTCAGCGCCAATCCCCCCCAGCGCATCCCGGAGCGCGTCCTGGATCTGCTCGCTGCGGGGGCGGGGGTCGCACTGCCGGTGCTGCTGATGGCAGAGTCCGACCACCACGATCACAGCCTCCACGGCGCCCTCGAATTCCCCGACGCCCTCAGCGGACTGGCCCTGATGTCCGGCCCGGTGCTGGTGGTTGCCCTCGGCGTGCTGGTGCTGCTTGCCCGGCGCACCCGCCCGGTGGTCTCCGCGCTGGACGCGGTGTTTGGCGTCCTTGGCCCGTGGATCGTCGCTGGGCTGGTGTTCTCAGCGTGGGGCATGGTCTGGCTGCCGGGTGGTCCAGAGGTGTTCGCCGCGCTGCCTCGGTTCGATGGTCCGGTCTCGAAGGTCTCCGTGCTGCTGGTCATCGGACTCGCCCTGCGCGGGATGTGGCAGGCCGGTACTCGGGGCTGGCTCCAGGCGCTGTTTGGCGGTGCCCATGATCACAGCACCCACAATCATGACCACCACGAGCACGAGCACGACCACGACCACGATCACGATCACGTGGACCATCCGGCCGATGAGGGGAGGGGCTGAGGTGCCCGTCCTGCCCGTTGCCGTCGCGGAGATCACGGCGACGGCCAGAGACGGTGCGGCGCTGGTCCTGCTCCCGGAGTGCGCCACGACCGGCTTCCACCGAGGACTTCCCGCGCAGTGCAGCAGCCGTGGACTCACCGATGCCGCCAGCGTCCTCCGCCGGGTGAGCGATCAGCTCGGGGTCGCGGTGGTGGTCGGCTCCCCCTGGCCCCACGACGGGGGCTTCCTCAACGCGGTACTGGTGATCCGTCCGCGCTGTGTCGGGAGGCCGGGGAGCACGACGCACTGGAGTCCGCCTATGCCGGTCAGGTGATCTGGACGCTGGGCGAGCAACAGCTTTCACTTCCGCCCATCTGATGGGTCAATTGGGCATGCGCACACTCCTGCCGATGCTCGTCTTGCTTGCTGGCTGCCGAGAGGCCGCCCGGTTCGAGACCCCGATCCAGCCCGAGCACCCCTGGTCTGTCGCCACCCCCGATGCCGATCAGCGCGCCCGGCTGGAGGCTGCCCGGGAGTACCACGAGTCTGTCGGCGGACTCTCCATGCTTGTCGTCCAGGGCGACAGCCTCATCTTCGAGTCCTACGCCCCGGGAAACGAGGCCGCGACCCCCCACCCCCTGTGGAGCGGCACCAAGACCTTCGCCTGCGCTCTGGCGATGGAGGGGGTAGGGCAAGGGCTGCTCGATCTCGACGAGCCAGCGGTGAACACCCTGCCCGAGCTGTTCGATGACCGAGCGGACATCACCGCACGCCACCTCCTCCAGCTCACCAGCGGGCTGGATGGCGACTGGTTGGCGCTGAGCCTGGATGGTTTCTATGAGGCTGAGGACCAGCGCATCGAGGACAAGTACGCCCACGCCCTGAGCCAGTCCCTCATCACCAGGCCCGGCTCCACCTACCAGTACGGCTCGGTCCACCTCATGGTCTTCGGCGAGCTGATGACCCGAAAGCTCGCTCGGGATCCGCTGGCGTGGCTGGAGACGCAGGTCCTCGACCCCATCGGCTTCCGCTCTGCTGGCTGGACCCGGGATCCGTCTGGCAACCCGATGTGGCCCTACGGCGCCTGGACGACCGCTGCGGAGTGGATGCGGTTTGGGGTGCTGCTTCGAGACGACGGGCTCTGGCAGGGAGAGCGCATCCTCCCCGAAGGCACCCTGTCCGCCTGCGCGACCGGCTCGAAGGCAAACCCCGCCTATGGGCTCGGCATGTGGCTCAACGAGGATCCCGGTGATGCTGATCTCACCGGAATCGCCCAGTTCGAGACCGAGGGGCCGATCCTCTACGCGCAAGGCCCCGACGACCTCGTGGCGGCTGGCGGGGCACGGGGGCAGCGACTCTACATCCTGCCGAGCCAGGACATGGTGGTCGCGATCCTCACAGACAGCCGGGAGTTTACGGACTCCGAGTTCCTCTCCCGGCTGCTGGAGTGATCACTCGTCTTCGTTGGTCTGGAGCTGCTCGATGTGGTCGGGGTCGGACGGGTCGGGGATGGTGATGATCGGGATCCCCATCTCAAGCTGCACACCGGTCTCCGGATCCAGGATCTGACTCTCCTTGTGTCCGCTGCTGCCGGGGTGCGTGGGTGCCTGTGTTGTGGCCGAGCGGCTGGTTTTCAGCCTGCCAGCTTGGTTTTTCTGAGCAATGTCGAGTCGACGTGAGCTGCAGAGAGGGCGTCGTTCCCCAGGCGGTGAGGCTGGAGGGCAGGATCCAGCACCGGCCAGGTCCGCAGGAGGAGCCACACGATGACGCCGTGCATGACCGCCTGCCCGGCCAGCGCAGCCCACATGTTGATCGGCGCGAAGGGGGTGGTGAGCATCATGGCTGCGACCAGCAGGCCGCCGATCAACCGGCCGCGAACGTCCTGGACCTCTGCGCCGGTGAGCGCCAGCGCCCAGAACACCCCGGCGAGCAGGTAGCCCGGTCCCATGGGGCTGCGCAGGGCGGCGATGGTGAGGATGAGCATCCACACCGCGGCGTGTCCGCGACGGTCGAGGGTGCGCCTGCCGACGAGCACTGTCAGCAGGAAGGCGGCGACGGTGTAGGCGCTCGCGAAGCGCGGTCCCCAGACCCAGGGGTCCCGCCCCACGCCCAGCTCAGCGAGCTTGAACGGCAGACCAAACGGCGAGAGGTTCTCGAAGATGAGGCGGGGGGTGTCGTCGAGGAAGTCGTAGGCCACTCCGCTGGAGACCCGCGGCAGGTGGTATTCGAGGAAGGCCTCGAAGGGCTCGGGGCCGACCACCAGCAGCGTCAGCCCCGACAGCGCCACCGCGACGGCGACGGTCCAGCCCACTCCTCGCCAGCGCCGCTGCACCAGCAGCAGCACCCCCAGCAGTCCCGGGGCGATCTTCGCCAGCGTCACCCCTGCCAGGAGCGCGCCGCCGACCCGCTCCCGCTGCTCATCAAACGCGATCATCGCCAGCACGCCGAGGCCAAGGAGGGGGAGCTGGATGTTTCCGGCCTGGTAGGTCGCACCCCCCAGCAGCCACAGGGCTGGCGCGGTCCAGCGCAGGATGCGACCGCTTCGTGGCCCCACCCACAGCCCGACCCGCCACAGCGCCGCCGCAAACACCAGCGCGTTGAGGCAGGTCCACACCGCCCGCTGCACCGTGAAGTCGTCGATGACTGCGATGAGCGCGAGCGGGAGGAGCAGGAACTGAGGCGGGTAGCCGAACCGGTCCAGCTCAAACGGGGCCATGTGCTGCGCGGTCTCCGGCAGCACGCCGCTGCCGGCTGCCGGGATCAGCGACAGGTCGTAGACGTTGGGGATGCCGCTGCGGATCAGCTCTGCGGCGTGCAGGTAGGCGCTGAGGCAGAGGTGGCGGTGGATGATGCCGTCGCCGTATATTCCGTGACCTTCAACGCTCGGATCGCCGAGGTAGGTCGCCAGATCCACCGAGCCTGCCGCGCACCCCAGCGCCATCACCGACCACGTGATGAGGGCGGCGGGTGCCGGCGCGCCGATGGTGTCCTGGAGCGACGAGAGGGCCGCGATCACCCGCGGAAGGGCGAGCAGCGTGGCCGCCCCGACCCCGAGCAGGCTCACCGCTCCCGCCATGCCGCTGACGCCCAGACCCAGCACCAGCGCTGCGCCGAGGACTGCGCCCTGAGGCAGCCCGGCGGGCCTGGGGGCTCGCCAGCACGCGGCTCCTGCGAGCGCGGCGACTGCGACCGCGCTCAGGCTCACCGCGAGCGATCTCCCTGCTGTGGCGCTGCCCAGCGCGACCGCTGCAGCACGCCAGGTGGTGTGTGCCACCATCGGGGCCAGGATGAGCGCGCTCAGCGTGCCGCCGAGTCGGGGAGCGTGGTCGGTCGTGAGCATCAGAGTGTCTTGAGGTACTCGACGAGGGCCCAGCGCTTGTCGTCGGAGAGCGTCGTGCCGTAGCGGTGGCCGGTGTTCTGGTTGCCCGGGATGGTGGTGTCGAGCACCCACGGCTCGCTGCCTTCTGAGACGAAGCCCACCCGGACGGGATCAAAGCGCCAGGAGCCCACCGCGAAGCGGGCCGGACGCTCTGCCTCGGGGAGCAGGAGGTCGTAGAGCGTGGGCACCGAGCCGTTGTGGAGGTAGGGCGCAGAGGCCCAGGCCCCATTGAGCGGTCGCGCCTTGTAGGCCCGCAGCGATGCGAACGGATCGGCCTCGCTGTCGGGGGTGTGGCTGCCCTGCTTCGGAGACTCCTCCAGCCCCCAGCGCTTCGCGTTGGCCAGGGTGCGGATCGCCGCGGTCTTGTTCTCCTTGAGCGAGTTGGCGACGAGCGCCTCGATGAGGCCCATGGCAGGCGCCTCTGCACCGTACAGCCCGGTCCCGTCCGGGGTCAGGGATCCCTCCAGGATTCCGGTCGGCAGGCGCGCATCCGCCAGGTTGGTCGCGGTCAGCGGATCGGTGCCGAGCTGATCCAGCCCGATCACCTGTGCGACCACCCGCCGGTCGTCGTCGTCCCGGTCGATGATCGCGTGGCAGGAAGCGCACTCTGCGGCATACAGCGCCGCCCCCTGCTCAGCGAGGGCACGGTCGATGGTCGGGAGGACATCTTCCGGCCAGAGCGGCGACTGGAGCGTCCACAGCGTCTCCTCCATGTCCACGAGGTTGTGGGCCTTGATGGAGGTCGAGAAGCCTGCGCGGTTCTCGCGGGGGGAGTGGATCCCGGTGGCGTGGATCTCGCCAAAGACGCCGACCACCTCCCCGACATTGCGGGCGATCGAGCCGGGGCCGCTGTTTGCTGAGAAGCCCGTCCACTGGAGATAGTCGTGGCGCGGTGCATCCCACAGCACCGGGTAGCTCGTCGGTGCGTTTGCTGAGATGGCGTTGTCGGTGCCGCTGGTGAAGCGGATGGCCTGGTTGACGATGCCGCCGATCGCGTCGAGTCGTCCATAGCCCCCGACCACCTCAGTGAAGGCCGGGGTGTAGCTCTCGAAGAACAGCGCCGACTGCTCCAGCGAGAGAATGGTCTCGGCCTCCGCATCGGCATCGCTGTTCGCACCGACAGCGGCGATGAAGCGCGCCTGCTTCTCGGGATCATCCAGGGTGGCGCGCAGCGCGGCCTCGATCTCCATGAGCAGTCCGGGCAGATCCGCCATCGCCGGGGCGCCGTCGATGCGCACCGCGGTGTCGCCGTAGAGGATCTGGCCGGTGTGGCAGGCCGCACAGGTCAGCCCGACGTGCTCTCCATCCCTGGCAAAGCCGACCGGCAGTCCGTCGGGGTTGTTGGGGGTGGGAGCCTGCGCGAGGAAGCGGTAGCGGGTAAAGGTCTCGACTGACGCCAGCCTGGCCTCGCTGTCGGCAAGCTCCAGGTTGAGGAGGACATCCCTCAAGATGAGCCGCGAGCCCTGGCTGGCGTAGTAGAACCACAGCCCCTCGATTGGCCCCCAATTCTGATCCAGGTAGCGAACCGTGCTGGCGGTGTCGCCCCAGGCGTCGTCCCGGGGCAGCACGGCACCCCGACTGTTGACGGTCTCCGCAAAGCTGGCGACCTCCGCGAACGGATCAGGTCGGGGGGCCTCAGCAGTCTCTGAGGCCGGCGGCACGGACTGTGTGGTCGGGGGGCTGTGGTTGCTGCAGCCAGCGGCCATCATCATCAGGACGGTTCGCATCGTAGTCTCTCCGGGGGCATTCGGCAGCAGCCACAGCCATCCACACCAGGAGCACATGTCCTCCTGAGTGGATTCTTATCGCTGAGGTTGGTCCAATGAAATGGGCCGTTTTGAATGGCAGGGTCGTTGCCCGCCGACTGTATTGCGATTTCGTGGTTCGTTTTGTAGTCCTGGGTGGACGAATTATGGACACCAACATGATCTGGAAGGTCCAACGTGGAAATTAAAGATGTCCAGGCGCTGCTCTGGGTTGTCGAACATGGCTCTCTGCAGGGTGCCTCCCGTGCTGAGAAGGTCTCTCGAACCACACTCCGCCGACGACTGGGGAACCTGGAGAGCGCAGTCGGTGCACCGATTGTGCACCTTCGCGGGCACGACATGGTCCTCACCTCGGCCGGGCGACTCCTTGTGGAGCAGGGACCAGAGCTGCTGAGGCTTCGAGCCGGACTGCTGGAGCGGGCCAGGGAGTCCCTCCGCTCCCCTCAGGGAGAGCTGAAGATCCTCGCCGGGCTCGGGTTTCCGCCGCCGCTGAGCGCCCAGCTTCAGGCGCTCTTTCTGAAGGCCTTCCCCGGCATTCGGATCTCACTTCGCTTCGTCGAGGAGCCCCTCAAGAGCATGGGCGGTGACTACGACCTGGTGGTCTACTGGGGAGACACACCACCGGATCGGGAGGGCTACTCGCGGGTGTTCCTCCGCTCTCCGATGCAGGTGATGGCCTCATCGGAGTATCTCAGCACACACGGCACCCCGACCTCCATCGAGGACCTCAAGGAGCACACGATCATCCAGCTCTCTGAGGAGCCCTCATCCTGGCCGATGCTGGATGGGCGGTACATCCCGGTCAAGGCCACGCACCGGGTCAACGACCTGTATGTGCTGGGCTGCATGCTCGGGATGGGCATCGGACTGGGCCTGATGCCGCCGCGGGGCATCGGAGTCCATCCGCTGATCGAGAACCTGCAGCCGGTGCTGACCGAGACGATCGGCATCGAGCGGACCGCGCGGTTCTTCGCTCCGGTCCGGACCGCCCACGGTGGCCCCGCCGCAGCCGTCGTCGAGCAGCTCGACCGCATTGCCGACATCATGGGGTGAGACCGGTACGCCCGGCCTGCGATGCCCGACC
>JBLHNG010000405.1:0-7909 GCA_047621685.1 Myxococcota bacterium | reverse complement strand
CCACGGGGGTCCCCGACGACGACGCCGACGGGTACGACGCCGACGAGGACTGCGACGACGCCAACTCGGTGGTCAATCCCGGCGCCGAGGAGATCTGCGACGGCATCGACAACAACTGCGACGGCGAGGCCGATGAGGGAGTGACCAGCACCTTCTACGCCGACAGCGACGGCGACGGCTTCGGCGACGAGGACAGCACCATCGACGCCTGCGAGGTTCCGTCTGGCTACGTCGCCACCGGTACGGACTGCAACGACACCACCGACGAGGCCTACCCCGGTGCTGCCGAGCAGTGCGACGACATCGACAACGACTGCGACGGCGACATCGACGAGGACGTGCTCACGGTCTGGTACGCCGACGGCGACAGCGACGGGTTTGGCGATGCCGACTCCACCCTGGACACCTGCGATCCGCCCACCGGCTACGTCGCTGACAACACCGACTGCGACGACACCGACATCACATCGTTCCCCGGCGGCGAGGAGGTCTGCGATGCGGCGGACAACGACTGCGACGGCACCACCGATGAGGACGTCACCACGACGTACTACGAGGACATCGACGGAGACGGCTACGGGATCGCGGACACCACCTCCGAGTCCTGCGACCTGCCCACCGGATACGCCGAGACCACCGGGGACTGCGACGACGCCGACAGCGCCATCAGCCCCGACGCTGACGAGGTCTGCGACGACGTCGACAACAACTGCGACGGCACCATCGACGAGGACACCGCGATCGATGTGTCGACCTGGTACGGCGACGGCGACGGCGACGGCTACGGCGATGCCACTGACACCACCATCGCCTGCAACCAGCCCTCCAGCACCGTCTCAGACAGCACCGACTGCGACGACGCAGACGCAGACGTCAACCCGGCCGCCACCGAGGTCTGCAACGACGTCGATGACGACTGCGACGGCGACATCGACTCCGACGCCACCGACATGATCACCTACTACGCCGACTCTGACGGCGACGGCTACGGCGGCTCATCGAGCACCACCGCCTGCGACCTGCCCAGCGGCTACGCCGACAACAGCGACGACTGCGACGACGGCGAGGCACTGAGCAACCCCGGCGAGACGGAGGTCTGCGACGAGATCGACAACGACTGCGACGGCTCGACGGATGAAGGCGTCACCACGACCTACTACGCCGACGACGACGGCGACAGCTTCGGCGACGCTGCAGACGCCACCGATGCCTGCTCGGCCCCCTCCGGCACCGTCACCGATGCCACCGACTGCGACGACACCGAGTCGGCATCCAACCCCGGCGAGACGGAGGTCTGCGACGAGATCGACAACGACTGCGACGGCGACACCGATGAAGGCGTCACCACGACCTACTACGCCGACGACGACGCCGATGGCTACGGCGATGCCTCAGACACCACCGAGGACTGCTCCGTCCCGTCAGGCCACTCCGCTGACAGCACCGACTGCGACGACACCGACGCCGCCATCAACCCCGGAGCCACAGAGCCCTGCGGCGGCGTGGACCTCGACTGCGACGGCACCGACCCCGACCTGTGTGCCGACTGCCTCCAGGCCATCGACGAGGACGCCTCCGCCAGCGACGGCCTCTACACCATCGACCATGCCGCGCTCGGGGAGATCGAGGTGTACTGCGACATGTCCACCGACGGCGGCGGCTGGACCCTGCTTCAGCGCACGGTCTGGGACTGGTCGGAGTCCTCAGTGCTGGTCACCGACTACAGCGACTGGTACGCCAGCACCCTCGGCGATCCAGACATCGGCTACGTCTACCGAATGGCCGGCGAGGGCTGGAGCGACCTCAACACCGACTTCGACCACCTCATCACCATCACCGCCCGGGATGCCACCGACAGCAGCGACTGCGATCCGCTCTACTACATCGGCACCGCTGGCACGTTCACGATCTCCTCGACCGCCGCCACCTCGACGACGTGGACCTCCGCCGTCACCCTGATGAACTCCACCACCCTGGCCACCACCGACACCGGCTCGGACACCTGTGTGAGCAACTACGACGCGGTGCCGTGGTTCTACTCCTCCTGCTGCACCACCTGCCCGACCTTCGGCGGCAGCTACTGGACCGACGAGGCCCATCCGATGGCCAGCTACATCAACACCACCGCCGACGAGTACGGCTACACCGACGCCGATGCCTGCCCGTCGGGCGCGGCGGTCTCCAACGACAGCGGCTCGTCGTATGAGGGCGCGAACGTGATGGAGTACTTCATCCGGTAGCCCCCTCACCGAAGCGCCTCAGACCGAACCTCCCACAGGTGCGCCTGTCCGACCAGCAGCAGCCGCCGCTGGGTGCCGTAGCCCAGCCGGGGCTCCTCCCCAGCCTCAATGGCGACCTCCTCCCGCAGCCCGCCCCAGGCAAAGCCGAGGTCGAACGGATCATCGCTCCGGGCGACGAGGGCGGAGAGGCGCTCGGCGGCAGCACTGTCGCAGTCCCCTTCCTGGACGTACAGGCCAATGTGGATGCGATACTTCGCCTTGTAGGCGCTCAGTCCATCGACCACCGCTTCCATGATCCGGTAGGGCCCCACGATCTCTTCGGGATCCTCCTCTAGCAGGCTCGCCCCATTAAACAGCACGCTGATGCCCGGGGGGACCGCTCCATCATCGCAGGCCCGCTGGAGATCACCGGCGAAGTGGAAGAACAGCACCTCCCTCGGACCGGGCAGGGTGGCCTCGCGCACGGTCTGGGTGTGCTGGGCGAGCCCGGTGACTTCGGGCAGCGAGAACGAGCAGGCCGCCGCGACGTGGATGCCCTGGTGGTTGAGGGCGTCGATGAGGTCGGCGAGCAGGGCGGGGGTGGATCGCAGCGACTTGATCTCGAGGACGATGCTGAAGTGAGAGCGGCCGGTGATCTCGGTGAACAGGTCGACGGCTTGTCCGACGGGGATGGCGTCGACGAAGGTGTGCATTCGGCACTGTTCGCCGAGCTGAACCCGAGGCAGCCGGGCCATCTCGACCATCATCGCTCGGGGCTTCTCCGCCCGACGCAGCATCATCGCGCGGGCAAACAGATCGAGCCAGGCGGCGATCTCGAGTCCGCCGAGCTGGGTCTTGCGAGTCTTGCGCACGTCGACATGTTGGCAGACCCCGAAGGCTTCCTGGAGGGTGTCGGTGGTCGAGGCGTGGGCGATGACTGCGGACTGCAAGATGCGGGCGGCGATCCCCTTTTGGGCCTGAGGTCCAGCCATGGCATGGGCCTCGGCGAGGTCACCGTCGATGAACAGGTCCCACTCCACCCCGACCAGCTCGAACTCCCACGCCTCCCGATCCGCCTGCCCGGTCAGGCTGCGCCACAGCCCAAAGGCACACATCACCGGGTTGTTCTCAAACATCGGGATCAGCACGGCAGGACGCGCCCCGTCCGCCAGCGCCGCGCTGACGTCCTCGTGGACATCCGGCATCAGGAACGCCAGGATCCGCCGCCACCGCACGTCCGCCAGCAGTGCCGGGGCGGCCCCCATGAACGCGCCGTGGGCGTAGAGCTGGCGGTGGACCGGCTTGATGGGCAGCAGCTTGTGGACGAAGGGGAGCTCGTCGAGCTGGTCCCAGACCTGTCCGACCAGGGCCAGGGCCCCCGAGCCGAGCTGCCGCACCCCCGCCTCCAGCCCCGCCGCCTCTTCGCGAAGCGCGCTGGCCGCAAGGCGCTGCCGGGAGGCGAAGATCCGCCCCTCCGCCCAGCCCCACATCGTCGCCCAGGTCTCGACCAGCCACCGCACCATAGAGGCATGCTACCGGATCTGTCCGCACAACGGCAGATAGCGGTCTCTGGGTTCAGGGTCACAGGAGAGGGCAAGGATGAGCAGCACAGGAACAGCGAAGCGCGGACGAGGGGGCAAGGTGACCCTGAAGGGGCACCGGGGGAAGGTGTGGGCGGTGGCGACATCGCCGGATGGCACATCCATCGCTTCAGTCGACAGCCACGGCAGCCTCCGCATCAGCGCCCTGTGGTCGGCCGAGCCAGCCCAGCTCATTCCCGCACACACCGGCTATGCGACGGCCTGCGCCTGGCGGGATGATCGCACCGTCGTCACCTGCGGGATCCACGAGGCCCGGGCCTGGGACGTTGACACTGGCGAGCAGACGACGATGCTCGCCTTCAAGAAGGGCCGCGCGATCGCCAGCCTGTCCTGCTCGCCGGATGGGCGATTTGCGGCGATGTCGGGTCAGTCGGAGTCGGGGCTGCTGTGGGATCTGGAGCGTGGCTCGAAGCGCTCGCTGCCCGCCAACCACAACAGCCAGCTCACCTTCTCCGCCGACGGCACCGTGGTGATGGGCACCCGCCTCAAGATGATCGTCGGTCGCTCTCCCGGTGGCACGGTGAAGTGGTCGCTGGAGACGGTGGGCTGCGTGCACGCGGTGGCGGTGTCTGCGGACGGACTGACACTGGCGGCGGGTGTGTGGGACTCCAGCCAGGACTGCGGCTACAGTGTCTGCATCTATCACATCCCTGATGGCACCCTCTTGCACACCCACACCGGTCCAAGCTGCGCCATCCAGCACCTCGCCTTCTCTCCAGACGGGGCGTGGCTGGTGGTGGGGCCGATCAGCAACATGCTGACGGTGCTGTCGACGGCAGACTGGAGCTGCACCGACCGTCTGGGCAAGGTGACCGTGGCCATGGGACTCGCGATTGCCGACGACACCCTCGCCGTGGCGGAGTCCATGACCAACAAGGTCCGCCTGTGGGATCTTCGCCGCTTCCTCGGGACCTGACACGGACTCGCACTGAAGACGGCCTCATCGCATGAGACACTTCTTCTGAAGTCTATTACCATCCAGCACCCTCGCTGATTTTTCGTGTCAGGGGATGCACCCGTTGACATTCCTCACCATTCACATCAGCTCTCACGAAACACTCTTATACGGTTCCGCGCTGAAGACGCTCCACCGTATGGGGTGTTCCGATAACACCCCTACACTACCCACTCTCAGCGGCCCAACTACAGCGCGATGCGCTCTGGATCAGTGTGCATCCGTATAAGCGTTGCTCGGAAGCTCGCCCCTGAAGCCCGGCCGGAACCGCACGACTGTCCGTATGAGACACTGTCCGTATGAGATACTGTCCGTATGAGATACTGCCTCCGAAGACTACATCGGAGGCAGTCGTGTGATCGGTCACTTCATCGAGTGGGGTATTCGCAGCTGGGTTCGCCTGTTTGGTCGCGAGATCAAGGATGGTGAGGCTGCGTGGCTGCATGGCCCGATCGGCTCGGACCAGCCCATCGGCGGCGAGATCTACCGCCAGCTGAGCGAATCGGAAGGGCTGACGATGCGCACCAACCATCCGGGCTCGGGTCTGATGGCGGACTTCCTGGCGCTGTCCCGTCCGGGCTTTGATGCCAGCACGGTCGATGAAGCGGTCCGGGAATTCTACGAGCGTTCCTCGCACTTCACCCTGGACTCCTGGGCGGAGTGGTCGGGTCTGTTCCGGCCGCTCGGAGCCCTGCTGGTCTCTACGGTCAGCCACCGCATCCAGCAGCTCAACCTGCCGACATCCTCGCTCGCGACCAGTCGGGGCATGAGCAACGAGGTCATCCAGCTGCTGGAGCCCGACACCGGCACCATCCGGTACACCGGATGGTTTCGCAGCCTCAAGCAGAGCGGCGACATCATCTACGCCGGCTTCTACTCCATCTGCACACCACCCCGTGCTGCCGGGCCGTGTGTGAAGGTGGTCTTTCCCCTGCCTCTCGGAAGTGCCACGGTCATCCTTCGTCCTGAGCGCGACGCACAGGGTCGCTTTCAGCTGGTGTCGTCGGGGGTGGGATTTGGCGATGCGGGCTTCTACCGAATCCACGCAACCGGGACGGGCACTCGAAAGGTGCGCCTGCTGAGGGCGATGAAGGAGCAGATCGTGGTCTATGTCGATGAGGAGGGGGTGCTGCGAACCGATCACCACTTCCGCTTCTTCCGACTCCCCATCCTCAACCTGCACTACCGGATCCGTCCAAACACCCGCTGACTTTCCTGTCTGCGGCTGAAGAGAGCATGTCGCTTAAGCTTCGCCACAGTGTTGCCGGTGCTTCAGTCCTGGCCGTTACCGCCGTGCTGAGCCTCACAGCCCTCTTCGCCTACGAACGGCTTTCGCCCCCTCCGCGCCCGGTCCGAAGCCGTACTGGTGGGGGTTGTCGGGTAGGAAAATGTCCCCCGGCTCAACGAACTCCAGCTCTGCAAGGGCTCTGCTCGCGCTTTTCAAGCCGGTCTAATACTGTCCTCATACCAGTCTGAAAACAGAGCTATCGCTGACTCTGACTGAGGTTCAGCGCCGCTCGATGCCAGGTGCTTAGCCCTCCAATCCTTCCAGTCGGTGGATACCTGACGCCGAGGTGACGGAATTCGTCTGCGTCCTTCAGGGCACCCCCCAGGCCTGGATCGACGGCCACATCTATGCTCCGCGAGGGCGATCTGGTGGCGCTTCCCGCCGGAACCGGCATCGCCCACACCATCCTCAACAACTCCAAGCAGACCGTAGGGCTGCTGGTCGGCGGCGAGAAGATCCCGGGAAATCGCATCTTCTATCCAAAGCATCCCGCCCGCAACGAGACCTGTCGCGAGAAGGGCTGGTTATGGGAGGGGCACCCGGAGCACGAGCTGGGCAGCCACGATGGCATGCCGGATCAGCTGAGGGACAATCCACTCGACTGAGCCAGCTACTCGACGAAGCTGTAGGTTGCCTCGATCTGGAGGCAGCCACCGCTGGTGGTCCAGCGGGCGTAGTAGTCCGCCTGCCAGAGCCCATAGGGCATGGCGTCTAAGGCGATCACAGTTTCCCCATCCAGCACGTCCTCCACAGTCACCGCAACACGTCCCTCGTTGTCCATCAGCTCCAGCGTCAGGACCGCGTCGGGATCGCCATCGAGGATCTCTACGTCGATGGTCCAGTCGTAGGGACCGCGGATGCTGCTGAACTGCGTCACATCGTAGTTGACGAACCAGTCCTCGTTATCGGGGCTGACCGTATGGGTTCGGGTCCACGGACCGCTCTCTGGGGAGCAGCTGTCGCACAGCTTCCAGGCAGTGTCCTGGGTGTCGTTGGGCTCGTAGGCGTCCGTCTCACAGGCAAACGGACAGTCGAGGTCGAAGCTGAGATCGTATGAATCGTGGCTGGCGTAGGGAGAGGACATCTGGAGGATGTGTCGGCCGGCGGCCAGGGTCGTGAAGTTGAGGGTCTGGGAGCCCGGCGTGCCGCCCGAGGCGGTGCCCAGGGTGGTGAAGCCCCCATCGGCATGGGCCGTCACGGTGAGGCTGTTGAGCGAGAGGTCTTTGCGGTCGGTGGTGACGGTCGCGGTTCCCTCGCAGGCGGGCGCGGTCGTCGTGAAGGCACGATAGTCGTCATCGGCGACATTCAGGGTTCCACCGACGAAGTCCATCTCCTCGCCATCCCCCAACTCATAGGGGTCATCGAGGCTGTCGTCGTCTTCGGACTCGTCGGGGGCGGGCTTGCAGTGCAGTGAGGCGCCGATGGTGTAATTAACACACTCATCGCCAGCGGTGATCTCTCCGATGATGGTGATCTGTGAGGCGGGGAGCACATCGTAGCTCTCGACGAGGCTGTAGGTGTCGTCGACGTCGACGTAGAGGAGATCCTCACCGTCGATGCGGACCGCGTCGGACCGCGTTTCAATCGTGACGACCACCTGGCCGTCTTCGCATGTCGCCGGCACATCGAAGGGGAATTCGAAGCGATCGGTGTCTCCAGCGCCGACGCTGTGGGGAAAGCCGTAGTAGGCGAATCCGGCGGTTTCGGGCTCAGCGTGCTCCCAGACGTCCTGGCACACAGGCTCTGGCTTGAGCTCGGGCGGGTTGACCGCGAAGATGTCTTTGCCGCAGCGCACCTTGCGGCCGCCATCGGCGGACATCACCGGGTTGGTGGGCGCCTCACACCC
>JBLHNG010000404.1:0-7913 GCA_047621685.1 Myxococcota bacterium | reverse complement strand
CGGGCGTTCGAGAGCCCCCATGCGACCTGCATCGTGCTCGTCGGACCGTCGGGGGTCGGCAAGTCCGCCCTGATCGAGGCCCTCGCCAGCGGTCGCCCCGACGACTGCCTGTGGCGGACCAGCGCTGCCGCGATGATTCGTGGCCTGACGAGCAGCGGCGGCTGGCAGGACAACCTCGCGCAGCTCTGTGAGGAGCTGGCGGAGTCGAGAGACTGGCTGGTGGTGCAGAACCTGCCAGAGCTGTTCGAGGTCGGCCGCTACGTCGGCAACAGCACCAGCATGGCCGAGAGCCTCCGGCCGCTCATCAGCCGGGGCGGGCTGCGGCTCATCACCGAGTGCACCTCTGAGCAAGCCGCCCGCCTGGAGTCCCGCTACCCCGGCTTCCTCGATCCGTTCGTGCAGATCACGATCGAGGAGCCCACCGACCTCCCGGCCCTGCTGACAAAGCGAGCGGCGAGGGAGGCCGGACGCATTCCAGTCGCGCCGGGCAGCGTGGAGACCCTGCTGCGGCTGCTGCGGCGCTTCTCCCCCTACTCCGGCTTCCCAGGCCGGGCGGTGCGGTTCATCGAGGCGACCTGCCGGGCGATCCGCGAGCAGGGGGAGGGCGGTGCGCTGGACTCTGAGACGGTCTTCTCCCGGTTCTGTGCGGAGACCGGCATGCCCCGCGCACTCATCGACCCGGCCACACCCCTGGCCATCGCCGACATCGAGGCCCACTTTCAGAAGTGGATCTTCGGCCAGCCCGAAGCCGTCGCTGCAGTCGTCGATACCCTCATCAGCGTGCGTGCCGCCCTCACCCGGCCCCGCCGCCCCATCGCCACCCTGCTGTTCGCCGGACCGACCGGCGTGGGCAAGACCGAGACCGCCAAGGCCCTCGCCGCGTTCATGTTCGGCAGCCCCGACCGCATGATCCGGTTCGACATGTCGGAGTTCTCCTCCCCCGGCGCGGCCCTGCGGCTGTCGGATGGTCCCGGCGGTGAGGGTCGACTGACCGGTGCGATCCGACGCCAGCCGTTCAGCGTGCTGCTGCTCGATGAGATCGAGAAGGCCGACGGCATGGTGTTCGACCTGCTCCTCCAGGTGCTCGGGGAGGGTCGGCTGACCGACGGGCAGGGCCGCACCGCAGACTTCTGCAGCAGCATCGTCATCATGACCTCCAACATCGGCGCCCGGGACGCCGCCCGACCGCCCAGCGGCTTCTCCCGGGGCGGGGGCCACATCCGCCGGCTCCCCGAGATCTACACCGAGGCCGTCGAGAAGCACTTCCGCCCGGAGTTCTTCAACCGCATCGACCGGGTGGTCGCCTTCTCTGCCCTTCAGCCCGACGCCATCGCCTCCGTCCTCGATCGGGAGCTGTCTGCATTGTCTGACGGTGCCGGGCTGCGTCGTCGGCGCGCCAGCCTCGATGTCAGCCCACAGGCACAGCAGCACCTCATCACGATCGGCTACAACCCGGCGTTTGGCGCCCGGCACCTCCAGCGGGCCCTCCGTCGGCACCTCTCCGCTCCGGTCAGCGCCGCGCTGAATGCCATCGTCTCTGAAAACCCGCTGACCATCCACATCACCGAGTCAGACGGGACGCTGATCTGCGATCTGGAAGAGCACCGCCAGGATCGCCGGGCAGCCACCGCAAAGCAGCGCCTCGAAGAGGCCGCTGACGCCATCGACGACGCCCGCAGGACCGCCCGCAAGGTGATCGCCGGGGCCGCCTTCGCTGAGCTTCGCAGCAGCCTCTCCATCCTCCGGCGTCGGCGCAAGCGGCTAAAGCAGTCGTTCTGGGCACGGTCTGCGGACGTCGCCCGGCTGGGCAGGCTGGAGCAGATCGAGGCCGACTGCCGACAGATGGCCGATGAGATCGCCGACCTCAGCCTGAAGACCGACCTGTCCATCATGGCCGGTGACGGTGAGGCCCAGCCCCTGGAGGTCGCGCTCGCCGAGCACACGATGCACGCCCGTCAGGTCCGCAGGGCGCTGTACGAGGCCCTCTCGCTGGACGAGAAGACCATCATCGTCGGGGTCTACGGCAGCATCGATCGGGTCGCGGCGCTGATCGAGGTCTACATCCAGGCCGCCGAGTCAATGGGGATGCCGGTGAAGGCCGCTGACCTCTGGCTGCGTCGGGACGCCAGCACCATCCTCCCCGGTGAGACGCCCGCAGCGGACGGGTCGACCTCTCCCTACCTGCTCAGCCCCCCCCATGATCACCGCAAGGAAGGGGTCTCGGTGCATGTCGGGGTCGAGCTGAGGATCTCGGGCGCTGGCGTGGCGTCCATCTTCGATGGGGAGGAAGGCATCCTGTGCTGGATAGAGCCGACCGAGCACCGCGTCTTAGTCCGGGTCGAGGCGATGGATCGGCCCGATTACCACCGGGTCCGCTTCAGCGACCTCCACCGACAGAGCGCGGTCAAGGGTCGCCCCCGGCTGACGTTCCAGGACAACCAGGTCACCGGTCACTCCAAGAACGCCACGATGCTGGCGTCAGACTATGCAGACGCCTTCGTCGGCTTGCTCACTGAGCGCTTCCATGAGCACGTCCTCAAAGCGGCCACCCAGTGAGCACTCGCATCGAGATTCCGATCTTCGTTCGTGTCGAGGAGCAGAACCAGCAGCGGGTCTATGTGATCTCCCCGCTGCTCAACACAGACCACAAGGGCATCGGATCGACCTTTGATCGTGCGCTTCGTTCATGCGCAAAGGACATCCGGGAGAACTTCAGCAAGCTGGAGACCGCCACCGGCACCATCGATCCGGTGCTCTGGATGGCGATGAACCCAGAGATCACCACCGAGGCCTTCAACCTTGAGGTCAACATCGGCGGACGGATGGTGCAGATCCGGGTGATGGCGGCGCTGTTTGAGGTCGGAGGCTACCGCTACGCCTGCCTCCCCCGGCTGGACAGCCACCTCGTCATGATGCCCGCCGCAGCCCGGCGGCCCCAGATCATCCACCACATCCACGAGGGGTTGCGCCGCTGGATGAAGCGCTATCGCAAAGAGATCGCCCCGGATCGGGTGGAGATTGAGCCCCGCAACATGCAGCATGGCGACTTCATCACCACCCTGCCGATGAGCCTGCCCCTCTCTCGGCAGACCTTCGAATTCGACCGCAATCACCTGTCGTCCTTCTTCGCCAGCCTCAACGACACCAAGACGTTCAAGGGCTCCGTCGAGCTGCCCCGTGTCGCGACCGACCTCAACCACCACTACCCCGACGCCCTGCTCCGAGCGCTGGACCCCGACCCACGCATCGACCGGCTCTCCGAGGCGATCTACACCACCACCCCTGCCCCCATCGCCCTGATCGGTCCGCGGGGAAGCGGACGGAGCACCCTGCTGCATGAGGCCATCGCGAGGCAGATGGACCGCGCGGAGGGTGGCTTCCACAAGCTCCAGCGGGTCTGGCACCTCGACCCGACCCGGGTGATCGCTGGGATGTCGATCGTGGGGATGTGGCAGCGGCGGCTGGAGGCGATCCTCGCCCGGCTGAAGAAGCGCCTGCGAAAGGCCTACAGCATCCGCCGACAGGACGCCCTCTACATCGACAATTGCGTGGCGCTGTGCCGGGTGGGCCGCAGCTCGGGCAGCGACCTGAGCATGTCCTCGGTCCTCCGCCCCCACATCGAGCGCCGCTCACTGCCGGTGATCATCGAGGCCACTGCCGAGGAGTGGGAGAAGCTTGAGGAGCTGGACCGCCCGTTCGCCGACCTCTTCGAGCGCATCCGGGTGGATCCTCCTGGTCGGACCGCCGCGCTGCGCATGTTCATCCACCGCCGCAACCACATCGAGCAGGAGACCGACCAGGAGATCCACCGCAGCGCCATCCGCCGCATCGTCGAGCTGGAGGATCGCTACCCCTCGGTGCGCGCGATGCCCGGCAGCCTCATCGACCGCATGAACGTCCTGGCCGAGCGCGGCGGGACAGTGCCGATCACCGAGGAGACCGTCAGCACCACGTTCATGCAGCGCAGCGGGATGCAGGCGTGGATGCTCGACGACAGCAAGGCTATCGACCCAGACACGCTGCGGGCAGACATCACCAGCCGCCTCATCGGCCAGCCTGCCGCAGCGGACGCGCTGTGCGAGGTCCTCCACACCGTGCGTGCCGGGCTCACCCAGTCCGGCAAGCCGTTCGCCTCGATGCTGCTCATTGGACCCACCGGTGTGGGCAAGACTGAGGCCGCCCGGGTGCTGGCGGCCACAATGTACGACGAGCCCGAGGCCCTGGTCCGCATCGACATGAACGAGTACGTCGATGCCGCGGCGGCCAGTCGGCTCATCGGCGATCTCTGGCGACCCGAGGGGCTGCTGACCGGCAAGCTGCGGCACCGCCCGTTCTGTGTGCTGCTGCTCGACGAGATCGAGAAGGCGCATCCGTCGGTGCATGATCTCTTGCTCCAGGCCCTCGATGAAGGTCGGCTGACCGACAGCCTCGGGCGCACCGTGGACTTCTCTCGGGCGGTCATCCTGATGACCAGCAACGTCGGCGCGCGGCAGGTCGGGCGGTCGGTGGGCTTTGACAAGGGCGCCTCCGCAGTCGAGGCCACCTACCGGGCCGCGCTGTCTCGGACCTTCCGGCCAGAGTTCCTCAACCGGATCAGCCAGGTGGTGGTGTTCAGCCCGCTGGGCCAGACCCACATCCGGGCGATCACCCGGCTCCAGCTCAGCCGCCTGCTGTCTCGGGAGGGCCTCCAGCGTCGGACGACTCTGCTGGAGATCCACCCCGACGCCATCGACGCCATCGCCACCGCAGGCTTCGATCAGGCCATGGGTGCCCGCGCCCTGAAGCGCACCCTGGAGCGGGATCTGGTCACCCCGATCGCCGCCCTGCTCATCGACGCTCCCCTCGACGTGCCGATGACCATCAACATCGACGCCCCCGGTGGGCAGCTCTCCACCACCGTCCACCCCCTCCACCAGCGCACCCCAGACGCCAGCCCCACCCTCCACAGCCGACTCTCCCACCTCCCCCGGGAGCGCGTCGCGGAGTGGCTCGATGGCATCCTCGCCGACCTCCTCGTGCAGGTCCAGGCTCGGGCGGGTGGGGTCATCTCCGCCACTGCCACCCCCGACGGGGTCCACATCCCGCCCGAGCTGGAGCTGATCAGCACGCTGAGGGAACATCGGCACAGCCTGATCGATCTGCTGCCCGGCGAGGAGGAAGCGAGCCTCCCGGTTCACGCTGCCGTCTTCCGGTCCCGCCTCCTGAGGAGCAACCCGCGCAGCCCGCAGAACCGACGCCGGAAGCTCTGGAAGACCTGGCCGACCAACCAGGAGGTCTCCACCCACGAGCAGCTTCGGATCTTCCTCAGGGACACCATGAGCGAGGCCCCGGAGTACCAACGCGACGACACCACCAGCGCGGTGATCGCGCGGTGCGTCTTCGGGATCCTGCTCGGACGGGCTGCGCTGCTGGATCGTCCGCCCTGTGTGATGTGGATCCGACCGCTCACGCCGCCCTCAGACGGGCTCAAGACCCTCACCACGCTTCTGGAGGAGCGCTACCACAGCCTGGACAGGCAGAAGCTCGACGACCCCGGCCTCTACCTCTTCGACGCCCCAGAGCGGTTCGAGCTGCTGTCTCCAGACATCGGCATCCACCTGCTCTACCCTCCGCAGGGCGCGCCCGTCGCTGTTGAGGTTCGCCTGCTCCCCCTCCCCGACGGTCCCCTCCCGCTCGAAGTGCTGCGCACCGTGCTGAGCGAGCTTCCGCAGAAGCAGGAGACCGTTCGGCTGTACTTCCCGCCGCTCTCCAGCCAGGATCGCGGCTCAGTCGTCGACCTCATCACTGGCCGAACTGTCCAGTACCACACCTTCGATGCTGCCTTCCACGCCGAGTGCCTCTACCATGGCATGGCCGGCCCGCTCCCGCTATCGGAGGTCCCCCAGTGAGCACGCTGCGCTACCCGATGCTGTACTGGGAGCTGTCGGACACCCTGGTCGCCGGCATCGTCCTCGGTGAGGGGCTGGAGCTGGTCCGCTCGGATGTGCGCAAGCTGAAGTCGTCGATGGCCGATGAGATGAAGCGGGAGGACACCCACCTCGATGAGCCGCTGGGCGATCCGCATCACCGGTGCTTCACGGTGTCGCTGCGACCGGCGTGGAGAGAGGGCGGCAAGACCTTCCCGCTGAGCGAGACCGTCGAGGTGTCGGTGGATGCGGTGTATGGCCGAAACGACGTCGGCAGCTTCACCTGCTACCTCCCCCGGCTGTCCTGCACGTTCTACTTCTACGAGCTGGAGCAGATCGAGACGATGGTCCGGCACTTCGCCCGAGACTCCCTCTCCAGTCTCTCCCCCGAGGCGCTCTACAAGCACATGCTCGCCCCGCCAGCCCGGCTGGAGCGCATCGCAGTGCACAGCAAGCCGCGCAAGCCCCGAGAGCGGAAGTCCGAGCCCAGCACACCTCGCCTCAAGCAGATCGCCGAGCGCCTCCCGGCCCCCCGACGCCCCGGAAAGCTCCGCGCGGCCTGGCAGCGCAGCGCAGAGGTCCATGCCCTCACCGCGCTTCTGGTCGAGCAGCCCCGCTCCAACATCCTGCTGATCGGCGCATCGGGGGTCGGCAAGAGCACGATCCTCGCCGAGTCCATCCGGCAGATCAGCCGCACGAAGACCGAGCTGACCTTCTGGCGCACGGCGGCCCGGCGGCTGGTGTCTGGAGCGCGCTATCTCGGGGACTGGCAGCTCCTCTGCGAGCAGCTCATCGACGAGCTGGAGAGCGTGAAGGGCGTGCTGTGGGTGGAGGGGTTCGGCGAGCTGATGCACACCGGCGGCAGCGGGGCGGAGGACTCGGTCGCTGCGTTCTTCCGGCCGATGATGGCGACTGGAAAGCTGCGGCTGGTCGGCGAGCTGACCGAGCGGGGCCTCGACGCTGCCCGCTCCGCGCTGCCGGACTTCATCGAGCGCCTCACCCTCACCCACATCGCCGAGCTGCCCACCGCCGCTGTGGCGGATGTCCTCGGGCGCTTCGGCGAGCATGCCTCCCGCAACCTCTCGGTGACCTTCACCCCCGGCGCGCTGCGGCTCACCAGCCGGCTGCTGGAGCGGCACATCCGCTACGAGCGCTTCCCCGGCAAGGCGATCCGGTTCCTCACCACCGTCACCCACTACGCCAGCCTGGAGGGGCTCTCCGAAGTCGACGAGGCCGTCATCCTCGATCGCTTCATCGCTCGAACCGGAATGCCCCGGCAGCTCCTCGACGACCGCATCCCGCTGCACGACGCCGAGCTGTCCGCGTGGTTCGCCGAGCGCATCATCGGCCAGCCCGCCGCAGTTCAAGAAGCGATGCGGGTGGTCAAGGTGTTCAAGACTGGACTCAACGACCCCGACCGCCCGATCGCCACCCTGCTGTTCGTCGGCCCGACCGGGGTGGGCAAGACCGCCCTGGCCCGCGCCCTGACCGGCTACTTCTTCGGCGAGGGCAAGATCGAAGCCGCCCTGATCCGCATCGACATGAGCGAGCTTCAGCTCCCCGGTCAGCTCAACCGGCTCATCGGCAGCCCCGACGGCACCCCCGGAGAGCTGGTCCGACGCCTGAGAGAGCGGCCATTCAGTGTGGTGCTGTTCGATGAGATCGAGAAGGCTGATCCGGTCTTCTTCGACACCCTGCTCACCGTGCTCGACGAGGGCATGCTGGCCGACAGTCTCGGCAGGGAGACCGACTTCCGCAGTGCTGTCATCATCATGACCTCCAACCTCGGGGCAGGCACCGGCGGCTCCATGGGCTTCTCCCGGGGGGTGCTGCGCAACGATCTTGGGGCCGTAAAAGCGTTCTTTCGTCCGGAGTTCTTCAACCGCATCGACCGGGTAGTGCAGTTCGCCGCCCTGCCGCCCGAGGACATCCGCAGCATCGCCCGGCTGGAGCTGGCGGGACTTGCAAAGCGGGAGGGCGTCGCCAGTCGCGACCTCACCCTCACCT
>JBLHNG010000403.1:0-7974 GCA_047621685.1 Myxococcota bacterium | reverse complement strand
TGATGGTGGCAAGCTGCTCGGCAGAGATCCCCTCCACCTTGAAGTCCACCGCCTCCCCGAGCATGTGCTGGCTGGTGGACGATGCACCCTTCAGCGCCTTGTTCACCGCAGGGGCACGGTAGCCGCTGGTGATGCGGATGGGACGGCCCAGGTGCGCCCGAAGCGGGTCGAGCACTGCCACACAGAGCTGACCGATGCGAGCCTGTGCAGCCGGGGTGGGCGTGTTGTCGAGCCCCAGCCGGCTGGCGGTGCCCGACTTCTTGAACTCGGCCCAGGTGAAGTATCGACCGGGCTGTCCGGTGGGGATGGGATGGCTGAGGGGTGGGGACATCGAGGAGCCTCCAGAGGATGCGATGGCGATGAGGGCGGCGAGACCGGCGAGGCCGATCCCGACGTGGACGAGGTAGGGCGGGCGGCTCACGACTTCGGCGTCTCTGCGGCCTTGAAGAAGCCCCGAGGGAACCGTCGACCCCCGCCCCACCAGAAACGGGCGGTGAGGTCGAGGTTCGTCCAGGTGATCTCCCCGGTTCCGCCCTGCACCTTCGCCAGCGCGAGCAAGCGGTTCCATCCGTCGGGTGTGGGTCCGATGAGGTGTGCGCCCTCGGGCATGCGCTCCATGCCGCCACTGCGCATGAGGACGAGGCGACCGCCCACCTCGATGGGGGTCCGCAGGCGCTCGGCGTCGGAGATCCAGCCGGTGAAGTTGGGCTGTCCCTTCTTGAGCAGGCTGATGGAGACGGCGGGCCAGAGCAGCGTCTGGAGGGCGGGAGAGAGGCGGTGCCAATACTTGATGCGCCAGTCGTCGATGTCGTAGATGCCGTTGGTGTAGGCGGTCGATGCCGATGCCAGGAGCGCCCCAGCGTCCTCGGCTTCCCACGGCAGACCCAGCGGAGCCTCCCGGGTGTCGCTCTTGGTTGCGAGAAACGTGAAGTCACCCGCAGCGATCCGACCCGAGCGCCGGAAGTACGCGCCGGCCTTCTTGCCTTCCGATCCTCCTTTGCCGAGGCTGACCAGCTCATAGGCGACCTTCTCGTCGTCCCAGACGCTGGTGACGAGACCGATGCGGTCACCGGGCATGAGTGGGAGGCCCGTGTCGGGGATGAACAGCGAGGTTTCGCGGACACGGCGGGCGTAGTCGTGCCAGGGCAGGCCCCCGAAGGCAGAGGCCGGGATGCGCTTGAGGAGCGCGTTCAGCTCTGCGTCGGCCTCACTCCGGAGCGTGCCAGCGAGGGTGGGATCACTCTCGCGATCGGTGCGTCGGAACAGGTCGTCGATGTCGCGGAGTGCCTTGTTGGCCTGCTTCCAGACCCGCTCCTTGCGTTGGGTGGCTTCCCGCAGCTGTCGGGCGTCCCGCTGGGCGACCATCTTGGCGCGGATCTCCGGGGAGACGTACCGCATCGCCATCGCCTCGATGTCACCGCCGGCTCCATCGTCCTCACCTTCATCCAGGGTGGTGTTGGTGTCCCGAGCCTGACTGGAGACCAGGGAAGCCATCCAGCCCCGCTTCCGCTCAATGCGCTCAACCCGGTTCAGCTCGTTGCTGCCCTGGACGAAGTAGTAGTGAATCCCGACGACACTGAACTTGTTGCCCTGTCGGACACCGCGGCCATTGCGCTGCTGGAGTGTGGAGGGATCCCAGGGGACATCGAGGTGGTGGATGGCGCAGGTTCGCCGCTGGAGGTCCATGCCCTCATACGCGATGGCATTGGCAATCACGATGTCGTACTTCGGCGGCTCGTGGTCGTCGTCGCCGGCATCTCCGACCCCGTTGAAGCCCTCGCTGATCTGCTGCCGCAGCTCGGTGTCCTTGGCCTCTCGGGCGTTGAGGATGGCGATGCGGTTCGCCGGAACGCCCTGGGCGACGAGGATCTTCTTCATCCAGGTGTGAACCGCGATGTTCTCCACGAAGATGATGTGTCCGCAGTCGAGGCAGTCGTTCCCATCGGCGTTGCAGACCATGTTGGAGGTCTGCTCGATGACCGCTGCGCACTGCTTCAGCTTGGGGGCGTCGTCCATGTCCGCTGCCTCGACCTTCGCTGCGTTGTCTCCGATGCCGGGGAGATCGGGGTGCAGTGAGGTGAGGTAGATCCGGAGACTCAGGCCCTGCTTCTTCCTCTTGAGTGCCTGGAGGATCTTCTGTGTCTGCTCGTCCTTGGAGTTGATGCCGCCGCGCTTGTACATCTTGTCGAGGCTCTCCTCGACCTCGACCATCTCCTTGACCGCCTCACCGATGGGCGCGATCTGGCCGGCAGTGAGGGGGGAGTAGTGGGTGTGCCTCACCGCATCGGGGATCTTGAGCCCCACGTCGCTGGCGACCTTGAACTCACACCAGCGGTAGACGACGCTCCGCAGCTCATCGAGGTTGCGGAAGCGGACCATCACCTCCTTCTCCTCCAGCGCGGTGCCCGAGGCGTTGGGGACGGTCTTCTTCTCGTACTCCCCGAACCGGTTGAGGAAGGCTTCGTGGTTGTCCACGGCGACCTGGCCCCAGACCTCGGGGTGGATGTAGTGGAGCAGGTTGTAGAACTCGACGGGATCGTTCTTCGCCGGGGTGGCACTCAGCAGGATGATCCCAGCGCCCCCGGAGTGCTTGCGGACAGATGCACAGCGGAAGTCGAGCGCCCAGGCCCGCTTGGTGTCGGCCTTCTCTCCAACGCGGGCGCTGTGGAACAGGTTCTTGAAGTTCTGCGCTTCGTCCACGATGAGGAGGTCAACGCCGAGCTGGTGCCAGTCGATGCCGGTGTCGTACTTCCAGCCCCTCGGCGGGCTCATCACCTCAGACAGCCACTTCTTCGCCCGCGCCTTGATCTCGGCTTCTCTCCGCTCGGAGATGGTCTTGGAGTCTTTGTCGGTGGCCATGGCGATGGAGCGGCGGATGGCGATGGTCTGTGTGGCGTAGTCCTCGATGAAGTCGGGGTCGATCTTGGTCCGAGACAGCGCGGAGTAGGTGAGCAGGACGACATCAAACTCGCCGGCCTGAAACTGGCTCCACTTCTGACCGCGCTCGTCGGGGGTGTCGATCTTGGAGACCCACCGGCCCTTCGCCTTGCCCCGGGTGCCCATGACCCGGTTGGAGCCGATGACTGCCACCCGGTAGTCAGGCAGACACTTCTTGATGTCCCGAAACCACTTCCAGGCGATGGAGTTGGGGACCACGACGACGGGCCGCTTCGCCCATCCCTGCTGACGGGCGAGTGCGAGTGTGGCGATGCCTGAGTAGGTCTTGCCAAGTCCAGTGTCGAAGGCGAGGATGCCGCTGCGGTTCTCGACGAGTCGACGTACCGCCTTGTTCTGGTAGTCGTGGAGTCGGATTTCGTCGGTCCATCGTGCGATGGGAACGGGCTCTCCGGGGAAGGTGGGCGGGACGTAGCCGCGCATCTGGAGGTTGTAGGTTTCCTCCAGGGCGTCGAGTCGGTCGGGGTCGTCCTTGAACCACTGCCGCCATGCCTCCAGCAGCTCTGCGTTCTCCCGTGTGGCGGCTTCGGACTTCTTCTCCTTTCGCTGCTCACCGCTCTCCTCGTCGACGACATCGCCACGAACGGGATTCCACAGCTTCTTGTCGAGGTTCGCCCAGCCGATGAAACTCAGAAAGGCCCGGGTGAGTCCGCGCGTCCGGTTCTTCTCGGTGTTGACGAGGTCGGCGTAGGCGAAGCCCTCGGGACGGACCAGACCGTCCTCGCGGACGAGAGCGCCGATGGGGTTGTAGGACTGGACGGTGGCGTTGAGGAAGTCGGTGACGACATCGAGGGGAAGCCAGGTGTCGATGGGGAGGCACTCTTTGAGGATGTCGGGGCCTGACCGCCAGCCGATGACCGCCCGAAGCTGGGCGAGCTGACCGCGCGCGATGGCGTCGTCGGGTCGGGCCTTTGCGCGGTGGTATCGAGGCCAGAGGAGGCCGGTGAGGTAGTCGCGCTCGGGGACGAGCTCGTCCCAGCCCTCACCGTCGAGGAACCAGCCAGCAGGCAGGAGGTGGCGGCGGATGGCATCGGCATCGGGGGCGGGCTGGCGGTGCTCGCGGTAGAAAGCGCGGAGGTTTTCGATGGTGAGCTGTGCGGCCCGCTGGCGATACAGCCAGTCAGCGGCGGCAGGCAGCGCCCAGGAGCCCTGGTACCGCGTCTCGATGACCGGCTCAGTGTTGAGGGCCTCGATGAGCCCAGCGGGTGTCCAGAGAGACAGGAAGCGCTGGATGCCGGTGATGGACTTTCGGACGAGTGCGGCGAGTCCGCGGTGGGCCTGGGGCGCGCCGTACCGCTCCCGCCAGGCGATGAGGTCGCCGCGAAGCTCAGACCAACCCGCTGCAGCGGCGGGATCCTGCTTTGCGACGGCAGCGAGGTAGGCATCGGCGCGGAGTCCGAGCCCCTCGGCAGCGGAGACTTCCGGGGCGAGCTTGCCCTTCGCCCGTCGGATGGTGCGGGCCAGACCGCCGCGAATGCCCTTGCTCGATACAGTGGGTGCTTCGTCCCGGGCGATGCTGGCATTGACCATGGGGCGGGGGGTGAAGTCGGGCAGGCCATCGAAGACACCGACGACCTGATAGCCGCGCCGGCTCTTGGGCTGGCTGGGATCCCATCCGTCGGTGAGCTTGCCGACTTCCTCACCGAGGACGTGCTCGGGGAACCTCTCCAGGTAGCTGCCGGCAACCATGGGGGCGTCTTCGGCGCTGATCTCGGGGAGGGTGCCACCGCGAGCCTGGAAGATGAGGAGGTCCGTCGGGAACTGGTCGTAGACGACGCTGGCTTGCTTGTTCTTGCCAGCGGGAGCCTTGGAGGGGAGGCGGAAGGCGGCGAGGAGGTGGTGTCGCTTGAAGACGCTGGTGCGGACGTTGACGAACTCGGCGGACTTTGAGCCGAGGAAGCCGGTGGGGATGACGTAGACGCCGATGCCCCCAGCCTTGAGGTGGTCGAGGGTCCGCATGAGAAAGTAGAGGTACGCCCGCGCGGTCTTGTACCGGTGCGCCTCGGGGTCTTCGGCTGCGGCCTCGTTTCGGACCCCATAGGGCGGGTTGGCGACCACGAGGTCGAACCGGGCGGTGTGGTTCTCGGCCACCCAACGCTCAAACGGGGCGTGGCTGACCTGGGCATTGGGGAACAGGGCGGTGAGCATCCGGCTGGACAGCGCGCTGTACTCCACCGCAGACCACTGGATGGTTTCGGGGTAGTCCACGAATTCGCGGAGGGCGCGGCCGATGCCAGCGGACGGCTCCAGGGCTTTGATCGGGCCGGTCAGTCCGAGGTGCTGGCGGAGGCCAGGGAGGGCCTCAGCGACGGCGCGGTACACCTTGCCAGGGGTGTAATACTCATGGATGAGCCCGAAGTCTTCGGGGGGTGGGAGGTTGTTGGGCAGCTTGAGGGCGACCTTCTTGATCGAGAGCCCGCCCCACCCGCTGTACTGCGCCAGTGCCGAGGCCTGGTCCGGTGTGGGACGCTTGCCTGGGGCGAGCCGGGAGAGCACCTGGAGGGCGGCGAGGTTGGCGGCGGTGCGCTTGCTGGGCGTCCAGTGCTCGGGCACCGTCGGGGGTGCGGTCGGCATGGCGATCGGTGCGGCGTGCTTCTTCGCCAGCTCGTTCTCGATGACGTTGAGGATGACGGCACGAAAGCGACTGAGGAAGCTGTCGAGGACAGCCTCGGACACTCCTGCAGCCTCCAGCGCCGGGATCTTGGCGCGGACGTTGGCGACGATCTTCTCGTACAGGACGAGGGCGCGGGGCGGGGTCATGCTGAGGCACCGACGGCGGCAGCGATGGCACCCTGGAACGCCTTCATCAGGATGGCGTCAGTGGCGGACATCTCCGGGGCCGCTGCGGCCTTCTTCGTCCGAGGCTTCGGGGTCTTCTTCGGTGCCTTCTTCGCCGTGGTCCCGGCCCACTTGACGGTGAGGCCGTTGGGGAGGAGCCAGTCGATGGCCTTGGTGTCCTCAATGTCGGCATCGGTGAAGCCGCTGACGGTGACGCCAACACCAGAGGCACCGCGCCGTGCACTGAGCTTGCTGGCGGTCATGCCACGCTGGCTCAGGGCGAGCTTCATCCACGCCTTCGCGGTCGCTGCGGAGGGGGTGCTCAGGAAGGTGTCGGCCTTCGCCTTGAGGACGTCTCCAGGAGCGAGCTGTGCATCTCCCTTCGGTGCGGCCTTCGGTGGTGTGCCCTTCGGTGGTGCGGCCTTCGTCGGCATTCGTCCGAGGAGTCCCTTCTGCCCAGCCTTGCAGGAGGCTCCGATCTTGGATGCGGAGAGTGCGATCCATGCAGCGGACTGCCGGATGGCAGTGAGTGCCTGCTTCTCGCCGCCCTTGACCAGGGCCTTGCGGGCCTCCTCGTAGGACGCCTCGGCGCGGGCGATGGCGCTGAGAGCATCGGCCTGCTCGGGACCGCGGCACTTCGGGCTGCTGGCAGCGGCCTGTGCGTAGAGGATGAGGCTGCGGGTGCGGGCGAGCTGGGTGGGGGCGCTGCGGAGGGCCATCTCCAGGGCGGTGATCGCGGCTTCATCCTCGGCGGCGTAGCTGGCTGCGACGTTGTTGGAGTCCCCGTTCAGCTTCCACTCGCTGTCCCGGGCCTTCTTCGCGTCTGTGCGGAGCTGGGCGATGAAGTCGTCGAGGGGAACGGTGCGGTCCAGCGGGGGGAGCTGGCCCCGGCTGTAGTCGGAGATGCGCTCCCAGAGGTCGTTGAAGCCCTCGATGCCACCACGGTTGATGAAGTGGTTGAGCACTGCATCGACGCTCATCGCGACCTTCGGCACTGCGGTACTGGCGAGGGCTTCGGCGTCTGCCTTCAGCGCCACCGCCTGCTTTGAGAGTGCGGCCGGGGTCGTGGCGACCGGGACCGCGCGGCCCCCGGTCTTCATCGGCTTGCTGTCCGTCGCGCAGGTGTCGCAGCTCCCGGCCTTCTTCCGAGGCGTCTTGCCCCGCTTCGGCTTGGGCAGCTTGAACCGGTCGAGGGGCTCGGAGGCGCGTACCTTCGGTACGCGGGTGGGGCGCTTCGCGGCGTACTCGGGATCGAGAGCCTGGCGACGGCGGGTGTCCTTGGTGCCGCAGGCTTCGCCCACGAGGTCGAGGGCCTTGGCGTAGGCGCGCTGGATGGTGTGGGTGAGCGTCTTGTAGGAGACGCCAGAGGCTGAGCCGGTGCTCTTGTCTCCCGCGAACCACTTGGCCGCCCGCTCAAACCGCCAGGTCCACTGCTCGCCTTGACCTGCGATGGTCAGGGTGCCGTAGCTGGCGATCTTGCGAACCAGGACGAGCCGGGCGGTCTTCGCCTCGACATCGACGTACAGCTTTGCCCGCCACTGGCCCCGCATGATGATCGGACCCGCCTTCGGGAGGTTCCGCTGTGCGGCCTTGAGGTGCTTCTCGACCTCCTTGGCGGTGGTGGCAGTGGTGGGCCAGATGGGCGCATCCATCTGGGCGCGGTGGTGCTCCTGCACGCTGTCGTACAGCACGGCGCTGCCATCCTTCTGGGAGACGCTCAGGAGGGTCTGCCGGTCAGTGGGACGCATGGCCAGAGCGACCTGGACACCGCCACGAAACGAGCGATAGCCGGTGAGGAGCCGGGGATAGTCCTCCCCAGCCCCCACGATCTTGAGGGTGATGGCGACTTCAGGCATGGCGGCGTCCTACTTGGCGAATTTGAAGAGGAGCAGTCCGCCACCGCCGAGCACACCCAGACCGAGCAGGGCGGGCAGCATCCAGCCGCCACCTTTCTCCTCGGGCGGGTTGAGCGGGCCGATGGTGGAGGCGGGCAGGGACTGGCCGAGGTTGAGCGCGGTGACCCGGGCGTCCAGCTCCTTGTTGAACAGGGCGATGCGCTCCCGGTGGCCGGTGGCGACCTCCATCGCGACCACCGCCCAGGCGATGCCGCCCACCGTCACCGCGATCCCCGCCACGACGAGCACAGGGATCGCAGCGGTGGAGGGCTCGGCAGCATCGACCGCATCGGCCAGCAGTCCCGCAGAGAGGTGCTGGTTCTCGCGATCCAGCTCCATCCACGAC
>JBLHNG010000402.1:0-7989 GCA_047621685.1 Myxococcota bacterium | reverse complement strand
GGTGGGGATCCCCCGGTCGGACAGCGCGGTGCCCAGGGGTCCATCGAGGATGGTGATCGACATCTCCTCCGTTGTCTATCGCACCTCGGGACAGGGAGAAGAAACCGGTTACGAACGGGACCACCACGGAGGTCCTCATGCTCCTCAGCATCCTCAAGTTCCCCTTCCGGGCCGTCCGGAAGCTCGTGCGCACCGTCACCGGAGGCGACAGCACCCCGGCTCCCCAGGCTGCCCCGGCTCCCCGTCCGACTCCCAGCGCCCCCCCGGCGTCGATGCAGGAGGAGGAAGCCGACCACGGTCACAGCCACGATCACGGTCACTCCCACGGCCACGAGCCTGAGGCGGCGCCCCAGCCAGCCCCCGCGCCGGTCGGTGGGGTCGATGTCTACCCCGAAGACACCCCCAACCCCAACGCCTACAAGTTCACCGTCTCCACCCGAGTCACCGAAAAGGCGTTCTCCGCGAGCACCCCTGAGGAAGCCACCACCGAGCTGGCGGGTGCCCTCATCGCCATCGACGGCGTGGCCTCGATCTTCGGGGTCAACGACTTCGTGACGGTCACCAAGGACAGCGGAGCCTCCTGGAGCGCCGTGATCCCAGCGGTCACCACAGCGCTGAAGACCCACATCAAGGCGTAGCGAGCAGCTCCGCGTCGCTGACGACCTCACCGTTCTTGATCACCAGCGCGATCTGAACGGTGTTGTCGATGCGATCGAGCGGGTTGGCGCGCAGCACGAGCAGATCGGCGAGCTTGCCGACCTCGATGCTGCCCAGCTGAGCCTCCAGGCCGAGGGTGCGGGCGCCGTCGATGGTGGCGGCCTGGAGCGCCTCCATCGGGCTCATCGCCCCGGTGCCGGCCATCGCCCACAGCTCCCAGTGCGTGCCAAGCCCCTGAAGCGTCCCGTCGCTGCCCAGCGTCACCAGCGCCCCCTGTCGGGCCAGCGCGGCGGCGTCAGCGGCGGTGCCCTGGAAGCTCCAGTCCCGGGCCAGCACCGAGCGCCGCCATGCCTTCTGGTCGAGCAGACGCCGAGGGTGGTGCTGCAGCAGCCGGGGATCGTCAGCGGGGTTCTCGTACTGGTAGTAGAAGTTCTCGCCGCCCAGCCCGCCCCGGTTGACCAGCAGCGTCGGTGAATATGCGGTGCCGGAAGCGGCCAGGAGTCCGCGCACGTCAGCGTAGATCGGGGTGTGTGGGAAGGAGTGGGCGATGGCATGGTAGCCATCGGTGACCATCGACAGCATCTGCCCCAGGTCGTCCCCTTCCGCCACACACAGCACCTCCGCCTCCCGACAGGCCGCCGCGACCTGCTGACGAAGCGCCCGGGTGGCCCCAGCGGGGACTGACAGGCTCTCGACACCGAGGGCCTCGATGCGATCGACGGTGTTCACCGACGCCACCGAGGCCGCGGCGAACACCCGGGGGCCGCGCTGGAAGCCGACCGCCACCCGACTCGACTGGGTGAGCCCCACGTCCACGGGCATGGTGGGGTCGTGGATGGTGGTCACCCCGAAGTCCAGCGCAGTGAGGTAGCGCCACTCCTGGGCGGGCAGGATGTCCCCAGCACCGGTGTGGCTGCGGGTGTGGGTGTCGATGAGGCCCGGGGTGATGGTCATGCCGGTGCAGTCGATGACCGTCGCGCCGTCCGGGGGTGCGCCGCCGACCTCAATGGCTGCGATCTGGTCGCGGACGATGGTGACCGTCGCATCCTCGATCACTTCGTCGCCGTTCATGGTGATGAGCCGGGCGTGGGTCAGCGCGGTGGTGCCCTCGGGGCGGTGGCGCGGCAGGGTGAGCGCGATCTCCACCGGCTCTTGGAGCACCGGCTCCCCAGACTCAGACTCCCCAGGCTCCGGGAGAGCTGCGGTGTGCACGGTCGGACCGACCGCCCAGGACAGCGCGGTGCCGTCTACAGACCAGCGCAGCCAGTCGCCGCTCACCCCGGCCAGCGTGACGTCCGGCAGGGTGGTGACATCGACGGCTTCTCCCCGATCGGGTCGGTCGGTGATGTGCACGGTGTTGCTGCGCCGCCAGGCGATGCGGCTGAGGTCGGGCGAGGGCACGATGTCGGTGACACCCTCGGGGAAGATGAGGTGGGCGCGTCGGTCGGTGCCGTCGGTCCGAACCGAGATCAGGGAGGGCACGCCGTCGGTGTCCTGGCGAAACCAGATCCGTCCGCCGTGCAGGGCGATCTGCGGGGCGCGGTGGTCGCCGAGACCGGCGATGGTGTCGACCACCTCGCCTTCCCACCGACCCAGCCGGCGGGTCAGCAGGAGCACCTCATACCAGGGGTCTTCGCCGAGGTATGGGCTGCCGGTGTTGCCCCGTCCTCGAAGCACAGCGAGCTGTCGGCCGTTGTCGCTCCAGACCGGGTTGACCAGGACCCCAGACACCCCCACCGACTCCGCCCGGCTCCGCCAGCCGAAGGTGCCGACCATCAGCGACCCGCCGCCCTCGGGGAAGTCTCCCGGGCGCACCTCGATGTCCGACCAGCTCGTCCAGGCCATCGCCGCCCCGTCCGGACGCCACGCCGGGGCATAGCCAGTGCCTGAGGAGACCCGGGTGACGCTGCCGTCCGGCTCCCGGACCCACACCGCTCCCAGTGCGGAAAACGCCAGCCGCTCCTCTGGCCCCCAGACCGGCCAGCGGATCACCTTCGCCTGGATCTCATCGGGGATGGTCACCGTCGGGCGGCTCACTGGCTTCACCTGCCAGCGGCCCGACGCAGTGAATGGGATCTCGGCGCGTGAGCCGTCGAGCCCGACCCGCCACAGCTTCCCGCTCGACCACAGGACCACCGCGCGCCCATCGTCGGTCCAGTCGATCGCCGGGTAGACCCCGCGCAGCGCCACACCCTCCATCGCATCGAGGCTCAGCCCGTCCGCCAGCACCCGACGCCGCCCGGTGCCGACCTCCAGCAGCTCCAGCACCGTCTGATCGCGATCCCGAGAGATGAACGCCATCAGGTCGCCATCGGGAGAGAGCGCGGGGCGTGCGGCACTGCCGGCTCCGCTGAGAACCGGGTGGATGCTGCGATCATTGCGATCCAGCCGCCAGACCTGCCACAGCCCGGCCACCGGATCGCCATCATCGGCGAACGGCTCACTGCGGCTGGAGAACCAGAGATGCTCCCCGTCGGTCCACGGCTCCCCGGCGTGGGGGTGGGTGTCGGCGTCAGTCAGCGCGAGCCCCTCGCCGTCCTTGATGCGGTACTGCCACAGCGTGGTCGTGCCGTCGCTTGTCCGATGCCGGGCGATGATGTGCCGCCCTGAGGGTTCCCAGACCGGGCTGGTGACCTGGGCGCCATCCTCATTGGTCAGCGGTCGGGGCTCCCCACCGTCGGCGTCCATCAGCCAGATCTGCTCGCTGCCCCCGGCGTCAGAGACAAACGCGATGGTGTCGCCGTCGGGGCTGAGCTGCGGCTGACCGTCCCAGGCCGGCCCATCGGTGAGCGGTGTGGCCGTGCCCCCGTCCATCGAGACCTGCCAGAGGTCTCCGAGCAGGTCGAACACCACCGTGTCGCGGTGAACCGACACGCTCATCCAGGTCCCCTCGGACAGATCCAGGGGAACCTCGAAGCCGGGATCATCCTCAGCGCGGGCCGTTGTCAGGCCCAGCCACAGCACCGCCAGTGCGCTCATAGCCGCGATGATAGCGCACGGGTGGAGTCGGCAGGGTCAGTGCACTTCGATCTTGCTTACTGCTCGGTGTCCAGCACAGCGGCGATCGCTTCGTCACCCAGGCCCAGCGCGTGGCCGATGTTCACCGCTTGCTCGCGGAACACGGTGACGCCAGCAAAGGCGGAGAGCATGACCTCGGCGACGTCGTTGAGCACGGCGCTCACCTCGCCCTCCGACCGGCCCAGCTCGCGGCCATACCGGTGGATCAGCTCGGACTCGGAGTCCTTGAGCGCGCCATCGACCAGGGCGACCAGGGCGAGGCTCTTGAGGAACGCATCCTGCGCAGTGCGCGAGGAGAGGGCCTCGATCTCGACGGCGTCGTGCGGGATGCCCGGCAGGTCGGACTCCAGCAGGGCAATCATCTCCAGCTCGCGCGGATGTTCCCGGCCATCGGCCCGAGCCATCTCCCGCATTCCAGCCGCGATGCTACCCGCAGCGCGGTCGTCGATCTCCACAAAGCTCATCAGATCGCGCATTTCGTTCCTCATGGGGAGGGAGTGGCGGAAATGGTAACCGAAGCGGCCCCGGATGTCCCAGCACCCGCCCCGATACCCCGAACCGGACGCCACAGGGTGTGGCAGGCCCAGACCGCCACCGACAACAGCACCAGCGCGCCGGTCTGGTGCAGAGAGGCCACCGGCAACCACACCACCGTCAGCAGCGTGGTGATGCCGAGGACAACCTGGGTCAGCGCCACCGCGAGCAGTGCGTTCATGGCGCGTCGGCTGTCGGCGGCCAGCGCACGACCCCGCGCAAACACCCACGCCGCCACCACCGCAGCGAAGGTGGTCAGCGCCAGGACGCGGTGGTGGAACTGCACGGAGGCCGGATTCTCAGTGAGGTTGCTCCACCACGGCTCCAGCATCAGGTAGCCCGGCGGCACGACCTGCCCGCCCATCAGCGGGAAGGTGTTGAACGCAAAGCCAGCGTTGAGCCCCGCGACCAGCCCGCCAGACAGCACGGTGACGAACACCATGCCGCAGACCACCGCGAGGATTCGGGCCAGCCGAGGATCCACTGGAGTGCGACTGCCGACATCCCGCAGCTGCGACAGCGCGACCCACAGCAGCGCCGCATACAGGACAAACGCGCTGCCGAGGTGGGTGGTCAGCCGGTAGTGGCTGACGTCGGGGCGGTCGATGAGTCCGCTGCGCACCATCCACCAGCCGATGAGCCCCTGCATCCCGCCCAGCACGAACAGCACCAGCAGCTTCGGCGCCAGCGCCCTCGGGATCGCCCGGCGGGCGAGGAAGAACAGGAACGGCAGCAGGAACGCAGTGCCGATGGTGCGGCCGAGCATCCGGTGGCTGTACTCAAACCAGAAGATCGCCTTGAAGTCCGCCAGGGCCATGCCATGGTTGACCTCTTGATACTCCGGGAAGGCCTGATAGCGGGCGAACTCTGCCAGCCAGGCGGCTTCCGACAGTGGCGGCAGCGAGCCGGTGGCGGACCAGTCCGTCATCGACAGTCCCGACTCGGTCAGCCGGGTCAGCCCGCCGAGCACCACCATGGCAAAGGTCATCGCGCAGAGGACGAGCAGCCAGTACCCGATCGCGCGGCGGTGTCGCTGGTAGGCGTCCATTACAGCCTCACTCAAACGTGGGGTAGTCCGTGCCGTCCACGCAGGCGACGAGGTCGGCGTGGAGGTCGGCGTAGTACTGCGCGGTGGTCTCGCCATCGCGCAGGGCAGCGGAGAGGTGTCCGACCATGTCCAGGGAGGTGATGCCCTCTTCAGCGACCTCAGTGACCACGGAGTTTTCCTTGAGGTACATGTAGTCGTTGCCCTCGGTCATCTTCCAGGAGGTGACCACCAGTGCGAGGGCGCCGTCTTCATCGAGGGTGCTGCCGTGCCGCCAGGTGTCGGTGTACTCCACCTCGACGCCGAGGGTCGGGTAGGTCTGGTTCCAGATGGCGTAGGAGAACTCGTAGCCCTCCTCGACATCCGCAGTGACCGACCAGTCGGCGATCTCTCGGCGGTCGACGTTGACCTCCTCGGCCCGCAGGCAGAGGTAGACGTCGTTGATGTCGGCGTGGACATACGCCTTTGAGTGCGCCCAGTGGTACTCGTCTTCCTCACCGACGACGGTGCTGATCTCCTCCGCCATGTCAGCGGGCCATGAAGCCGTGTTCTCCTCCAGCGGCTCGACCCCGTCAGGGAACGCGTAGTCGACCTCTTTGTCCTTACAGGCGAGCAGCATGGTGAGCACAGGCAGGATCATGGCGTCTTCCCCTCTCGTGGACAGGAGAGAAGATTATCCCGATACCAGCCGATCGGATCAGTCGGTCGACCAATTCGCGGTGCTGTAGGTCACCTGATGCGACGACACCGCCGCCCTGCCCATCTCTCCAGGTCTGTAGAGATCCGCGGCGGACACCGGGGTCATCCACTGCCCGCCGCCGAGGTCACCCTCGCTGAGCATCGCGGCGACCTCGGTGCAGGTGTCCACGTCGTACCAGCGCAGGTCCATCGCACTCGTCGCTGCATAGGCCCCAAAGACCGCCGAGTCCGCCCGGGGGAGCACGACGGAGCCGTAGAACAGGGTGTCCTGGTCGTCGGGAAGCTCTGCGGTGCAGCGGAGGGTCGTCTCTTCGCCGTCGGGGAAGTCGAACACCAGGACCTGGACCGGACTGGATTGGCCGAGGTTGTAGACAAACACCCGATGTCGATCCGCCAGCCGCACGCGCTTGAGGTCGTGGATGAAGTCGGTGCTGTTCACCCCGAGGTCATGACCGGGCAGCACCCGGAACGGGATCTTGACCCCGTCGAGCCGCTTGTAGAGCGTCTGAGCGTAGGAGTCGCTGACGATGACATCCACCTGATCCACCAGGATCTCCTCGCCGGTGAAGCCATAGCAGATGCCCAGCTCAGCATTGATGATGGTGTCTTCCACCGAAAATGAGAGGTGATTGGTGCTGCAAGCTGCGATGGTTCCATCGGCACCCGGTGGGGAGCGGGTGAACGAATTCTCATAGTTGAACGTCACATCGAACAGCGCGCCGACATCGAGGATGACCTCTGGCGATGCTTCATCATCCAGAGGCATCTGCACTGGCAGCGACAGGGCGGTCAGCCCCTCCTCCTCCTGCCACTGGGTGCTGAAGCCGGTGGCTCCGCTGTCGCTGACGAACAAGCCGTGGTGCATCAGCGCGTCGGTCTCGGTGCAGTCCTCGATCTCCCCGGAGTCCGCAGCAATTCGACAGTGCGATGAGATGGTCAGCCCTGGAACCCCCTCGGTGAGGAGGTGCACCTCTCCCTGTCGCAGATCCGTGCCGCTGGGCAGGTAGTCCTGCTCTGAGTCGTGGAGCGTGTAGAGCCCGACCACATCACCGACCGCGGAGTACAGGTTGATCTGGACAGAGCGTGTGTCCTTGCCGTTGTTCACGATCATCGGGGCGAGGAGGTAGGTGTCTGAGAGGCTGGCGTCCATGGCGGCGGAGTCGCTGACCGAGAAGGTGGACATCGCCCGCCCACCAGACCACTCCGGCGTAAAGAACGGCATGCTGCCGCTCCAGGAGCAGCGGGACTGGCCGTCGGCATCAAGGGCGGTGAGGCTCAGGGCGATCTCAGCGCCGTGGACCTCCTGGAGGTCCAGCTCCGTGGCGTAGGGAAGGAACGAGACGATCCCGTCGCTGGCCTCGACGGCCTCTGGGATGGTGTAGGTCGTCTGCGCGACCACCCCGCCGTCGTACCAGGAGGCCTCTGCAGACACAGTGGCCGCGCCGCCGGACAGTGACCACGCCACCCGGTTGGTGGCCTCTCCCGACGGGAAGTCCATGGAGACTGGCGCGATGGTGCAGGAGGCTTCGTCGGTGACTGGGGAGTCGACCAGCTCTGGACCACAGGCAAGGAGGAAGACGAGAAGCACGCCTACACCGTAGTCCACTGTCTGACCGGTGGTGTCAGGTGTTCGTCCGACCCGCCAGCCAGTCCGCCACCGCCTTGCCCGTTCCCATCGGCCAGGGGCGGAGCTTGTGCTCTGCGACCCGCTTGATGGCCGCCAGCTCCTCGCCGACCACCACCTCGCCGGTCGCTCGGACATGCCAGGTGAGGATCACCTGGTTCATCATCGCAAAGGAGTAGATGCCGACAAACGAGACCAGCTCGCCCTTCAGCCCCAGCTCCTCCTCGACCTCGCGCAGCACTGCCTCGGCGGGCTCCTCGTCCTTCTCCAGGAAGCCGGAGACCAGCCCAAAGAAGTGACTCGGCCAGCCCTTGTTCTGCACCAGGATGATCTCGCCGTCGTGCTCAACGATGGCAGCGACGACCGGGGTGGGGTTGTCGTAGTGGATGAAGCCACAGCTCGGACAGCGCTG
>JBLHNG010000401.1:0-8002 GCA_047621685.1 Myxococcota bacterium | reverse complement strand
AACTCGGTGCACTGGCTCGCGCTCCTGCTCAACCACGGGCCGACTCAGATCACCCTGGAGGATGTCTGGGCGGCCTGTACTCATCGAAAGGCTCATGGCCCGGTTCGAAGCCCCCTCTCCGTCTGGATCGGAATCCGCCGATTCATGTCCGAGAAGCACGAAGACACCGACTCGGAAAAGGTTGAGTGGGTGTGCTGGCTGCTGTTCACCGACAGCGAGAAAATCCCCTCGCTGTGGTGGTCGACGCTCGACAGCGCCGAGCAGAGAAAGCATTGGGACCGCTTCCGTAAGTGGAGTTCTCGGGGGAAACTCGCCGCCCTGACAACTCTCCCCTCCGACAAACTATCCAACGACACCGGGAGTCAGTCGTGATGATCCCTTCACTGCACTCCCTCCTGACGCTTCAACAGAACGATCCGAAGCAACTCCAGGAAGTCTTGACCGATCTAATTTCCCGCTTCGTAGATATGCTCTCTGGCCCGCTGAACGACCTGCACGGATTCCTGGCGATCGCCGAGATCCTTAGACAAACCGAACAACAGGAGGTCCTGGCACAGAAACTGCCCAACATCACCGCTCAGGTCGATTCTTTTCTAAGCGAGCCTGAGCGTGTTGGAGACACACTGGCGCAGGTGGTCTTTTCCGGGACCGTTCTTTGTCTGGTGTCAGGTGACGTGCGCACGCGTTTGGAGGATGTCCTCGATGCCCTCCATGATGATATCGATCTGGAGCCCACGCGGTTTGCGGTGTGGAGCAATGAAGCGCGTCGACTGAGCGAAGCATTGAGCATCGGTACACACCCACTGAGCGGACCTCTTCAGGCGATCGGTCGAAGCGCTGAGCGAACAATTCTTCACGAAAAGCTTGGTCTCATCGATCTAAACGAACCTGTGGCCCGATCAGAGGCGTGGAGCATCTCAAAGACCACCGCCTACCCTGGGCAGTGGCCTGCAGTCCTGCTGAGTGCTCCCCGACCCCTTGAAAGCGCCGCCGTGTTTTCTGCACGACTGGCAGAGGCGGCCATTCAGATCGGTCTGCCGCTGTTCCTGCGCACAGCGCAGGTTCCAGAAGCCAGCAACCTGCACGCAGTCCTCTTGCAAACCACCGAGGCGCTCCAGTGTGCTCCGGTTCGATGGCTGGAGCGACGTCGGGCGCGTCCCGGGCTGATCGTCTGCCCGACCCCGGAAGCCAAGCGGGTCTTCTTCCTACACATCACCCCCACGGCCTGGAGGGGCGAAGGACTGAAGACGCTGGCCCAGGATCTTGAACTCATTCAACCGACCACCGATCTGCGCCCCATCCTCGATGCTCTGGAGCAGACCGGGTGGGTCGAGCGGGTAGAGACAGTGCACACCACAGGGCCGCTGGTGTCGATCTTTGAAAACCTCCTGCCCGAGCCAGCCACCGCGCCACCGCTGACCCAAGCTCCTCTGGTCCCCCACCCATCTCCTTCTGGAGTCTGGTCGAGGATGTGGCCGGCCATTATTGGCGGGCTGATGGCCGCTGCGGCGCTCCTCTTGGTACTCCAACCAGGTACGCTTGAACCCGATCGTATTTCCAAAGCGAACGTCGGGCCGGATGGCATCCTGCATATCACTGGACCGCAGACCTTTCAGGCTCTCTCACCGGACCGGCAACTCTGGGGGGTGATCCCTGAGGCTGCTCATCAGGTCGACCTGGATTGGGACGAGCCACTGAGCGCTGGCTACACCGCACACGCCTTCTGGTCCTTTAATGGCACCTGTGCCAGCCTGAGTGGAGAACGGGGAGTAATCTCGACACTGAACAGCCCCGTGCACACTGTAGTGCCGGATGAAGAGTCCGCGCTGGTGGTGGTGGTCTCAAAAGAAAATGACCAGGTCGCCATCACCCTCATCCAGAACATGGCCCGACGGATGCGATACGGGCGGCTTCCGCTAGATCAGGAACTACCACCGGACCTGTGGCTGATCGGCGCCGAGGTCGGCCTAACCTCACGCCCTGGACCGGTGGCTGAGCACATCGATGCAGAGATCTTCATCCGACAGGAATTGGACTCGGGACGCGTCGAACAGACGGTAGCGATTGGACAGGTGCCAGCCATCTTGCTCAGGCCGGCACCTGTCCAGATCTGGATGATTCGTGGTCCGAAAGACAACGGAGAACACATGCTTCAGATCCAGATCCTCGATCCCGAGACCGGCACCCGCCGCACACTCTACGCTGATGATGGAAGCATCGCACAGCTTCTGCCAGGCGGAGAGGGAAAGCAAATCGACTACGACGAGGCTGAGGACGGCTTCATCCTCAGCACCGCCTCGTCGAAGTCCGATGGTGTCGGACTCTCCGGTACACAGCTGATGCTGAACTGGGAGGAGCAGTGATCTTCCTCGCCGCACTCCTGAGTCTGGCCCAGGCCCGACCGCTTGCCATCGTCGTGGGCAGCTTCCACCAGTGGGTGCCCTGCGATTCGGGCATGTGCCTCACTGAGGTCAACTCCCTCCAGCACACCGACGAAGACGCTTGGCGGTGGGCGTTTTTGCAGCGGGCGCGCCTGCCCGTTGAGGACATCCTCGTCTTCACTGAGTTGGACGAGACCCTCAAGGCCCGAAACGCGATGCTTGGAGACGCTGGCCAGGTGCCGATCGCCGGTTTGCCAACGATGGCCGCCATCGAGGCTGTCCTCCGCGCCCGTCCGTCGTCCGATGAGCCCATCGAGTTGCTACTGTATTTCTCCTCGCATGGCTCCATGGAGGGCTTCCACCTTGAAGATCAAGTGATCCGCCAGGGTGCCTTCATCGAGAAGGTCACTGCAGCGCTCCGGGCCGGGCCGGTCACTGTCGGGGGAGTCTTCGCCGATGCCTGCTACTCCGGTCGATCCAAATCGGTCACCTCCCTGGCGCCCCACGGCTACCAGGGGGTCAAGGCGGGGAACCACCTGGATGTGGCCGTCCGGGGGAAAACCGATGAGGTACAGAGCATTCAGGGGGGGCAGCTCTCCTACTGGCTGCGCTCGGCGCTTATCGGGGGTGCCGACCTCAACGACGACGGACTGATTGCTCAGGAGGTCCTCGACTTTATCCTCTCCCACCCCGGAGACTGGGGGGACCCGATCCTGTCAGCCAACGGAAACGATGCCCCAGTGGCACTGTTTGATGGCCAGAAGACCGCAACCTATCGGATCGACAACCGCTCTCAGGTCGGTCAAGCCGCCCGGTGGTACGTCTCCCTGAAGATCGGAGAGGGGGAACAGGCCCGGTATGTACCGCTGGCCGACATCTTCATTCGAGAGACCCCCAATGGGGCGGTGCAATACCGCAACCTCACCTTGCCCGGTGGATTCTCGTATGCCTTTTGGATGGTGCCCTACCAGCCTATCGGCGGTGATCGTTACCAACGGATCCAGCAGGGTTTCTCAGAGGGGCTCAACAGTTGGCGATGCACGGTGCCGCTAAAGCCCGGTCAGAAACACACCGCCGGCTGTACCGGAACGGCCGCCGACATCCACAACCTGTTGGGACATAGTGCTGAGGCTGAGATTAGCCGCTCAGATCGAATTTCCCGCGGAATAGTCGAGGACCTGCTCAACCAACACCCCCGAAGCCTGCCCGCTCCGACCCACGCCCTGCATTGGCACAACAGCCGCCTACGGATGCTGGGCTGGGCGATGGGGGCCGGGGTGCGGGTCGAGTCCAACCTGTTCGAGCGTGCCGCACAGCCCGCCGGACTGACCCTGGGCGCGAGCTACACCCCTGATACTGGCCGCACCCGGCTGGCGGTGGCGATCTCCGGGCTGGCAGAGGTCCGCAGCAGCGAGCCCTCTCTGGGACGTTGGGGTCAGCTAGAGGGCGGACTGGAGTGGGCCGCGTTCACCGGGCTGCACACCCAGATCGGGTTGCAGGTCTCTGGCGTCGGTGGACTGGTCCACTTCCTCAGTACTTTGGAGACCGCCAACCCGATCAGTCAGTCCGCGGTGTTTGTCGGCGCGGACTTCGGACCTGCGATCACTCTCCGCCGTCGGCGATGGGCTCTGACCCTTACCGGGAGCTGGGCACCGCGGTTTGTGCAGGTTCAGGATGATGCCCTCACCGCCACCGGGGAGCAGCAGGTGGTGTGGGAGTACAACGAAGGCGCCCGATGGAGCACTACAGCGCAGGTCCGCTACGCCCTGGCCCAGCATTAGGGAAGCGATTGGCTGTCGCCCAGCTCACCACACCAACACAGGGTGTTTGTGCTCTGTATGGCATTATCGGCGTTTCCGTAGGAGTCTCCTGTGCAGATCAGATCCAGGTCTCCTGGGCAGTGTCCAGAGGAGATGTCCGCTCCTTTGCAGGTGGGCTGGAGGTTCTGCATGGCAGAATCGCGCATGGCTTGGAGCAGCGTCTCGGTGAAGTAGGGCCGGTAGGGCGCGCAGGACTCGACGTAGTCCAAAGCGGAGATGGATACTTCAGAGAAGCTGATGTCATCGACCGTCAGATCCAGTGGTCGCTCCCCAGTCGGCGTCCGGATGTGGAGTCCGCAGAGCAGACCGGCGTTATCTCGCTCGGGCGGACAGGGACGACCATCTTCCAGGCAGCCGGTTTCCTCGGTCAGTTCGCAGAAGGTCAGCACCCGGACGATGCCGCTTCCGCTAAAGCCCTCTCCCTCACCGGTGCTCTGGCAGGTCTCGTCTTCACCAAGCACTCCACGCTCAACGATCCACCGGAACCGGAACCCGTTGGGGCATTGCCCAGTGGTCGGATCAATGTTCATGCAGGTCGCGCCTTCGCCTGTACGAGGTTTGGACAGACCACAGACCACCCCGGCTGGAAGTTCGCCGAGATCGGCGCTTGAGGTCTCCGCGTTGTCCTCGCCGGCGCAGAACCACCAGTGATCATCGATGTCCTCGTCCAAGACGCTCTCGTCGATGAATCCCTGCGGACAGCGCCCTTCCGTGGTGTGTCCCTCAGCGACCTCAGCGATCGCCCCCTCACGGAAGGTCAGCGCAGGATCGTACTGCGACTGGCAGCTCGCTCCGAGGTGCCCCAGATCGCGGTGTGCTAGCCCGCAGGTCGTCCCCTGAGGGGTGTAAAGCTGACAAACCCTGGGGGAGAAATAGTCGCAGTCTTCCGGATCTATGCCAGTGAGGCAGCCGGCGAGAAAAATCAAGATCATGATGGCTCCAATCAGACCGGGTTCATTCAGATCCTAGGTGCCTGGGTCCTCTTCGTGGTTCACTCCTTCCACATTGTCCCCTCACTTGCTGTCGGTTCGACAAGGACAACGGCCACAAGGCCCTCCTCAATACTCGACTTAAAGGTGGGGTTTGGGATCCGGCATCGAGGTGTATGATTACGATAATGCCAGCCAAAACATCGGGGCGGGATTGATCCGGGCTGTAGCTGCAATTTATTTTCGCGATGGTGTCACAACCAGCCTTCCAGGAAGCCATCACCAGTCACTGATGCCTGGAAGCAACATGAAGTACATCCTGACCACCCTGCTCCTCTCCGCCACCTGCCAGTTCAGCGCACACGCCGCCCCGTCATACTGCTCAAACGTCACCTACAAAAACGCTGGCGCCTGCACGCCGTAGAAGGCGCCGCTACAGCTTGATGACGACCTCGGACGGCAGATCGGCCTCTTCGAGGTAGCGGTTGGCCTCGGTCAGGTGGAGGTTGAGGAAAGTCCAGGGCTGACTGCCTTGCATCTCCATTTCCCCTTCAACAAGGTGGACGCGATCCACACCATCCGGCACCCGATCAAACATCACGGTGAATTCCATAGGCTGGCTTCGATGGAACCGACTCCAATCCGGGGAGATGGCAATTCCATCGAGATCAAGCATCCGGTAGGTGTCGCCAGTCCGAGCATCAACCAGCCGCATGGCCTGGCGGTGTCCGGGAGGGAAAGCCTGGATTCGGCTGTACTTCGAGTCCGATCGGGTCTGGAACAGGGCGATGGTTTCATCGCCCTTCAGCTCCAAGCTGACCAACTCAATGGAGGGGTCGTCGCCCTCCTCCGGCTGGTTGAGGAGGTAGATGCCTCGGCTGGAGGGGACCTCTGCCGGGGGCATGGATAGCTCAGCGATGCGCGCCTGGGCAGCATCAGCGGTGCGGCAGGCCTGCTCAACACAGCGAAGGCTATTCTGACAGTCCGTAGTCGCTGCACAGCTCTCCCACTCCACAGAGACCCGGGATTCGGTACAGGCCATCAGAGCGATCAACATCATCACGGTGTTCCTTTGGATGGGATTGTCGGCACCAGTCACGGCCCCGGACAGTTCCTCGGGTCAGGCCGTGCCCGTAGAGCTCCAGAGTGCCGGTGAACACGGGACGATCACAGAGCACTCGTCAGGTGCTGCTTTGGGAAGTGTCCACGGATCCGGCCCCTGGTGACTGGTGCCCATTTTCCCTGTCACAGCCGAGCCCCCTCCACCCATGAACCATGGTGAACGTGGAGGAATCGGATGTCCTACTGCCGGCTGAGGGAAGACAGCGAGCGCTTTGCCTTTGAGTCCCGGCGGTACCGCCTGAAGCGTCTGGGACGGAGGCTCCGGATGTGCTCTTTGTGCCTGGATCGCCACGGAATGAGCACTCGCTCCCGGACCTGGAAGAATCAGTGGCGTCGGAAGCACCAGTGGTGTCACAAAGCGGCCGGGTCATGCCACTGCTAGACAATCCGGCACCAGTCAGAGGTTCGGACAGATTCCTTTTTTCAGAATCATGCCCCGCCAACTCTACACGGGTTCTTGAGCCAGAGGCTCATCCCTCAAATCCCCCTGACTCACACAAGAAGACTGTCATCCACTGGGCATCTACAGAGCCAGTGCTGGGGCTAGTGGCGGTAGGGGCCGTCTTCTTCTTTCTGCCGATAGTGCTTCACCACATTCTTTCCATGCAGGGCCTGAGGACATGGGTGGAGTTGAGCGCATCGATCTGGTTTTGCTGTCTTTCGCCAAAGAAAGACTGTCACAGCAGCCCCGGGCCAGATCACTGAATGGCATCACCTCCGGAGGCTCAATGTCCCATCGCACTCTGCTGCTCACCACAGCGCTGCTCTTCATTGCCCCCAAGGTCGATGCACAGTCCAGCGATCAGAACACCGCGGCATTCCTGGAATTTGTCGCGGGTTCCTCTGACGCGCTGACCAGCGCCGGGTCGGAGAAGCTCGCCGAACTCATCACCGCGCGCCAGCTTGAGGAGATCCAGGCGAACGCCTGCGGGCGGGTCTCCGAGCAGGCGAACGCCATCGCCGGCTTTGGCTTGGCCTGCCCTTCACTGCTCAGCCCGCTGGCTGGCGACCTGCAAGAGTGCGGTCTGTTTGGGCAGCCTATGGCTATGCGACACCTCATCACCGTCGCGAGACACAGCGCCAGTGATGACACCTGCACCGCCGCCCGGGTCGTTGGGGAACAGCTTGAGTACGCTGCGAGCCTGTGGGCCATCGAGCAGTGGCCTACAGCCTCCGAGCACCCCGCCTACGACAGCGAGTCTGGTCAGCGCTGGGATCCGCGCATGATGTCTGGGTACGCCTGGAGCATGGGGGTCCGCGATGCCGACGTACAGCGCATCCTCATGGATGTCTCCCTGGCACTCTGGGCAGCAGAGAGTGCCGTGACGCTCTATGACATGCCCGCCAATACCGAGCTGCTGAAGGTTGAGGCTGATCGTGGCTTCGAGGCGGTTCCAAACGCCGACCACATTGACCACCCCGGCGCCCAGGCACGCGCGACCGCCTGCGGAGCGATCCGGGCCAACCTCGCTGAGCTTGAGGCGCTCGGACTGTCCGACGCGGTCCTCGCTCCCCTCGTCCTCTCCACACAGGTCTCCATCAACACGCAGCCTTATGTGCCCTTGTGTCATCTGCCCACGGTGGACTTCTCCCCTGATCGCATGGTCGAGCTGTTCTCCATGCTCGACACCCCCACCCTCCGCCGCGCGCCTGACCCCTTCAAGTCTTATGCAATCTTCGGAGCCAGCGAGTACTTCACCAACTGGGCAGTTCGCTCCATGCTCGCCGGGGCCTTCGATGACTCGGTGGC
>JBLHNG010000400.1:0-8005 GCA_047621685.1 Myxococcota bacterium | reverse complement strand
GCCGCCCTTGCCCTTCTCTTCCTTCTTATAGGACTGCCCTTCCTCCATCGAGATGTACTCCATGGAGCCATCGGTGCGGCGGATGAGCACCCGGCGAGGCTCGATGCCCGCGATGGTGCCCTCGCCGAGGAATTCGTCGTTGATCCCGTACCCGACCGCGCCAGCACCCTTCTCCTCAGCGATCAACGCCGAGGAGTAGTCAGCAGGCTCTGCGACGATGGTGGCCAGCAGGACCACCTTGAGATCTGTCTTCCGCTCATCACCGGTGAAGGCTTCGGTGCCTCCGGTCTGGTTGACCTTGGTGGAGTCGAAGATGTTTCGGGGGACGATGGAGTCGAGGTAGCTCTGCTTGCTGGTCCGGCGTTTGTTGGGCCGGCGGGTGCTCGGACCATCGTCGCCACCATCGGAGCCGACGAGCGCCGAGCCGCTGATGTCTGTGAGTGCTGCATCTTCAGGGAGGGCCAGGTAGCCCGTAGCCACCCGGCTCAGCCCCATCGCGGAGATCCATCCGATGAGGGTGGCTCCGAGGAACATGCCCACAATGGTCCAGCGTTTGTTGGATGTGTTCATTGTGATCCAGCTTTTTGCAAGAGATGTGCCACTCTAAACGGTGACGCGATGACCCCTCTGATATCGCTTCCGGGCGCAAATCGCTGATGTCGAATCACTGCAGGAGTCGGAAATCTGAAATTGTGTCAATCGTCGGGGACCTGAAGGGGAGAGGGGTGACAATCTGTCATCCGGAATTGGATCTTCGAATGACATGATAGTGCTGAGGCTATGAACGCCGCACCGGACACCAACACACTCGACGCTGACTTTGCTCACCTCAAGGCGACGAGCCGCTCACAGGGGCCGCTCAGCTACAAGCAGAGGGTCAAGGCGCTCAAGGCGCTCTCGAAGGTTATCCGGCGTCGGCGGGAAGATATTGTCTCGGCGATCAGTAATGACTTCGGTGGTCGCTCCCGTCATGAGACCCTCAGCGCGGAGATATTCACCAGCGTCGCGGGCATTCGCCACACCCTCGCCAATCTCAAGGACTGGATGGAGCCGGAGACCCGGCCGACATTCTGGGCGATGCGTCCTGCCCGCTGTGAGGTTCGATACCAGCCGCTGGGGGTCGTCGGGGTCATCTCTCCCTGGAACTACCCGGTCTACCTCGCCATCTCTCCGATCGTCGCCGCGCTGTCTGCTGGCAACCGGGTGATGCTGAAGCCCTCGGAGGTCACACCGACCACTTCCGGCTTGCTCTCAGAGATCCTCACTGAGGCCCTCGGGAAAGACATCGCTGCGGTGTCCATCGGGGATCATCAGGTCGGTGCTGCATTCTCGCGTCTGCCATTTGATCACCTCCTGTTTACCGGCTCCACCGGGGTTGGCCGTCTGATCATGGCTGCCGCCAGCGACAACCTCACCCCGGTCACCCTGGAGCTCGGCGGGAAGTCTCCTGTCATCCTCCATGACAGCTACTCCGTGCGCCGTGCCGCGCCGCGCATTGTCTACGGCAAGCTCCTCAACGCCGGCCAAACCTGCATCGCACCGGACTACGTGCTGTGTCCCTCTGGAAAGGTTGGGGCGCTGGTCGAGGCGATCACGGCAGAGGTCGGCCGCCGCTACCCGACCCTGAAGGACAACCCGGACTACACCGCCATCGTCAGCGATCGCCACCATGCCCGCCTCTCGGCGCTTCTGGCAGATGCGGAGTCGAAGGGCGCAGAGCTGGTCGCGATCAACCCGGCAGGGGAGGACCTCTCGAGTGGCCGTCGCATGGTGCCCACCCTCGTCCTCAACCCCACAGAGGACATGGACGTCATGAAGGAGGAGATATTTGGACCCATCCTCCCCATCGTTCCCACCGACAGCGCAGACGCGGCGCTGGACTACGTCAATCACCATCCCCGTCCGCTGGCCCTGTACTACTTCGATGGATCCAGGCGTCGGATCCGCAGCGTGCTGGATGCCACGACGTCGGGCGGAGTGACCATCAATGACACCATCCTCCATGTCAGCCAGGAGGACCTGCCGTTTGGCGGCGTCGGCCCGAGCGGGATGGGGGCGTACCATGGGTTTGAAGGCTTCGAGACCTTCTCCCATAAGAAGGGCATCCTCCACCAGAGCCGACTGTCCCTGACTCCAGCGCTCATCCGTCCACCTTATGGGCGGCTCATGTCGATCCTGATGAAGCTGCTCATCCGCTAGACAAGCGCTAAAACTTCGGACAGCTCCGTGAGCAGGTGTCCCCGGGAGTGCCCGGCCAGGTAGTTGCGCTCGTGGGCGGGTGTGAACGGACCGGTCATCAGCCCGACGGTGGCCCCCAGCGCGAGCGGCAAGCAGAGGTCCAGCTCGAAGATGTCGCCGACGACGAGCACGTCTGACCACTCAGCACCGTGCTTCTGCCTCAGGGCATCGAGGGCGTCGAAGTACAGCCGCCGACGGAGGAGGACCGGACGGGAGAGGTCGGGGAGAGTGAGGGCCTCGGGGACGGCGGTGAAGTCGTCGTCGATGATGTACTTGCGCGCGCTGCCGTGGACCCGCTGCACGGCCCAGTCCAGCGAGCCCGGGGCACCGGCTTCCTCGGCGAGCCGGCTGATCTTGCCCTGGACCGGGGTGGTGTGGGAGTTGGTCACCACATAGGTCTCGATCTGCTCTCGGACCGTGGTGAGCAGATCGAAGGCCCCGGGACGGAACGCGGTGTGGGTCTTTGGGTAGTTGTACTTGTAGAGGATCCCGTCGAGGAGCCGGTTGCGCGTGGTGCGATCCGGGAAGACCCCGACCTCGTCGAGAATCATGCGCGCGACAGGCATGACCCGCAGGTAGGGATCGACACCGGCGGGTGCGACGATGCGGCCGTTGAAGTCCCAGCCGAACCGGCCCTGTTCCGCAGCAACCTCGGCCTCAAACCGCGCCGCCAGGATGCGAACCTCGGCAGGGGAGAGGCCAGTGAGGATGGCGAGGTCGTCTAGATAGCCCTCTCGATAGGGTGCGCCCTCCGCCTCGGCGTCGGTCATCGTTCCATCAAAATCCAGGATGAGCAGTGTGGCCACTTTTACCTCCACGCTCCCAGTATCGCCCAACCTGGATAGGGTGTAGTCGAGGAGGACCATTGAGCTTAACTGGTGGCGACACACTCACTGATGTCTCGACCCCATGGCTGGATCCGCTGGGGGCCGGCGGCGCGGAGTGCTTCGCGCTCGTCCTGGTCTGGTCCCGCTCAGAGCCCCACCGGGTCGGCGAGGTGGCGCTGTTTCCGCCGCACACCCCCGCAGTCGTTCTCGGGCGGGCGCACAGCCAGGGCGGCACCGGACGGGTTCGGTTCTTCCAGCAACGTCCTGGAGACCTCGTGGAGGTGCCGGAGCTGGCTGGCCGCGGGATGTCCCGTGAGCAGATTCGGATCCAGCTGACCCGCGGCGGGCTGAAGCTCGACAACATCGGACGCACCACAGTCCTGGTCAACGGTCAGGAGATTCGTCGGACCGTGATTCGCTCTGGCGATCTCGTTGAGATCCAGCACCAGGTCCTTCTCTACTGCACCCGCCGCCCGCTGAAGGCCCCACCGCTGCGTTCCCTGGACACCCCGACCTTTGGATTCGGGGAGCCAGATGCGGTGGGCATGGTCGGAGAGGACCCGGTCACCTGGGCGCTGCGGGATCGCCTCGGCTTCCTGGCGCGTCGTCAGGCCCATGTGCTCATCCTCGGCGAGAGCGGCACCGGCAAGGAGCTGGCTGCCCGGGCGATCCACCACCTCTCTCCCCGGTGTGACCGCGCGCTGATCTCCCGCAACGCTGCGACCATCCCGCCGGCCCTCGCCGATGCGGAGCTGTTCGGCAACGTCAAGAACTACCCCAACCCCGGCATGGCGCACCGCCCGGGGCTGGTCGGCAGCGCAGATGGCGGCACGCTGTTCCTCGATGAGTTCGGGGAGCTTCCCGCAGAGGTGCAGACCCACCTCCTGCGCGTCCTTGATGCCGGCGGCGAGTACCAGCGCCTCGGAGACGCCACCCCCCGTCAGGCGAACATCCGGTTCATCGCGGCAACCAATCGCCCCCCTGAAGCCCTCAAGGCCGACCTGGTGGCCCGCCTCAAGCTCCGGGTCAACACCCCGCCAATCCAGGAACGACGCGCGGACATCCCGCTGCTGGCACGCAAGATCCTCCAGCGGGTCATCTCCGGCGAGCCTGATCTCGGGCGGTTCGCCTTAGAGGGGGAGCCACGCCTCGCGCCGGATCTCCTCGCCCGACTCATGAAGCACGACTACACGCTCCATGTCCGCGAGCTGGAGAGCCTCCTGTGGCTGGCCCTCTCTAGTAGCCCCGGGGACTTCATCGCGCTGACTCCAGAGGTCGCCGCAGAGCTGAAGGGCTCAGCCGCGCCGGTCGCGGAGAGCTTTCGGGCACCAGAAGAGCTCACCCGCGAACAAATTGCGGAGGCTCTTGATCGTCACAGCGGTAGCCAGGAGAAAGCCTGGCGGGACCTCGGCCTCTCCAGCCGGCATGTCCTCTACCGCCTCATCAAGAAGCACAACATTCCCACATGAGCAGACGGGATGGCACCCGGCCCGAGGATCTCTACGACTACGTCTACTCGTGGAAGGACTACGGCGCTGAGGCAGCGGCAGCTCGCGAGATCCTCTCTATAGAAGGGGTCGGGGAGGGGAGCCGGGTCCTGGAGGCTGCTTGTGGCACCGGGCGCTACCTGGAGCACCTCGCGCAGTGGTTTTTGGTCTCTGGTTTCGACCTGGATCCGACAATGCTCCGCGCGGCTCAGTGGCGTGTGCCCAGCGGGACGCTTTTTCTCGGGGACATGGCCGCTTTTTCTGTCGATGTGCCCTGCGATGCCCTGCTCTGTCTCTTCGGGGGGATGGGCTACCTCCCTCCCGGGACCCCGCTCGCTTCGGGAGCATCCGCGTTCTATGCGGCAGTTCGTCCGGGCGGAGTTGCCCTGATCGAGCCCTGGGTTGAGCCGGATGAGTTCGTCTCTGGCCGTGCCTGGATGCAGACCTATGTCTCTGCGAACTTCAAGCTCGCTCGGCTCGTTGTTCCCCGCCGCGAGGGGAAGCGCTGTGTCCTCGACTTCCACTACCAACTGGCCCGGGCCGGACATCGGGTGGAGCAGCTTCGAGCCACAGAGAGTCTCTGGCTTCACACGACCGCCGAGCTAATCGCTCAGTTGGAGGCGGTTGGATTCGAGGTTCGTCTGACGAATCAGGGCTTCATGCCCTCCAGACACCTCCTGATCTGCCGTCGTTTGCGCTGAGCATCACCGCAGCCGCGCCAGATCTCCGGCCAGATCTTCGAACAGACTATGGATCAGATGGTCTGTGAGGGTAAAATCAAATCATTAGTAATTTCAATACTTTAGGGCTTTAGTGTGGGCTGCAAACACTTCGTATTTCAGGAAGTTCGTGCTGGGATCTTGCGTGCGTGCTCGCTTTGTAATGTAGTCCTCACCAAGTCAGTTCACCTCTGACTCTCAGGGCTTCAGGAAGACCCGGCAAACACATGGATCACAGACCCGATCTCATGAGCCAGACCCCAACAGATCAAGAAGGGCCTCCCTTACGTCTGCCTGGTCTTCTCTGCGTTCCGCGTTCCACTTCAGTCTCCGAACACACTGCGGCTTGCCGCTTTGGTCGGGAACAGCGGGACCGGGATCATGCCCTGGCACACCGAGATGTGCTGCACGGTGTTCGGATCATGAAATATCCATTCATGGCGTTGACATCGGCAACTCATACAAAACGTGTGCGCCACATCTTGTCTCAGAAGGTGATCGCTGGGACGATGAAAGTGCACCCACCCTACGTGTCAGATCCGAAGAGCTAAGCTCAACGGGTCTTTTAGAACTCTCACAATCAAGAGAAAAGCGGAGAGCCATACATGCCCGATTACCGCACTCCCGGTGTTTACATCGAGGAAATCTCCTCTGGACCGCGCCCGGTCTCAGCATCTTCGACAACTGAAACCGGCTTCGTGGCGGTCATCACGATCCCCACGATCTTCTACCCGGGACGTGGCAAGGCAACCGGAATGTACCTTCCGGGTCCGGCCGAGGGTGACCCCCAGCAGAGCTGGAACCGCGCTCTCGCTTTCCGTTCCCTGCTCTTGGAGTCTGCTGACGCAGCTCCCGCCAAGGGCAAGAAGGGTGACGGTGGCGCAGCCCCGAGCGCCGGCGGCAACGGCTTCCAGAAGCTCGTCGCTGACATCCTCCCCGGCAAGTGGGAGGTTCGCGCTCCCTCCGGTGCGGACAACAAGGTCACGATGTCCAACGACCAGGGCGATCTCCTTCGCTTCCCGGTCAGCCGCGCTCTGATGTCCATCGTCACCGACGATGCCACCAAGAAGGCGGAATGGGACCTCTCCTTCGGCGCCGACGAAAGCGCAATGGTCCAGCTGATCAGTGCCTACGCTGCAGAGCAGGGCATCGAGCACACCGGAAACCTCGGTGCGGTCGATCCCAAGGGCAAGCCGGTCACCCTGAACATCTCGAATGTTCACGGTCGCCTGCATGGCACCGCTCCCTCCTTCACCAGCATGGACGGTTTCCATTCCTGGCGTCTGGAGTACGGCGAGCGCCTGTACCAGGAGATTCTGATGGAGGCCAACCCCAAGGTCTCCCAGAGCAAGGCCGAGGTCATGTGGGACACCCTCGACGGTGGTGCCAAGGTTTCCTGGCATCGCTGGCTGCGTGCCCACCCCGGCATGCGTCGCCTTGAGCTGTCCGTCGTTGGATTCTTCTCCAACGGTGGTGCGACTGCCTTCCCGTCCGTCGCCCTCCAGGGTGCTGATGGTTCCCACCCCGTCGCCAAGCGCGCCTTCCTTGAGAAGGCCTACGATGGCGCCTCCGTGGTTGCCATGCTTGCTGCTCCCGGTCTGAACATCGGCTGGCAGCAGGGACTCCTTGAGTACGCCGGCCCCGCTGGCCGTGGTGACCTGTTCGCCATCCTCGAGGCTCCCCGCTACCTCCTGACCAAGCCCCCCCGGGGCACCAAGGTCAACGAGTTCCGTTGGATCACCGAGGAGAACGGCAGCAACCCCGGTGACTACGAGGTCGCAGAGCTTCAGACCCTTGAGGCTCCGGTTGCATCCGAGCTGCGCTTCGGTGGCTTTGCCGCTGACGTCGTCCTCGACCGTTGCACCCCGCGTGACACCAGCGGCTACGGCGCATGCTACGCGCCCTGGTTCATCACGGACAACCCGCTTGCTACCGGCATGTCGGACAAGTACATCATCACTCCGCCCGCTGGCTTCATTGCCGGTGTCATTGCTGGCACTGACAGCAAGGCTGGCGGTGGTGTTCACAAGGCTCCGGCAAACGAGCCCGTTCTCGGGATCTCTGAGCTGGTCACCTCGGTCTCCGACCGTGAGCAGGCTGCGCTGAACGTCAAGGGCATCAACATCATCCGTCACCGCCCCGGCGCTGGCATCCGGGTGTGGGGTGCTCGTACTGTCGCCTCTGATGCGCTGTGGAACTACGTCAACGTCCGTCGCCTCTTCCTGTTCGTCGAGCGTTCGGTCCGCGACTCCGTCAACTGGGCTGTCTTCCAGCCCAACAACGACGCTACCCGCGGCTCCCTTCGCGACTCCATCGCAGGGTTCCTCTTCCGTCTCTACAACCAGGGCATGCTTGATGGCACCTCCTGGCAGGACGCGTTCACCGTCCAGTGTGACCGAGAGAACAACCCCGAGGTCGACATCCGCGCAGGAATGCTGACCGTGGACGTCCAGATTCGTCCAGTCTTCCCGGCTGAGTTCATTCGGATCCGCTTCCAGCAGACCCCGATGGCCATCGGCTGATAAGAGCTGACCCTACCCAGATAAAGGGGGCTCACAGTGAGCCCCCTTTTTAACCTTCATAAGCAGAGGAAAATATCATGGCAGGAGCCCCACAGTACGGTCTCGATCAGTACATCGGCGCGTTCAACTTCAAGGTTGAGATCGACGGTGTCCCAGTTGAGAACTCCAAGTTCATCTCTGTCTCTGGTGTTGTCTCGACTTCCGAGACCATG
>JBLHNG010000399.1:0-8011 GCA_047621685.1 Myxococcota bacterium | reverse complement strand
GTCGGCTGAACTCGACATACAGGTCCGGGGTGAGCACCAGCGTCGCGCCACCAGCGATGGCGAGATCACACTCCCCGGCCCGCAGGCTCTGGGCAGCGAGGTGGAGGGTGACCAGCGACGACGAGCAGGCGGTGTCGATGGTCATGCTCGGCCCGGTCAGGCCAAACGTGTAGGAGATCCGACCCGACGCGACGCTGCCGAGGTTGCCGGTGATGCCGTAGCCGTCCATCTCAAACAGCGCCCCGGAGAGCCGATCATACTCATGGGACATGATGCCGACGAAGACGCCCGCCGGTGCACCGGAGAGGGCCTCAACCGGGATCCCAGCACGCTCCAGGGCCTCCCAGGACACCTCCAGAAGGAGCCGCTGCTGGGGGTCCATGCGCTCCGCTTCTCGACCAGATATGCCAAAGAAGGCGGGATCAAACTGATCAACATTGGCCAGGAAGCCACCCCGCCGGGTGACCATTCGCCCCGGAGCCTCCCCATCGGGGTCGTACAGGGCGTCGACATCCCAGCGCTGAGGGGGGATCTCACTGGTGGCATCTGTGCCCTGCTCCAGCAGCGCCCACAGCGCCTCTGGGGTGTCCGCGCCAGGATAGCGGCAGGCCATGCCGACGATGGCGATCGGCTCGTCGTGTCGTTGCGCGACGCGAACCTCAGCGACCGGCTCGGCCTCTGTGAGAAAGGCCCGGAGCGCAGTGAGGGTGGGGTGATCGAAGGCTAAGGTCGCGGGGAGGGTGCGGTCGAGCGCGGTCGACAGTGCATTGCGCAAGTCGATCGCCATCAACGAGTCCAGGCCCAGCTCACGCAGCGGGGTCTCCTCGGGAACCTCCCCTGCTGCGATGCCGAGGATGCTGCCGACCGTCTGCGCAATGGTGTCTGCGTCTGCGGAGTGGTCCTGCGGGGCCACTCGGGCCGGACGTGCACGCGCTGCCGCCAGGATGACCGGATCTGCCGCCGACAGCGCCTCACCGAGCAGCCCCAGGCCGACGGTGGTCTGCAGCAGCGCAAACCCCTCGCGCTGCCATCGGGATCGGGCGCGCTCTGAGAGCGACTCCGCCATCCCCGTCTGCCAGGGTCCCCAGGCGATGCACACCGCCGGAAGTCCCGCCGCCACTCTCGCCGCTGCCAGTGACTCCAGGACTGCGTTCGCCGCCGCGTAGTTGCCCTGCCCGGCGGCTCCGAGCACACCGACCACGGAGCCGAACATCACGAACGCATCCAACGGGATCGATGCGCAGGCCCGATGGAGGCTCCAGGCTCCCTGCGCCTTGGGCGCCAGCACGCGCTCCAGGCGCTCCGCAGAGAGCGCAGCGATGACTCCGTCGTCGAGCACCCCGGCGGCGTGCACGATCCCCCGGAGTCCCTCCGTCGCGCCGATCAGCGCCTGGACCGCGTCCTCGTCTGCCATGTCCGCTGCGACCGCGCGGGTGGGCACCGACAGCGAAGCGGCAAATTCCGCTCGCTCTGCATCCACCGAGCGTCCCACCAGGACGAGCCCTTCAGCGCCCTGCCCGGCGAGCCAGCCCGCAACCGAGCGCCCCAGGGCACCAAACCCGCCGGTGACCAGCCAGGTCCCGCGAATCGGAGCGGATTCTGCCGGCGGCAGGGGCTCCAGGTGCAGGACTCGACGCTCTCCCCCGACAAGGACAACCTCATCAACACCGCCGCCGATCAGCTCTGCGGCGAGGGCTGCGGTGTCATCATAGGCGATGGTGCGGCACTGCAGCTCTGGATGCTCTCGACGGACTGTGCGCGCCAGCCCACGGACCGCAGCACCCACAGGACCGGCTGCGGTGACCAGCCACAGCCGACGGGGTTCATCAAGCAGCGCCTGGACCGTCTGAAGCGCGGAGGCACATCCCCAGTCTCCCCGTGGCTCGGTCTGCTCCAGCGGACGCAGGTCGACCACCCCCTCCCCGGCATCGACCGCCCCATGAAGCGTGGGGAGGATCCGACAGGGGCCCGGGAGCGCTTCTGCCAGCTCCTGGGCTGCGTCTGGATCCTCGGAGAGCAGCAGCCACCGCGACGGCGGGGTGGCTCCGGTCATCGGCTGAGGCACCCAGCGCACAGCCTCCAGGCGCACCGATCCGGCGCGCTCGGGAACACGCGCCGCGAACACGACCTCCTGGAGTCGGGCGACCACACCACCCGCGGCGTCCCACAGCGTGACCTCGCCCTGCCAGGAGCGCGCCTGCCGCTCGCTCACCTGTGCCGTGACCTGGACAGCGGTCTGAAGCGGCGCCCGACAGGTCAGCCGACCCACGCGAAACGGAACCCGGGTCGCCGCACCGGGCTCACCCGACAGGATGATCAGCGCGAGGGCCTGGAGCGCACCGTCCAGCGCCGCGATCTCCGCGCCACCCGGCAGCGCGAGGTCTGTGCGGAGGGCCGCAGACAGGTGAGCCTCGGAGAGCCGGATGTCCGACAGCCACCGAAAGCCTTCGCCCAGGACCACCCCGCCGCGCGTCCCGAGGGCTTCATACAGCGCATCAGCGACCGCCGGCTGCGCGCCCAGCATCTGGTCCGCCCCATCACTCGACGCGATCCCGCGCTCTGCCAGGGCGTGCTGCTGCCAGAGCTGCGCCTCGCTGCCACTTCCCACAACCACCGCATCGCCCTCCATTCGGACATGGAGGTGGGTCTGCTCTGGTGCGCTCAGCGCGAGCCCGGCGGGAAAGATGACCCCGCTGAGGGCTGGACGGGCAGACTCCTGTGCCGCCAACATCAGCATCAGGTAGAGGGCTGCCGGAGCTGTGGGCTGCCCGGCGATGGTGTGGGCCTGCAGCAGCGGGGTGTTGTAGCGGCTCAGCGGGACCCGGTGGCGAGTGATGCCGACCTCAGGCTGGTCTTGATGACCGAGCCGAGGGTGGTCCTGAGCCTCCAGCGCCCAGTACCGAGCACGCTGCCAGGGGTAGGACGGCAGCGGGGCACGCATCCGGGGGTATGGAGCCTCAAAGGCGTTCCAGTCCAGGACTGCACCCAGGGTGAACAGCCGCCCGGCCGAGGAGAGGAGGACGCCCCAGTCCGACTTCTTCCGGCGCAACGATGGCAGCCAGGACACCGCAGCGTCCCGACGTGCACCGAGCGCGCTGAGCACCGGATGCGGCCCCAGCTCGATGACCGCGTCGACCCCTGCCTTCAGCAGCCCGTCCAGGGCATCGGTGAACCGGACCGGCTGGCGGATGTGGCGTGCCCAGTGGTCTGTGGTGGTCGGATCAGGATCCGCCAGGGCGCTGACGAGCGTCAGGCGCGGAGGGTTGAGGGGGATTCCAGCGATGGCGCTGGCAAATGGCGCCACCGCCGGCTCCATCCGGTGAGAGTGGAAGGCATGAGAGACCCGCAGGGCGCGGCCACCGTGGGCCAGCCGAAGCGCCTCGACGGCAGCAGCCTCTCCCGAGATGACCACCTCATCGTCCGCGTTGATCGCAGCGATCTCCACCCCATCTGACAGCACCGCGGCGACCGCCTGGTGCGACATCGGCAGCGAGGCCATCGCCCCACCTTCCGACAGAGCACCCATCGCCTGCCCGCGCAGGACGGCCATGCGCAGGCCATCCTCCAGCGACATCACCCCGGCGATGCAGGCTGCCGCGATCTCACCGACTGAGTGCCCGGCGACCGCAACCGGCTGGATGCCCCAGGACACCCAGAGCGCGTGCAGCCCCATGCTGACGGCGAAGGTGGCAGGCTGGGTCCAGGTGGTCTGTGACAGTCCCGGGCGGTGCCCGAGCAGCACCGGCAGCAGCGCACCGTCCATCAGTGCATCGCATCTCGCAATGACCGCCCGAAAGATGGGTGACTGCTCCAGGAGGTCCGCAGCCATCCCCGGGTACTGCGCGCCCTGTCCGGTGCACAGCAGCCCGACCCGAATCCGCCCGGCACGATGCGGGGTGGCAGCCCTCAGCTTCTGGCTGAGCTGTGCGGCATCTCCACCGGCCGAAGCGATCCGCCAGGGATGGTGCGTGCGACCAGTGAGGGTGGTGTGGGCAAGGTCTGGGAGGCGATCGGTGTCCTGGATCGTCTCCGCCAATTGCGCTGCTGCAGCAACCGCCGCGGCCTTCGTTGTGCCCGTCGCGACCAGGAGGTGAGCGCTCCGATCCGCGCCGGGCACGCTCAGCGAGACCCCCTGCTCGACCAGCACTGCCCGGGTGTGGTGCAGCGTGGTGCGCTCGTCCTGCCCGCGCCGTGTCGACGGCAGCGCGGTCGCGCCCATCGCCTTGAGGCCACGAATCAGGGCCGGGTGGGCGCTCAGCTCCACAAAGACGACCGGCCCCTCGCTGGCCACAGCAGCAACGGCGTCGGTGAACCGCACCGGATCCGAGAGGTTTCGCCCCCAGTACTCGCCGTCCATCTCCGCACCGTCCAGTCGTGCGCCGGTGACGGTAGAGATCAGGGGGGTGTGTCCAGACGCCGGGCTCAGCTCAGAGAGCGCCTCGACCAGCGGTGCCTGGAGGGGGGTCATCTGCGGACTGTGAGACGCGTAGCGAATCGGCACCGGTGCAGCAAACACACCCGACGCCATCAGCTCCGCACTGACCGCGGCAATTGCTGCCGGCTCACCGGAGAGCACCGTGGTCTCTGGTCCGTTGATTGCAGCGACCACCAGGGCATCGCCAAACGGTGCCGCTGCCGCTCGGGCCTGCGCTGCGGGCAGGCCAACCACCAGCATGCCCCCCTGCCCTGCCGTCGTCGCGGCCAGCCGCGCCCGGTGGGCGATCACTGCGGCACCGGACTCCACGGTGAGGATCCCGGCCAGGCAGGCTGCAGCAACCTCGCCAAAGCTGTGGCCCAGCACTGCCGCAGGCTTCACGCCAAGGTCTGCCCAGACCTGCCCGAGGGCAACCTGGAACGCAAACACCACCGGCTGGACGACCTCGATCTCCTCCAGTCGCGCATGCCCCCCGGGATCGGTGAGCAGCGCCATCACCGACCACCCGGTGATCGGCTCGAGGATGTCGGACACCAACGCGAGGTGGTGGCGGAAGACCGGGCTGGTCTGCAGCAGCCCCCACCCCATGCCCGGTCGAAGGGGCCCATGCCCGGGGCAGACAAACACCACCTGCGGCTCCAGCTCCAGACTAACCACCGGCTGAGGCAGCGCTGGGAGGCTCGCAGCGGTCCCCGGGGCCTGCTGGAGCACCACATGGGCGTTGGTGCCGCCAAAGCCAAACGAGCTGACACCAGCGCACCAGGGCCGATCGCGCTCAGGCCATGGCCCGGCGTGGGTTTGCACGGCCAGCCCGAGCCGCGCAAAGTCGATGTGGGGGCTGGGCGTGTTGAAGTGCAGACTGGCTGGGAGCCGCCCCTCTCGCAGGGAGAGCGCAACCTTGATGAGCCCGGCGATGCCCGCTGCGGCTTCGAGGTGGCCGATGTTCGTCTTGACCGAGCCGATCGCGACCGGCTCATCCGGCCGTCCCAGGACCGCACCCAGCGCGCCAGCCTCGATGGGATCTCCCAGGCGGGTGCCGGTGCCGTGGGCTTCGATGTAGTCCACTTCCCCCAGCGCAAGCCCGGAGGCCTGCCATGCCTTGCGGAGGACGGCCTGCTGGGCGGCCGGGTTTGGCGCGGTCAGTCCGTTGCTGAAGCCGTCGTTGTTGACCGCACTTCCCCGCACCACTGCCGCGATGGGATCGCCATCCCGAAGCGCCGCCGACAGCCGCTTGAGCACAACAACGCCGCCACCCTCACCGCGGACGTAGCCGTTCGCAGCGGCATCGAAGGCCTTGCACTGGCCGTCTGGAGACAGGCCGCCGAACTTGCTCATCGCCAGGGTGCTGTGCGGGACCAGGGCGAGGTTCACCCCGCCGACCAGCGCCATGGTGCTCTCTCCAGAGCGAATGCTCTGAACCGCGAGGTGCAGCGCCACCAGGGAGGAGGAGCAGGCAGTGTTGACCGTCAGGCTCGGCCCCTCCAGCCCAAGGGCGTAGCTGATGCGAGCGGCGATGATGCTGGTGTCTTCGCCTGTCGCGGTGTGCTGCTCGACCTGCTCCGGGCGCAGGCTGGCGATGCGGCTGTAGTCCTGCCACATCGCACCGATGAACACCCCGACGGCCCCACCCAGGAGCTGATCCGGCGGGACACGTGCATCCTCCAGGGCCTCCCATGCAAGCTCCAGGACCAGCCGCTGCTGGGGGTCCATCTGCCGGGCTTCTCGCGGGGAGATGCCAAAGAAGGCCGGGTCAAACTTATCCACATCGGACAAGAAGCCACCGCGACGGGTGACGATGCGGCCGCTGGCGGTGCGATCCGGGTCATAGAACGCCTCAGCATCCCAGCGCTCCATCGGCACCGGCCCGATGGCGTCGGTGCCAGCAATCAGCAGTGACCAGAACGCCTCTGGCGAGTCCGCCCCGCCCGGCAGCCGACAGGCCATGCCGATGATCGCGACCGGCTCGCTGCTCGCAGCCCCCTCCGTCACCGCCACCACAGCAGGACGCTCCCCCCGAAGCGCAGCCAGCAGCGCGCGTGGGGTGGGGTGCTCCCACAGCAGGGTCACCGACAGCGGACGATCCAGGTGGACCGACAGCCGATGGATCAGCGCCATCGCTGCAGCCGACTCCAGCCCCATGTCGCGAAACCGGGAGTCCAGGTTCTGCTCCAGCGAAAGCGGTCGAAGCAAAAGCGCTTCAAGCGCAGCCTCAATCCATTGAAGCAGACCATCAGGCAGGGCAGGTCGATCAGTCGTCACGCGCAGATTTCCGATATATTGGGGAGATCGGTTGGCGCAGTGAGCGCGTTTTGATTCCGATGGTCACGACACCAGGGCGGGGTGTATCCAAAGCAGACGGCGGGAAACCCGAGCCTGTGATGGACTGGCGACTGCACCGATGTATCCGACTGCCGGGACCTCGTGGGACAATAGCCAGGGCGGGTGAGCTGTTCCAATCAGCTCAAGCAGAGCAGCGGATGAACCAGCAGAGACCGTAAAAAATTTCAACGGAAAGCTCAGTCCTTCTCCGATAGCCTTGATGATCGCCTCTTTACGGGTCCAGATTCGAAAGAAGCCCGCGATCGGCTCGGGCTGTCTGTCGAGCGCGTGCTGCTCAGCGAGGGAGAAACAGGATGCTGCCAGACCGCGGAGATCCCGAAGCGGTCGGAGCTGCTCCACGTCCACTCCGACAGCCGTGCGCGACACGGCGATCAGGGCAAGCTCTCCGGAGTTGGAGAGGTTGAAGTGGCAGGGGTGTCCGGGAAGGTAGGGCTTTCCCCGAGCTGCGGCCGACAGCCGGATCTCCGCCACTCGACAGCCCAGTGCTCCTGCCAGGATGCGCCGCAGGCTGGCCCGACCGACTGCAAATCGTCGCCGATCCCGCGCGAAGACATGGCGCTCGGCCCGCTCCCGCTCAGCCACCGTGAGCACCGACAGGTCCTGTCGAAGACCAGCCTCTGATCGGACCAGCGGCACCGCCCAGAGCGCGATCTCCCCCGGCTCTGGCAGCACAGCGGTCGACGCCGCCTCCCACGAGCAGCGCGGCAGGCTCATCGGATCAGCGCAGCCAGCCCGGAGAGAACGGCACCTTGAGAGGGCTGGAGGTAGAAGTGTCCGCCGTCAAACCACCGGGTAGTAAACGCCGCGCTGGTCTCCGCTTCCCACCGCTCCATCGCCACCGGTGGGATCCCCGGATCGGACCGACCACACCACGCCGCGATCGGAACCGGGAGCGCAGGCTCGGGGCGGCATTGATACTGCTCATGGAGCGTCATGTCCGCCCGAAGTGCCGGCAGAAACAGCGCCATCAATTCGGGCTCTCGGAGGATGATCTCAGGGATGCCCCCATACCGGTCCGACATCGCAGCGATGAAGGCGGCATCGGAGAGGTGATGGATCGGTGGTCGGGGGTCGGTCATGTGCGGCGCCCCACGGCTGGAGAGCACCAGCTGATCCGGCAGCCGCTCCCCGCGTGCACGAAGCTGTCGGGCAACCTCAAAACCCAGCATCGCCCCGAGGCTGTGCCCGAAGAACATCGTCTGGCGCACCGGCAATCTGCTGACAGCATCGGTCAGC
>JBLHNG010000398.1:0-8015 GCA_047621685.1 Myxococcota bacterium | reverse complement strand
CTCCCGCAGCCAGGCGACCATGGGCTGGCTCTCCCGCCACTCGGCCCACTCTCCCGGCGGCTCAATCCCGGGGGGCAGGAGGATCGGGTTGACCACCGGGCGGCCGTGAAACCGGCTGTGCACGGTGACCCGCGGCATGCGCAGGCCCGGCCGACGCTGGGGCAGCTCCAGGATCGCGCCGGTCGCACCGGACAGGGAGGCCCAGCAGCGCTCATGGCGCAGCGAGATGGTCTGGGTCGGCAGGTTGGCAGACACCAGCAGCGCCTCGGCACCGACCAGCACCGCGAGGAGCCCGGGGCGGGGGGCGCGGGCGGCCAGCGCGGCGAGTCCCAGCGGGATGAGGATGCCCCACCGCTCTGGCCAGGTCAGCCTGGCGAGGAACGGGTGGAGCGAGGCGAGGCTGCGGAAGGGCAGGGGGATCGGGCTGCCATCCACCAGGACGATCTCGTCGCCCCACTTCAGGTACGGCCCCAGGACCATCACCGCCCCGATGCCCGCCAGGATCCACAGCCCGACGGCAGTGCGGCGGTCGAGCTTCCGGCTGCCGAGGACGGCGGCAACCAGCGCGATGAGGCCGACCCGGTTGGCGGTGTCGATGGGGGTGCGCCGCAGCCAGAACAGCGGGTCGCTGCCGTGCTGGGCGATGAACGCCTGTCCCTCCGGCAGCGCGGCATACGACTCCGACGGCTGGGCGGGGGGTGGGGCAGACATCGCGGTCAGCGGGAGGTCGTCAAACAGCAGCAGCCACGGCAGCAGCCCCGGCGCTGCCACCAACGCGGTCACCCCACCAAGCACCGCGAGGCTGCCCAGCGGCACCCCGATCAGCAGCGGCAGGCTCGCCAGCCCGAGGAACATCGCCAGATACCAGTAGCTCCACCCCGCTCCCGCCAACCACAGCCCCGCCAGGGCGGCCCGCTTTTTCGAGGGGGCCTCCCGCAGCGACAGGATGGCGTCGAGGTAGAGGGGGGCGAAGAAGGCCATCGACTGCGGGGCGTGGTGGAGGTTGACCTCCCGGGCGATGGGCTCAGACATCAGGAAGATCACCCCCGCCAGCCAGCCGCCGCCCTCCGTCCCGCTCAGCCGGGCGCCGAGCCGGTGGGCGCACAGTCCGTTGAGGGTGAGCACCGCCAGCCACCAGAGGTTGTCTGACAGCGGGAACGGCAGCAGGGTCAGCAGGGCGCCGGTGAGGTGGTCGAGGATGTTTGGGGTGAGCAGGAGGACGGGGTAGCCGACGGGGAAGAACACCGCGTCGGTCCACGGGGCCTCCCCCGGGTGTATCGAGGCAATGAGCCCCCGCAGCGCCATGGTGTCGAGGGCATCGATGTTGGCGAAGCCCACGGTCGTGGCGTGGGGAGCGGTGACCATCGGCCAGGTCATCACCGCCGCCAGCAGCAGGTAGAGCACCGCGTTTCGCATGGCCCCTACGGTAGCCTCTCCGGTATGCGACAGCCTCCTGAACTCACCGCCCTGGCTTCCTCTCGTCCCGACCTCGTCGCGGCGATGGCGCCGTGGTGGTCCGCTCCGGTCGCGGAGTACAGCGCCGCCCTGTGGCGTCCGCCGGGGGCTGGAGCGATCGAGCCTGCGCTGATCGCGGCGCTGTCTGAGGAGCTGGAGCGGGTGGGGCACGGTGCGGTGCTGCCGGTGCTGCTGCGCCGACGGGTGCTGGCGACTGCCCACCACGTCACCCCAACCAACGGACCGAGCTTCCTCGGCCTCGACGCCATCCTCACCGCGTCGGGGGAGCCTGGCATCGTCGCGGCATACTCCGGGGTCGCCTTCAGCAACGCGGCGTGGTCCGGTGCCCTGAGCTTCGCCGGAGATCCCGCGCAGGTCATGTCGCCTGGCACTGCGATGTGGCGACGGTTCCAGGCGGCGTCCCGGGATCGCACGCGAGACGCTGGGGAGACCGAGCATCGGGTGTCGCTGATCCCCTCACGGTGGCGGGACGGGCTGCTCTACCGCCACCCGATGCCCGACGACCTCAGCGAGCGACTCGATGCGCTGACTCCGGCGGTGACCAGACACCTGCCCGCTGAGGCACCAGACTGGTCGACCTGGGCGCTGCAGGGCTGCGAGGCGATCCAGCGGGCCGCGCTCGGGGTGTCGCTGGCCTACTTCGACCTCAACCGGGCCATCGCCGGCTACCTCGTTCGCATCCTCGACCACCCCGAACACCCCCTCAGCCGCCTCCTGCTCGACCCCACCCTCCACGCCGCCATGCTCGCCCGGAGTGAGCGTGCGTGGTTCTACGCCGGACGGGTCCGCAAGGGCGCTGAGAAGGTCGACCTGCTTCGCCCGGTGGATGGCGTGCTGTGTGGTCGGGGGGTGGTTCGGGTGTCGATGGAGGCCACAGCACTCCAGGATGCCCTGAGGTCTGGCCTGCTCTGCCCGGGGTTGATGCTCTGCTTCGCCGCCCTCGGCATCCTCAACCCGCTCCGCTGCCTCGGCTCCTTCAACCAGATCGCCTATCAGGCGGCGTTTGCCGAAGACTTCGCGGCGCTCTCACTCGGCCATGCCGAGGCGGACCCCGGGCCGGTGCTGCTGACCGGTCGGCTGGTGGGGGCAGACGGGCCGACCTACCCGCTGGACCTCGTCGCTGCCGGGGAGCGCCTGGAGGGGGTAGCCGACTGGCCGATGTCTCGGCTGTGGAGGCCCATTGTGGACCGGCTCTCAGGCTGAGCGCTGCAGCGCCGAGACCAGCGCGCCGAACCGCTGTCCGCGCTCCTTGAAGCTGCGGAACTGGTTGTAGCTGGGGGAGGCGGGGGAGAACAGGCAGGCCCGGCCCGGTGGGGTCAGGGCCGCCGCTCGCGCCACTGCGGTGTCGAGGTCTGGGACCTCCTCGACGTGTCGATCGCTGTCGGCCAGCAGCGCGGCGAGGCTCGCACCGCTGTCGGGCATCAGCAGGACGGTCTGCACGGAGCTGTTCTCAATGGCCGCCGCCAGCGGGGCGAAGTCGTAGCCCCGGTTCATGCCCCCGGCGATGAGGGTGGCGACCTCGCCCTCCAGCGCCGAGATCGCTGCCGCCGCCGCCTGGGGGGCGGTCGAGATGGCGTCGTCAAACCAGCGGATGCCCCCAAAGACGCCGAGGTCCTGGGTGCGGTGGGGCAGTCCGGAGAAGCCGGTGATCGCGGCGACGAGGTCAGAAGGCGTGGCACCGAGCATCTCTGCGGCGGCGTAGGCAGACAGGGCATTTCGCCGCTGGTGCTCTCCACGAAGCAGCATGCCGTCGTCGCGGCACAGCTTCTCGCTGCCATGCCAGAACCCGTCGTCGGCGAAGTGCAGATCCCCGCTGTGGTTGATCGCCCGGTGGGTGGCTGGACCGGGGGGCTGAGTCCAGAACCGGTTGTAGAGCAGGACGTCGCCATCACGCTGGGTCGCGGCGAGGTTGAGCTTCGCGGCGTAGTAGCTCTCCACCCCGCCGTGCCAGTCCATGTGCTCGGGGAACAGGTCGAGCAGCACGCCGATGGACGGGCCGAGCGTCAGCCCGTGGCACTGGTAGCTCGACATCTCGAACACGCTGACCAGCTTGCGGGCGAGGATGTCGTCGAGGTGATCGAGTGCCGGGACGCCGATGTTGCCGACGAGCACTGCGTCGATCCCGGCGGAGCTGAGGATGCGCGCGGTCAGCGTGGCGGTGGTGGACTTGCCCTTGCTGCCGGTGATGCCGATGAGCGGCAGTCCTGCGCTTCTCACCGCGTGCACAAACAGGTCGGTGGCAGACGTGATGGTCAGGCCCCGGTCCTTCGCGGCGAGCAGGGTGGGGTGGTGGGGTGGGAAGCCAGGGGAGCGGATGAGCACGTCGATCTCGTCGAGGCCCTGCTTCTGGTTCTGCCCGATCCGCCAGCGCAGCCCCGGGGCCTGAAGGTCGGTGCGAGCATCGGAGAGGGCGTTGACGATGCCGGTGTTGCCCCAGCGGCGCAGGGCGGCGAGGACGCTGCGACCCTCCGCGCCCATGCCGAGGATGCCGACCTTTGCGTCAGCGAGCTGAGAGGTATGCATCGAGCCGGGCTCTCCATCGGGGGGGCATCGCATCATCGCTCGCCGGGGTCAGCTCCTGACGCCACAGCGACTCTGGATCGGGGATCCCAGGCAGGACCTCCTCGGCAAACACGACACCCGCCGCTCCAGCGATGGCGCGCTCGTCGGCATGCAGCCGCCACATCGCCGCAGAGACCTCTTCTGACGTACCCACGCACTCCAGCGGCTTGAACGACGTCACCCCCAGCAGCCGGCGGACCATCGGGAGGTTGCCGGCATCTTCGAGGATGCGCTTGCCGAACAGCCGGTCGAGCCGGGCGTCGTCGAGGTGGGGGGCGAGGATGGTGTAGACGAAGACGCACTTGGGGCAGTGCCCACACCACCGCGCCGGGGGCTCGCCGGGACGGATCCGGAAGTTGGCGTTGCAGGAGGTGATGTGGTCGAAGTAGCGGTCGTGTCGGGCGAGGCAGGCGCCGATGGCCAGCTCCGACAGCGGACGCAGCAGGCTGAAGTAGGTCGGCCCTGGCCCGCTGTGCTGCTGCCACAGGCGCTCGAACCGGATGCCCTTGCTCCACTGGTGGTTGACCTCCATGCCCCGCCACTGAAGGTTGCCCTCCGAGGCGCTGTGCTCGTTGGCGGAGATGACCGCGCCAAAGCCGCCGATGCTTGCCACCAGCCGGGTCGCAGCGGCGATGATCGCGGAGATGGGGATGTGGCCGTTGAGTGCTCCGGCGTCGTTGAGCTCGAACAGCTTCCGGTCGAGCTTGCGGCCGATGGTCAGGTGGGCATCGCCCATGGCCTCCGCGGACCGACGGATCCAGGGGGCGGTGGACAGGGAGACGACGGTGACATCCACCCCGACATGCCGCAGCACCTCTCGGGCGACCACGGAGTCTTTGCCCCCACCGACCAGCAGCAGCACCCGATCGGGCTCAAAGGGCAGGGGAGCGACCTCGGGGCGGGGTGGTCCGCCAGCAGGGAAGGTGACCGAGGGGCTCTCGATGTCGTTGCGGAAGAAGAACTCGCCGAGTCCGAAAGTATAGACCTCCGACCAGAACGCGGCTTCTTCCTCCGACAGCGCCCCGGTCGCGACCTCAATCTCTGCCGCGCAGGTGGCCTTGAAGTAGGAGATGCCGGTGATGAGGTGCAGATCTCGCAGGGCTCGCTTTATGGCGGGGTGGCTCGGATCCTCGGGGAGGATCGGCAGGGTCAGCCGCTCGGTGAAGTCCACATCCGGCCCGGTGCCTTCCGCGAGTCGGTAGGAGAGCAGCACCTCAGCGCCTTCGATTCGGGCGTCGGTGAAGACGAAGCGGGCGTGATCCGGTCGCATGCCCCGGACTATCACGACAGCCCGGCAGCGGTGCGATCAGCGAGGAACGCGGCCTCCAGGCTGGTGCCCTGGTGGACTTCGAGGATCGCGACCTGGGCGGACAGCAGCACCGGCAGCACCCGGGCATTCAGCGCCCCGGCGGACACCGCACCCTCCGCCCGAATGACCAGCTCGTCGCCTTCCTGGCCGATGGTGAGCTCTGGCAGCGCGGCCTGGATCTCAGCGAGCGGGACAGCCCCTGCGGTGTGGACGCGGATGAGGGTGCCCCGCCCGGTGACTTCGCTCATCGGCCCCTGACGGATGCAGCGCCCCCGCTCCATGAGGATGACGTGATCGCAGGTGGCCTCCAGCTCCGCGAGGATGTGGCTGCTGATGAGCAGGGTGCGCTTGCCCCGCTGGGCACGGAACAGCTCGCGAAGCCGCACGACCTGGGCCGGATCGAGGCCGGAGGTGGGCTCGTCGAGGAGGATGAGGGCCGGGTCGCCGAGGAACGCCTGGGCGGTGGCCACCCGGCGCCGCATGCCATGGGAGAGCTGGCGTAGCCGGTGGGTGGCCCTGTCCGCGAGGTCCACCAGCTCAAGCACCCGGTCGGCGTCCTTGCGGGCGTCGTGTCGGGAGAGGCCCTGGAGCCGGGCGAAGTGGACGAGCAGCTCGCGGACCGGCATGTACGGGCTCAGCTCACAGTCCTGGGGCAGCAGGGTGACCCGTCCGCTGTGGACCTGCGGGGCAAACGGGCCGCCACCGAGCACGTCGATGTCTCCGGCGTCGGGCCGGATGAAGCCGCCGACGATGCCGAAGGTGGTGGTCTTGCCCGCACCGTTGGGGCCGACGAGTCCGCAGATCGCGCCCTGAGGCACTTCGATGTCCAGCCCGTCGAGCGCCTGGTTGGACCCGTAGGACTTCACCACGCCTTTCAGTGAGAGTGCGCTCATGCGTCCCTCCGGGCCATGATCAGGTTGCCCACACCGAACCACGCTGCACCCATCGCCAGGAGCATGAAGGTCGCCGGGAGGCGGCTGAGGAGGTCGGGGCGCCACAGGTCGAGGCGGTGGGCGTTGGGGAACAGCGGGTGGATGCTGCTGATGAGCACCGGGGCGTACTCCTGGATCTCCGCCGCGCCCGTCAGTCCGCCGCCGATGCCCAGGGTGATGAGAGCGAGCAGGGCCAGCGCCCGGGAGCCGTTGACTGAGCGGGTGACCTGGGAGATGCCGAGGGTGAGGCCGAGGAAGGTGAAGCCATAGATGCAGGCCCGCCCCGAGAGCTTGGCAAGCCACAGCGCGGTGAGTCCGGGCTGGAAGCTGCTCAGCGAGGCGTAGCCGATGATCCAGACCCCCACCGCGCCGAGCAGGATGCCGGTCGCCATCAGCATGGTCTGTCCGCCGAGCTTTCCGGCCGCCCAGTGCAGCCGCTGGGCACGGAAGATCACGAACCGGGCTGCCCCGCTCGCCAGCTCCGCCGAGATGGCCTCTGCAGAGGTAAACGCCACCAGCAGCGGCACGAAGGTCAGCGACAGCCAGCCGTAGAACAGCGCGACCGGTGGGATCGAGACCAGCTCACGCGCGACCCCTTCATCTCCAACAAGGCCCGAGATGATGCTCAGCAGCTCATCGGACTGCATCAGCGCCTCGGTCATCGCGCCGGGGCGGTCGGTCTGAGCGACGGCGAGGCTGGTGGCCATCGCGCCCTCGATCTCGGCGAGAATGGCGACGAACATGCCGGTCGCGGCCATGGCGCCGATCAGGTAGATGACCAGAAGCGCCAGCGCCTTGCGGGACCGCAGCGACTCTCTCAGGTCGAACCAGGCGACCAGCAGGATGTTCCTCACTCCTGCACGTCCTCGATGGTGTCTCGGAAGACCTCCAGATCGACGTGGTTCCAGACCTGCCGGGCAGACGGGTCGGTGGACTCCATGCCCTCACCGCCGACCAGGTCGTTGACCGCGGTCTGGGTGTCGTAGAGGATGCCGGTCACCTCGTGGGTCAGCCCGAGCATCTCCTCGGCCTCCGGCTCCTCACCCGACAGCGCGATGTCCATCAGGGCATCGCCGTACTCAGACAGGGAAGCGTTCATGTCGCCGACGATGTTGTCGAACTCGTCCAGCTCCTCGTCGGAGAGGTCAGCCTGCTCGGCGAGGGCGGCCCGGGACTGAGCGGCTCGCATGCGCTGGGCGTCGACGGCGAGGTCGAACTCCTCGGCGATGTCCTCGGGGTCAGGCGCGAAGCCTTCCTCCAGGCCGGTGTCCATGATCTCGTCGGGATCCTCGACATCATCCGGCTCCTCGACGTCATCGTGATCGCGATCGTCGGGCTCCTCGACATCGCGCGGTGGCGGAGAGAACATCTCGGACATCCCGGGGACCGGCAGCGATGGCCGGCGGCTCCGACTCTTCTGCATCGCGAGGGCCAGCTCGGCCTGGGTGGCGGTGAGCTGATCCTGGAGGACGGCGAGGTCCATGCGTGGTCCGATCCCACCGAACACGAACCCGAACACGATCCCGACAGCGGCAAACACAAATGGCTTCATGGGCTCCTCGTAATCACCGACGCAGGCAGAACAACTCTCCAGCGATCCAGCGGCCCTCGTCACGGCGAAGCTGACAGGTCTCTGACGCCTCGACGGTGAAGCCATGGCGGGCGGCGATCTGGCGGACATAGTCGGGATCGTGGGCAAACCGCTCGGACTTCTGGAGGTGGAATCCAGGCTTGTC
>JBLHNG010000397.1:0-8071 GCA_047621685.1 Myxococcota bacterium | reverse complement strand
ACGGTAGCATCGAAGTTGATGGCGATTCCCCTCAAGCGCCGGGCGCTGTACGCGCTGCTGATGACGGCCCTGGTTTTGCTCGGGGCCGAGGGGGTGCTGTGGATCGTCGGTGCGCCGCCCGATGCCCGACGACCGACGGACTACCCCGCCCACCTCGGCTTCGACGCCGCGCTGGGCTGGCAGCTCACCCCCGGCGCGGTCAACCGGGGGCCGATCCTGCGGGAGTGGGAGGCCCGCTGGGACCTGCCGGCGGCAGACACCTCCGACGACGTGATCTCCCCGCTGGGCTTCCGGGACGATGTGCTGGCGGATCCAAAGCCCCCTGGACAAAAGCGCATCCTGGTCCTGGGCGACTCCAGCGTGTTCGGCTCCGGGGTGGTCATCGCCGACACGTTCTCGTCGAAGGTCGAGGTCGCGCTCAACGGCGGCGCGCTGCCCCCGCCGCGGTCCGTCGAGGTCATCAACGCCGGGGTGCCCGCCTACACCTCCTACCAGTCCCTCGTCATCCTCCGACAAGCGCTGGAGCTGGGGCTGGATGGGGTGGTCATCTACAGCATGAACAGCGACATGATGGCCGCGCTCGGTGGTGCAGACGCCGATCTCCAGGACGGGATCCGCCAGATGATGCGAACCCAGGGGCGCGCGCTGCGACTGCTGTCCTGGATCCGCTACGGCATCACCCAGATGCGCCCGGTGCCCACCCTCGCCCGCACCCACCGGGTCTCGCTGGAGGAGTACGCCGAGAACCTCAACGCGATGATCGATCTGGCGGACACCGCGAAGGTGGTGATGATCATCCCACCGCAGCGGGGGGACATGGAGCACCCGCTGGTCGACTTCACCACCGTGGACGACGACCTCCTGCGCAAGCTGGTGGAGTACGAGCAGGCCGGACCCCGGTCGCAGCGGGGGTATCGGGCGGTGATGGCGTGGGTCGGTCGGCAGCGCGGGGTGCCGGTCATCGACGCCCCCACCCACCTCGCGAGCCTCCAGCGCGCCAACCCGGCAAACTACGCCCGGGAGCGTGCGATGTTCGTCGACCCGATCCACCCCTCCAAGACTGGCCATGCTGCAATCGCGGAGCTGCTGGTACCGTACTTCTTGGACTTCGCCCAGTAAGCTGAACCTTCACCCGGATGGTGCCGTGTCATTTGTCGTGCTTCGCTGTCGGAATTGTGGCTCAGGAATCGAGGCCCAGCCGGACAACCTGCTGACGGTCTGCTCTCACTGCGGCACCCTCTACCCCGCCACCGAGCTGGCTGGAATCCCGGTGCACATCGTGCCCTCCATCGACGAGGCTGCAATCCGCACTGCAGTGATCGAGCGCATGGCGGCGGACAAGCAGATGAAGAACGTGCGCATCAACATCGAGTCGGCGTCGGGGGTGTATGTGCCGATGTTCGTCAGCCGGGCCACGGTGACCGGGCAGTGGCGGGGCTACCGAAACGAGAAGCGCAACAAGACCACCGTGAAGGTCTGGGGGGATGGTCCGCTCAACAGCACCGGTGACTTCCCGGTGCTCGCCCGCAAGCACGCCCACGAGTTCGGCCTCGCCGGGCTGGGGCGGGTGGTGCTCGATGCGAAGCCGGTGCCGATCGGGAGCGTGGAGTGGGAAGACTCCGCATTGCCGGTGCTCAGCGTGGACATGACCGCACCGCAGGTCGACGCCGCGGTGGAGGACAACCTCATCGATCTGCTCGGGGAGCGGATCAAGGCCGACAACCGGCTCACCGCGATCACCGAGTTTGACTCAGACGTCGCCATCGAGAGCCGCCTGCTGCTGCTCTACCCGCTGTGGACGGTGACCTACCAGTACCGGGGCGGCAGCTATCGGGTCGGTGTGGGCGGCGGGCACGGGGTGGTGCTCAGCGCGATGGAGCCGATGTTCTACACCCAGCGGATCATGCGGCTGTTCATCGGCATCGGGGCGGTGGGGGCTTCGGGCGGGCTGTTCTACGTCGGCTGCCTGCTGCTGCCCCTGATGGCGAACGACGACGGCTTCGCGGTGATCCTCGCGATCGGGGCGGCGGTGCTGGCGTGCTCCTGGGCGGCCATCGCGACGGCGGGTCGGCTGGTCGCGAGCGTCAACATCGAGAACATCGGTGAGAAGCGGGGGTGGCTGTGATGGTCTGCGCATGCGGCGAGCACGCTGACGGAACCTGCACCGCCTGTGGTCGGCAGAACATCGTCTGCCCCTCGTGCGGTGGGGGGATCTCCGCAGATGCCTCGGCGGTGGTCGTCTCCTGTCCGTACTGCGACACCGGACTGAAGCACCGCGACCTCGGCGGGCTGCCGCCGTACTTTCCAGTCAATGTCACCGAGGCAGAGGCTGGCGAGCGGCTGCGGCGGTTCTGTCTCAACCGGTTCGGCATTCCCGGCGACTTCGAGCGCAAGTTCACGGTGAAGTCCGCCCGGCAGGTCTATGTGCCGGTCTACCTGTTTACGGTGACCGCCCGGCTGTCGGCCTCCATCGTCGAGACCGACACCTGCGCCATCGTGGGCCACTACGGGCTGTGGTATCAGAGCGCGATCGCTGACTATCGGTTCGCGATGCGGGTGAGACAGTACGTGGATCCCGACCGCATCCCTGGCGAGGTGCTCGACACCACGATGGGGAAGGAGGAGGCGGAGCGACAGGCGCAGAAGTTCGGCGAGAAGCTCCTGGCCCGGGACCGCAAGCGGTTCTCGGAGGTCAAGGGGGACAGCAGCATCACCCGGACCGATGAGGGGCAGGTGTTCTACCCGCTCTATGAGCTGACCTATCGCTACGGCGGCAAGTCGTACCGGGGTGTGGTGGATGCAGCGAACGGGGTGGTGTGCCTGTCAGACCACCCGATGAGCATGGGGAGCCGGGCGATCGTGCTGGGCTCCGGGGGACTGATGCTCGGCAGCACGGCGGTCTTCGCGCTGATCTTCCTGGCGACCCTGTTCGTCGCACAGGGGCTCGCGGTGCTCGGCGCGGTCGGTGGGGCGGGGGTCATCACGGTGACCGGTGGCATCGCAGGGATGCGGATCCTGTGGACCGCCATCCGCAGTCACAGCAGCGGCGAAGAGATCGCGGCACGGGAGCAGCCGCTCGACATCGTGGACCTCGACAAGCAGCTGGCTGTGACCGAGCGGCTGATGATCACAGGCTCGTAGCGGTCAGTCGACGCGCTGGTAGGCTTCGCCGCTGAACCAGAGCACCGCGACCGCGCTGTCCTCCTCTAGCTCCACCGCCAGCTCTGAGGCCCCATAGGGGCAGTCATCGCCCGCCCAGAGCGCACCGTCGCGGATCTCCAGGCTCCAGCTCACTCCGTCGGCGTTGGACCACCGCAGCCCGTCGTCGTTGGTGACGACCACCTCGTGCCAGCCGTTCTGGACCGGCTCGCGCTGGTAGCTGCCCACCAGCATCGTGGCATCGAGCGACTCGGGGTCGGCCCACTCTGGTCCCGCCAGCCCTTCCGCGAGGGTCGGTGAGGCGGCGAGCAGGCGCTTGTCGACGGCCTCGATGTAGTAGTCGGGTTCATAGACGCCCTCGAAGTCATCGGGCCAGGTGGTGCGGTCAAACCACTGGTGATCGGTGTCCTCCAGGCCGAATTCCGGCCACGTCCGGAAGAGGTGGTGCATGAACTCATGCTGGAACCACTGCGGCTGGTAGGCGCGAAGCTCGACCTCGGTGTAGGCCCCGCTGCCGAGGTGCTCTGGCTTGCGGGTGAACCAGGCATCGTCGGACAGAAACAGCGGCAGTCCCGCGCCGTAGCCGCCCATGCCGCCGGTGATGAAGTGCCGGTCGTAGCCGGAGCCGTCTCCCGGCACACCCGAAGGGGCCACGACCCACCAGAAGTCGGTCTCCAGTGCGATGTCGTCGGGCACCGAGTCCACCATGCCGGTGGCGTCGGGGTAGCTGACGATGACCTCGCCGTCGTCGGTGTAGGTGACGGTGGTGCAGTCGCTCATCTCGTAGACCACCAGCTCGACCGTGCGCCCCCCGGTGATCGCCTCCACCCAGCTGCGGAACAGGGCGGTGGAGGTGTGCAGGGTGTGGGCGTCGTCGGCGAGGATGGTGGGGTCGATGTCGAGGGAGACGGTCTCGGAGGTGAGGTCAGGCAGGGTGGGCCGGGAGACCTGTGCGCAGGGAGCGACCACGGCGGTCATTCGGAGGGTGCCGGTGGTTGGCTGCTCGCCCAGGCGCAGGATCTGGTCGAGCATCCTCAGCCCGTAGTAGGCGACCGGATCCCCGATGTTGGCCCCGCCGTAGCCGACCTCCTCTCGCCAGATCGCATCGGAGAGCGGCATGGTCTCGAGCACCGCGTCGATGCGTGCCCGTGCGTCGTCTCGGTCGCCAGCCTCCAGCGCGTCCTGGGCGTAGAGGAGGGCCTCCAGCGCGGTGACGTGGTGCTCTGGGAAGGCATCTCGCCCGCCGTAGGTGTCGTAGAAGACCGCGAGGTCTGCGTCGGTGGTGGGCGCGGTGTCGGTGGTGTCGGTGGTGTCGGCGGGGGCGGTGGCTTCTTTGGCCGACGTGCCGCAGCCCAGGGTCAGCGCGAGGAGGGCGGGGTGGACGGAGCGGGGCATGGGGACTCCTTGCGGTATGATCGGGCGGTGAGGTGTTTGATGCCGCGTGTTCTCGCCCTGATCGGTCTGCTGATGCTCTCTGGCTGCTACACCACCAAGATGTACTATGGCGGAGTCAATCCGGCGCAGACAGACAGCAAGATGCGGATGCAGCACACGTTCTTCTGGGGACTGATCAGTCCCGGGTCGACGGACCTGAGTCGCGTGTGCAACGACCGCCCAGTGGTCTCGGTGCGCTCTCAGATCGCCGGCCTCGGGCTGCTCGCGAACTGGCTCACGGCGGGGATCTATGCGCCGATGACGGTCACGGTGGTCTGCGCAGAGTAGCCTGCGTCAGAAGATGCGCAGCTTCTCGCTCGCCCGGGTCACCGCAGTGTACGCCAGTCTTCGCCGATCCGACATCCGCCGAAACGCTGGACACGCCACAAACCCGACCTCGCTCCACTGGCTGCCCTGTGACTTGTGCACCGTCAGGCAGTAGCCGTAGTCGGCATGGATGAGCCGATCCATCCCCGAGCCCTTTCGCTTCTTCTTCCACGCGGTGTAGGCGGAGACGGGCTGGCCGATGAGGTCGACGTTGATCATGATCGACTCGCCGGAGTCTAAGGTGCAGTCCCACAGCTCAACGCGCTGGAGCCAGGAGGGGCCGGGGGCCTTCGCGGCGGTGACGATGGTGCGGACCTCGCCGTTCATCAGGCCGACCTCTACGCTGTTGCGCAGGCAGACGATGCGCTCGCCAGGGACGAGGGGACCGGTGTGTCCAAGGCGCTCGCGGATGTCGGTGTTGAGGCTTCGGCGGACGTTGTTGGTGGTGGTGATGAGGGTGGCATCCTTATCTATGCGGTCGCACAGCCACGCCACTGGATCACCGGGACCACGCTGGCAGACCCCCTCGACCCACCCATCCCACTTGCGACCCTCTCGGATGGCGGTGGCGAGGCTGAGGATCGGGGAGGACTCGGCCTGACGGTGGATGGTCTCCAGCACTGCGGTGGGGGTGGTGAAGTCCGGCCCCCAGGCGCCCTCGACCGGCGGGAGCTGCTCCCGGTCGCCGACGTAGAGGAGCTGCGCACCGGTGGGGAGGTGATCGAGCAGGTCGCGGTGCAGCCGCTCGCCGACCATCGAGGCTTCGTCACAGACGACCAGACCGCCAGGGGGGCAGGGGGCTTGCTTGCCGTCGAACACCAGCCGGGTCCGTCCCCGGTCTCCGCTCACCTCTTTGACCCGGCCATACAGGGCACGGTGGATGGTGTTCGCCCGTCGGCCAGTGACCTCGGAGAGCCGAGCGGCGGCCTTGCCAGTGGGGCAGAGCAGGGCGACCTCGCGGGTGATGTCGGCCAGCAGTGCCCGGAGGAGGGTGGTCTTTCCAGAGCCCGCCGGACCGACAAGCACGGAGACCGTCTGACCGCCGGACAGCGCGGAGAGGATCGCCTTGCGGGCGAGATCCTGGTCGGGGGAGAGCTGCATCTGATTCGTTTATACGATCCGCCTGAAATGTGCGGACTCCTGACGCGGTAGATTCGCAGGCATGTCCCCAGAACTGACCGCACTCATCCAGAGCATCCTCGCCAGCCCCCTCACTGCTGCACTGGTGATCACCGTCCTGTCGCTGCTGGTGGCAGTGTGGGTGCCGGGGCGGCTGCGTCGGCTGGGGTTTCAGCCCGGAAAGAAGGACAACGAGCTGGACTGGGCGGGAATCGTCGGGCTGACGCTGGCGCTGCTGGGGCTGCTGATGGGGCTGTCGGGGGTCGCGACCGCGGGGAGCCTGCCGGCGGTGAGCAAGCTGCTCAGTGCCCTGTTCCGCACCCTCCTCACCCTCACCCCCGCCCTCGCCATCCTCGCCGGAGCCGGCCACGCGGTCGCTTCCCGTCGCCGGGCCGCGCTGTCGCGAAAGGACGAGGAGGAGGCCCGCACCGAAGGGCAGTGGATCCAGCGTGGTGCGCTGCTCATCGCCACCGTGACCCTGGTGGAGATGTCGCTGTCGCTTCCGGCGATGGTCCTCATCGTGGGCGCCATTGGGCTGTGGCTGTACCGCAACCCGTCCGCCCGAAAGCGCATGGAGGACGGCTGGCAGGAGCTGAAGGCCGGTCAGCAGCTCCGGGCGCAGTCGCTGTCGGCAGGAGATGCGGTCGCGGAGCTACAGCTCGCCGGACCGGTGGGGCTGTTCGACACCCGGATCGAGGGGAAGGCCGAGCCGGTACCCAACAGTGAGCTGCTCCTGAAGGCTCCAGTGAAGCTGGATTAGCGGGTTGTAAATTGCGCGGCTGTAAACCTTGTAAAGGTTGTAAATTTACAAGGCGAACATTCGGTTCATTCCAACGCCTACCTACTGGATAGGAGTTGCGTTACCGATCCTGGTAAGGACCAAACACCGGGATAAACAATGAAAACCGTCCATGTGCTGTATGAGAACGCCGAGTGGCTGTCCCCGCTGACTGAGGCGCTCGCCTCCCGCGGACTCGATGTGGTCGAGCACTTTGTTGATGGTGGAAGCATCGACATCTCCAGCCCCCCGCCAGAGGGGATCTTCATCAACCGGATGAGTCCCTCCAGCCACACCCGCGGCCACCAGGCCGGGGTCGTGTTCATGGGTGAGTACCTCGCCTGGCTGGAGAGCTGGGGGCGCCGGGTGATCAACGGCAGCGAGGCGTTCGCCCTGGAGATCAGCAAGGTCCGCCAGCACGCCATCCTCCAGGCCGCCGCGATCCTGACCCCCAGGACCATCGCGGTCATCGGGCTCGACGCGATGCGGGATGCCGCTCGTGGGCTCACCCCGCCGTTCATCACCAAGCACAACCAGGGCGGCAAGGGGCTCGGCGTGCAGCTGTTCAGCAGCCACGAAGCCCTGGACTCCGTGCTCGATGCCGGCGGCTACGACAACTCCCCCGACAGCGTGAACCTGCTCCAGCAGTACATCCAGCCCGTCGAGCCGTTCATCACCCGGGTGGAGATCGTCGACGGCCGCTTCCTCTACGCCATCCGCTCCTCCACCGAGGGCGGCTTCGAGCTGTGCCCGGCGGATGCCTGCGCCATCGAGGATGCCTTCTGCCCGGTCGGCTCCCAGGCGGACTCCGGCAAGTTCACGGTCCGGCAAGACATCACCGCCGACGACCCCCTCGTCCAGCGCCTCATCGCCCTGTGCCGACAGCACCGCATCGATGTCGCTGGCATCGAGTTCGTCGAGGATGCCCACGGCAACCGATACGTCTACGACATCAACGGCACCACCAACTTCAACTCCGCCCTTGAGTCCGCCAACGGACTGCACGGCATGGGTGCCATCGCCGATCTCTGTGTGCGGGAGCTGGCCGGACTCGGGGCCGTTGCTGCGCGCTGATTGGCATGTGTTTATTCAGTGAAACCGCATCGCCTCTGAGTCCTTGACCGGCAAGCCCTCACTTTGGCGGGTATTACCTCACTCCAGGCTGTAGACAGGTCGGGATTGGGTGGGCTTTACTGTGTCACCCGAGACTCAAGGAGGACGTGATGCGCGTAATGATTCTGGCGAGATCGGAAG
>JBLHNG010000396.1:0-8085 GCA_047621685.1 Myxococcota bacterium | reverse complement strand
GGCGATGTCTGATGCCGGGATCACCGAGGCCCTCTCTGCCCGTCCCCGGTTCGACAGCCCGCTCCCGGTCCCCCTCCGCGCGGGCTTCCCGCTGCCGGTGAGCGCGCTGGGCAAGGGCCTCGACGTCGGCGACCGTCGGCTCATCCACTTCGCAGGCGGCGAGGGTGAGCCCGGGGCGCTGATGATGGAGGTCTGGAGCGTGGAGCCGGGTCGGGTGGTGTTTGGCTGCGTAGAGGACACCAGCCACATCGAGCACTGGCTGCACTGGAAGAGCGCGGAGGTCACCTGGACGAGCGAAGGCGAGCAGACCCGGGTGGACTGGACGATGCGCTACGACCGGGCGCTGGCTCCGGCGTTCTGGTTCGCCCCCACCGAGCGCCTCGCGGTGAAGATCGCCACTGGCTACCTGATGGACAGCCTCTTTGAAGACAGCCTCTTTGAAGATGGGCAGGGGGGTCGTGATGACGCTTGATCCCACCCTGCTGCGGGCGGTGGTCCTGCTGGTCCCGGCGGTGGTCTGCGTGGCGCTGTGGATCTGGCGGCGTCCGGAGGGCCGGGAGATCACCGGCCTCGCTCTGGCGACCATCTGGCAGCTCCCCCCGCTGCTGCTGCTCAACGCCATCGCCGCAGAAGCCGGCTGGTGGACGTTCTCGGCGGAGGGCGGGCTGCTGTGGGGCGTGCCGATGGACCTGCTGGCGGGCTGGATGCTGCTGTGGGGCGCGATCCCGGCGATGGCGTTCCCCCGCACCAACCCGATCGCCATCGCCGCGGGTGCGCTGCTGATGGACCTCATCGTCATCCCGATGTGCCGCCCGGTGATCGACCTGTCCGGGCGCTGGCTGCTGGGGGAGGTGCTGTGCATCGCCCTGGCCCTGCTGCCGGGCATCCTCCTGGCCCGCTGGACGGTCGAGCGCCGCAACCTCATCGGCCGCTCGCTCCTCCAGGCCGCCGGGTTCGCCGGGCTCATCCTCGGGGTGCTTCCGGCGGTGATCCTGTCACAGACCGGCGGCAGCCTCGACACCCTCCTCGCTCGACCAGCCTGGCAGATCGGGATCGCTGCGCAGGTGTTGTTCCTGTTCGCCGCGCTCGGCCTGTCCGCAGTCCAGGAGCTGGCCGCCCGGGGCAGAGGCACTCCGCTCCCCCAGGATCCGACCCTGAGCCTGGTCCACAGCGGCCCCTACGCCTACCTCGCCAACCCCATGCAGCTCTCCGTGACGCTGCTGCTCGCCGGGCTGGGCCTGATCCTGGGCAGCGCGCCGGTGGCCGGGGCGGGGCTGATGGTGATCGTCTTCTCCGCCGGGCTCGCGGACTGGCACGAGGGGCAGCTCCTCAAGGCCCGGTTCGGCCCGCTGTACGACGCCTGGCGGCAGCAGGTCCGCCCCTGGCTGCCCCGGTGGCGTCCGTGGGTCCCCTTCGAGGCGACCCTCTACTACGCCGAAGGCTGCTCACCGTGTGAGGGCGTGGCCCGGTTCGTCTCCAGCCGCCGTCCGGTCGGGCTCCGGCTCATGGCGGCCCAGGATCACCCCGCCCGCGATCTCACCCGGCTGACCTACGACCCCGGCGATGGCAGCCCGGAGGAAGAAGGCGTCGCAGCGCTGGCGCGCGCCATGGAGCACACCCACCTCGGCCTCGCTGCGTTTGCCTGGATGATGCGCCTGCCGGGGGTGTGCGGTCTTGTCCAGGTGGTGGTCGATGCCGCTGGCGGTGGGCCGCGGCTGGTGGCGCGCCGGATGTCCCTGCCAGATGCCCCGGAGAGCCCCGGAGAACCGTCGGGCACCGGAGCGGTCGAGGGTGAGTACATCGCTGCCGAGGAGTGACGTGATCCGCCGATCCGGTCGCTGACAAGCCACCCTGCATGGGCCGGCCCCGGACGCACTCTGCGCGCCTCCGGTATCCTCTGGGCGATGTTCCTCCCCCTGCTCTCTCTCACCGCCGCCGCAGAAGAATGCGTCTGCCCCGATGAAGACCCCGCCGCGGTCTATTCACGGATGACAAGCGCGATGCTCGCCCGATCCGGCCAGAGCCTGACCACGGAGCTGACCCCGATGGTCCCGCTGAAGGGCGAGCTGCCCGAGCGGGCCTACATCGCCAACACCTGGGACGCCTGCGACCTGGAGGCCGGCCCGTCGGGCTCGATGATGCTGCTGCTGGTGGATGAGAAAGGGTTCCAGACCCGCTGCGGCGGAGCCGGTGCGCTGAGCCGCACGATGACCAGCCTGGGCGCCAGCGGTGACTCCGATCTCAGCACCTGGCTGCGTCTGGGCGGCTGGTCCGATGAGACCCTCCCTCTCGATGTGGTCACGATCACCCTGAAGCGAGAGCTGAAGGACAACCAGCTGGAGTACCCCGAAGACACCGTCGCGGTGGGGAACTATGCCGGACTCGACCTCATCATCGGCAGCACCCCGATCCGCTCGGCTGCGCTGCGCCCGGAGGGACCACGCTGGATGGTCGTCGACGGACTCCAGCTCGACGATGAGTTCTTCTACATCCGCTGGGGGCAGGAAGTCACCGGCAACAGCGACCCCTGGCAGTGGGAGAGCCACAGCATCTGGCGGCGGACCGAGGTTGGCGTCGTGCCGCTGTGGCGGGTGGAGAGCCGGCACATCCCAGTCCTCCGGGCCAACACAGAGCCCGAGGTCATTGCTGCGGTTCCTTCGACCGCCTCGCCGATGCTCGCCGCGCTCGACGGGGGCACCCTCGCGCTGCTGGATCAGGACGGCCTGCACGCTGTGACGCTCAACCCGGATCAGGGCTGGTCGCCGCCGGAGGTCATCGCTGCCGCCGCTGAGCGCCCCGTCTTCGCCAGCGCCGGGGATCGCGCCCAGGTGGTCTGGTCGAGGGCCAACACCCTCCACACCCGGCAGTACCGCCCCTCAGCCGGCTGGGGGAAGCCGATCGTGGTCGCTGAGGGTACGGCAGAGGCGGCGGATGTCGTCGTCGCAATGAGCCGGGGTGGCGACGTCCTGGTGAGCTGGACCCGCACCGACGGCGCCCGGCTGGCGCGCATCCTGTCGAGCCGGGGGGAGTGGAGCGATGCCGCAACCCTCGCCCCTCCTGGCGCAACGAACCCCCACGCTGCCATCAACAGCAAGGGGCGCGCCGCGCTGGTCTGGACCCAGGACGACCGCATCCACACCGCCCGCTACAGCTCCCGGAGTGGCTGGGACGACTCCCGGGCCATCTCTCAGCCCGGCGAGACCGCAGACATGGCCCAGGTCGGCATCGATCGCTGGGGGCGCCTCCTGGTCGCCTGGCGCAGCACGATCACCGGCCAGGGGCTCTCCGACCGCATCGAGATCTTCGCCCGAACCTGGGCGCCAATCCGCGGGTGGCAGCCCCTCGCAGAGCCCCTGCTCACCAGCCGCCGTGGGGAGATCAGCCCGCCAGTGGTGGTGGTGGATCCGATGGGCGAGTCGGTGGTGCTGTGGCTGGAGCGCGGCGCCCGGGCAAGCATCTGGGCCCGTCACCACACCCTTCGTCGGGGCTGGGATGAGCCCGTCCACGCCACCGGACTTGGCGATGCTCGCTCCGGCCCGCCCCGGGTCACCAGCCACGGCGGCGGCAGCATCACGGCGGTCTGGATCGGCCAGAACTCCGCCTGGACTACTCAGTTCATCCACGGACTCGGGTGGGGACGGATCTCCGCCCTGGAGTCGGGAGACATGGCCGTACATGAGGTCGCGATTGCCTCGGTGGGGGAGTCTGCGACCCTCTACCTCTGGACCCAGGGGGAGCGGGAGTCGGTCCAGCTCCTCTACCGCGAGGCGCCCTGATGCCGCTCCCCCGCAGCCGCACCCGGAGCATCCCCATCGGGGCGGCGGTCTACCAGTGGCTGGCCTCAATGCACTGGGCATTCGAGGTCTCGCCGGACGGCCGGCAGTGGAAGAAGAATCCCAAGTTCGTCGACCTCCATGTCGCCCTGGAGGACGGCGGCATCGGGGTCCTGCACGCCCGCTTCCCGGTCCCCGTGCTCGCGGAGTGGGGCTGGCAGGTTCGGGAGCACCGCCGCGCACTGCCTGATGACCTCGTCGCCCGAACCATCCGCTACGCCCTCAAGGACGGCTGGCTGCCCGGGGAGACCGACTTCAACCTCCCGCTCCGTCGGGTCCGCTACCTCCGCACCCTCCGACACATGCTCTACACCGAGCCGATCATTGCGCGGATCCGGGTGCTGGAGGCGAAGCCCACAGGCCGCGATTCATCCACCGTGCACGCCTCCATCATCCACCCCATCCGCGGCCGTCCGGGCAATGAGTTCCACTTCACCGTCCCGCTGACCGCCAGCCACATCCCCGATCAGGCGCTGGTGTTCCTCCACCCCGAGGGCGACGGGCTGACCACCTGGCACCACTACGCCGGGGTGTTCCGGATCTCAGGAAGCCAGGTCCTCATCTACGACAACAGCGGCGGGGAGCACCGGTGGGGGTTCCGTCCGCTGACTTCGGTCCTCGAAGAGCTGGGCGGGCTGGGCTGGGGGGAGGAGTGAGTCTCGCTGCCGAGACCATCGGCGACGGCGAGCGCACCGTGCTCATCTGCCACGGCATCCTCGGCTCCCGACGGAACTGGCGCAGCTTCGCGCGCGGGCTTGTCGCTGCGCTGCCCGGCTGGCGGGTGGTCGTGGTGGACCTCCGCGGCCACGGCGACTCCTCAGACCTCGGTCCGCCGTACACCGTCGCGCAGTGTGCACAGGATCTCGCCGACCTCGACCTCGACCCGGAGGTGGTGGTCGGCCACAGCTTCGGCGGCAAGGTCGTGCTGGCCTACACCGCGCTGCTGCCCCGGGCGCTCCGTCAGACCTGGGTGCTCGACGCCATCCCCGGCCCGACCGCTGGAGACCTCACCGCCAACGAGGTCTCCCTGGTCATCGCCGCGCTGAAGGGACTGCCGACCCTGGAGCGTCGCACCGAGCTGATCGACATCCTCACCGGTCAGGGCTTCTCCCCCACCCTCGCCCGCTGGATGACCACCAACCTCCAGCGCACCCCCGACGGGCTGACCTGGCGGTTTGACCTCGACGCCATCCAGGCCCTGATCGCCGACTACTTCGCCCTGGATCTGTGGGACGTGCTGGAGACCCCGACCAGCGACCTGGAGATCCACGTCGTCCAGGCCACCCGGAGCGACCGGTGGACTCCAGAAGTCCTCGCGCGGTTCGCAGACCTGCCCCTGGGCAGCGACGTGCTGCTGCATGAGCTGGATGCTGGTCACTGGGTCCATGTTGACGCCCCTGGGGCGCTGATCGCGATGATGGCCGAGCACTTTTAGAGTCACTCAGCCAGCCGCTCAGCCCAGCCGCTCCAGCTGAGCCTCCGCGGACCGATCCGGACGAATGCCGCCACGCAGGTCGCTGCCATCCAGCGCCAGGACAGCCCGATACCGCGCTGTGGCCTCCGCAGGCTGCTCCCGAAGCTCGGCACACCACCCCAGCGCCAGGAGGACCTCCATGTGCGGCCACGGCGGGGCGGTAGTGTGGGGGCGGTAGACGTACCAGAGCGATCCATCCGCCGCCAGACCACACGCCAGCCCCCGGCAGAACGCCAGCGACGCCCCCGCCTCGGACAGCCCCTCAAGCAGCCCCTCAGCTTCTTCGAGGTGGCGATCGATCAGCAGGAGGCGAGCCAGGAGGAAGCGCACGGCCGCACCGGGTGGGCTGTGCGGCATGGAGCCCGCCACCGCCCGCCGAAGATCCGCCGCGAGGCCATCCCGAGGCCAGGCGGTGCCGGTCTGCCAGCGACCCACCGCATCGTTGACCGCCGCAATCGCCGCGCCGTCGTCCACCGCGCGCACATCCCAGGCCGACAGTGCGGCACAGAACGCCTCCCCGGCGGCAGCCTGGAGCTCCTCGGGCAGCTCGCTCAGGTCGATCCGGGCGTCGCTGCGGCCCAGCGCATGCCGCTGACTCACCCCGGTGATCGCAATCCCCCGTCCCTGCCAGGCCGTCCGGGTGCCGTGGCGACCGTGGCCCGACATCAGGCCGACGGCGTGAGCGGTCAGGCCGACCTTTGCCCCGCCGTAGTCGTAGTGCTCCTCCTGCCGGGAGCCGTAGTCCTCGTTGATGCGTCGAATCGTGGGACTTGCATCGAGGGGGGCGCCCAGGGCGACCTCGACCGCAGCGAGGTAGGCCGCAGCGAGGGCTTCATGGCGGGGGGTGTCGCGACCGGAGAATGGAATGATGATCATGGAGACCACTCTAATCGGTAGATCCCAATCTACAGCCGACCGCGGATCGCATACCAGCCCACTGCCGCGACCTCCCGCAGCGAGCCCCGAAGCCGCTGCCAGGGGTGGGTGGTGGAGCCGGTGGCCTCAGCAGCATCGAAGTGTCGGGCGAACACCCGGCGGATCCGGAAGACGTGGTAGGCGTCGGAGATCACCAGCACGGAGGCAGCGGAAGTGTGCAGGGCGGCGAGCCGGGCGTTCTCCTCCGTTGAGGTCGATGCAGACTCGATGATCATCACCGCGCGGGGCACCCCAAGCTGAGCGGCCAGATCCGCTGCCGCGACCGCCTCCGCAGGCGGAAACGCCCCCACACCGCCGGTGAGAATGAGGGTCGGCGCTGCCCCGGCATGCCACAGCTCCGCCGCCAGCGCCACCCGGTCCTTGAGCGGGTCGGAGGGGGTGCCATCGGGCATCACCCGGCAGCCCGCGACGATGATCGCATCGAACGTCTGCCCGGAGACGTCCCGCCGACCGGTGAGGTCCAACAGCAGGGCAGCGAGCAGCCAGAGGGCGACGGCGATGAGGGGGATCTTTTTCATGTCTGGTGCTTTAGCAAGCTGCGTTCCAGGTCCGGCATCGGGGTAGTCTCTCGCCATGAAGAACCTCCACGGAAAGGTCGCCGTCATCACTGGAGCTGCCAGCGGACTGGGACGGGGGCTGGCCGAGGTCCTCGCCGCAGAGGGCTGCCGGCTGGCCCTGGTCGACGTGCACGCCGAGCGGCTCGCCGAGGTCGCAGCCGAGCACCCCGGCTGCTCCACCCACCTCGTCGACGTCTCCGACCGCGAGGCGATGGCTGCGCTGCCCGAGGCAGTGCTGGAGGCCCACGGCGCAGTCCATCTCGTGATCAACAACGCCGGCGTGACCATCACCGCCAGCTTCCTCGATCACACCATGGAGGACCTCGACTGGCTGCTGGGCATCAACCTGTGGGGGGTCATCTACGGGTGCCGGGCGTTCCTCCCTCACCTCCTCGCAGGCGGCGAGGGTCACATCGTCAACATCTCCAGCCTGTTCGGGATCATCGGGGTGCCTGGCCAGACCTCCTACTGCACCGCCAAGTTCGCCGTGCGTGGGCTGTCCGAGTCGCTGGCGGAGGAGCTGGCGATGGCCTCCGCAGATGTCGGCATCACCGTGGTCCACCCCGGCGCGATCAACACCCGGATCATCAAGAGTGCCCGCACCGGCGGAGAGGACCTCGACCGAGCGGTGCGGTTCTTCGAGCGACACGGCATGTCCCCTCACACCGCCGCCCGTCAGATCGTCGCGGCGGTCAAGCGGGGTAAGCAGCGGGTGCTGATCACCCGTGAGGCGTGGTGGCTCGACCTGCTCAAGCGCATCTTCCCCACCTGGGGCAACCGGCTGGCGACCCGCGGGATGATGAAGACGATGGGCATGAGCGGTGTGGTCAAGGACGCCGCACGTCGCTGAGGCGTCAAGCCCGACTGGCAAGAAACCAAAGCACAGCATTCAAGCTTCGGGGATCAGCCCCTCGGAGCCCTTGGCGAGCTGTCCCTGGATGAAGCCCGGCGCGATGCGGGACATCCAATGCAGCTGGTTGGACTGGCCGGGTCGGATCTCGGCGGCGCCGCTGCGAAGCTGAGGGATGGTGGCGTCGATGAGCTGGGCGGTGGTGATCAGCTTGAAGTCGTCGTTGCCCTCAAAGTCTTCGGTGAGCGCAGTCTTCACCGCCGGGGGCATCAGCTCGATGACCTCGACCTTTCCAGCGAGCTGCTGGCGGAGGGTGATGGTGTAGCTGTGCAGTCCAGCCTTGGTCGCGCAGTAGATCGGCGAAGCCTGGAGCGGCACGAACGCCAGACCCGATGAGACATTGATGATCGTGCCCTGGTTGGTCTTGAGCCGATC
>JBLHNG010000395.1:0-8091 GCA_047621685.1 Myxococcota bacterium | reverse complement strand
CAAGCGGTGTTGGTATGACTCTTGCTTTCCCGAATCTCCACATCCAAATTCCGGGAGTCTGAAATGACCCGCTCTCTCGCCCTCATCACTGCGCTGGTTATCGGCTGCGCCAACGACCAGGCATTCCACGAAACCACCGACGCCGGTGCTGGTGACGGCGCGATGATTGAGGTCACTCCCATGACCCTCAACTTCGGCGTGGTCTCTGATGAAGCGGTCATCCAGACCTTCCTCGTTAAGAGCATCGGCAACACCGATCTGGAGGTCTCTGGCATCGAGATCTCTGGTCAGGCCGCCGGCAGCTACACCATCCTCTCCGATGAAGCCTCCTTCATGCTGCCCACCGGCACCGAGAAGGAGATCGAGGTCATCTTCGAGCCCATCGGCGCGAACGTCCAGGCCGCCCAGGCCATCGTCAGCTCCAACGACGAGCTTCAGCCCAAGGTCCCGGTGACCCTCACCGGCGAGGGTGCCATCCCTGAGCTGGACATCTCCCCGGATCCGCTGGACTTCGGCAACACCTACGTTGGCTGCAGCAAGGACAACTGGGTCACCCTCACCAACGTCGGCACCGACGATCTGGTCATCGAGAGCATCGACCACACCGGCGGTGAGTTCTTGATGTCCAACACCATCACCCTCCCGCTCTCCCTCGCCCCCGGCGAGTCCGAGTCGGTGTTCATGGAGTTCTACCCGGAGCTTGAGGGTGAGGTCGATGCAGAGCTGATCGTGGTCTCCAACGAGCCCCTCGGCACCCGGATCGCCACCCAGACCGGCGAGGGCAAGTACGCCGCGGAGTACGAGGACTACTGGGAGCACCCGGCCAACTCACCCTCCGACATCATCTTCGCCATCGACAAGTCCTGCTCGATGGACGACAACCAGACCGCCCTGGCCAACAACTTCTCGACCTTCATCACCCAGCTGTCGACCTACTCCAACGACTGGCAGGTCATGGTGATCAACGATGATGCCAATGGCTGCAACACGACTGGAATCCTGACGGCGTCGACCCCCAACTACGTCAACACCTTCCAGAGCGCGGTGAACAACCCCGGCAAGAACAGCTACACCGAGAAGCTCCTGACCCCGGCAGCTTCCGCGGTCGAGCTGACCGATGGCGGCGAGTGCAACGCCGGCTTCATGCGCAGCAACGCCCTGCTGCACATCATCCTGGTCTCCGACGAGCCGGAGCAGTCCTCGGGCAACTGGAGCAACTACGTCAACCAGATCATCGCGAAGAAGGGAGACGCCGCCAACGTGCGCATCTCCTCCATCGTCGGCGATGTGCCAGCCGGCTGCAACTCCGGGGGCCAGAGCGCGACCCCGGGCACTGGCTACTACGAGGCCACCAACTACACCGGTGGTGTCTTCCTCTCCATCTGCAGCAACTGGGCATCCTCCAGCAACCTGGAGCTGCTCGCAGAGGCCTCCGTCATCCAGAACACCTACGCGCTGGACAACGAGGCGATCGAGGAGACGGTGGTGGTCGTGGTCAACAACACCGAGCAAAGCAACGGCTGGTACTACGACGAGGCCAGCAACTCGGTCATCTTCGAGACGAACGTTCCCGAAGAGGGGGACTCGGTGACGATCACCTACGCAGCCCCCGCAACCTGCGACTAAGCCAACCACCAACCCCCTCAGGGCCGAGCGGCGGCGCTCAGCAACATCCTGAGGGGGTTGGGGGTTGGTTGGCTTGACGATCTTGAGGCCGGACAGGGACCCTGTCCGGTCTCAGCGCTTCTGGACCAGGGTGTCCTCGTACACCTCGGGCGGGGTGAGGCCGCAGAGGGAGAGGATGGTGGCGCCGATGCGGGCGATGCTGCCGACGACCTCGGCGTCGGCGGTGGGCTGGGTGAGGGCCCACTCGCTGGCGGTGTCGAGGAGGATGAGGGGGACCGGGTTGCGGGAGTGGCTGGTGGAGGGGCGCCGGGTGCCGTCGGGGGCGGTGACGTACTCGCCGGTCTTCTTGTCGACCTGGAACATCTCGTCAGCGTTGCCGTGGTCGGCGGTGATGAGGAGGATGCCGCCAGCCTCTCGGACTGCAGCCTCCAGGCGGGCCACGCAGGCGTCGAGGAAGGTCACTGCGGTGACGGTGGCGGAGAGCACCCCGGTGTGGCCGACCATGTCGCCGTTGGCAAGGTTGAGACGGATGTGGTCGTAGTCCCCCGAGGTGATCGCTGCGCAGGCCTGCTCGGTGACACCCTCGGCGGACATCTCAGGCAGCTCGTCAAAGGACACCACTGCGGAGGGGACCTCACGCCAGGTCTCGCCCGCCATGGCGGCGCTGCGGTTGCCGTTGAAGAAGAAGGTGACGTGGCCGAATTTCTGGGTCTCGCTGATCGAGAACACCGTGCGCCCCGCCGCGGACAGGCGCTCGCCGACAGTGTCGTCGATTACCGGGGGGGAGACGAGGTAGCGGCGGGGGATGTGGAGGTCGCCGTCGTACTCCATCATGCCGGCGAAGGTGACGGACGGGCGCTCACCGCGGTCGAAGGTGTCGAGGGCGTCGTCGTCGAATGCCCGGCTGATCTCGATGGCCCGGTCGCCGCGGAAGTTGAACAGCACCACTGCGTCACCGTCGGCCATTCCGGCGTAGTCCCCGATGACGAACGACGAGAGGTTCTGATCGTTGACCCTGGGGTCCTCGTCGTAGAGGGTCGTGATCGCCTCGGTGGCGCTGGCGAACCGGCGGCCCTCGGCGTGGACATGGCAGCGCCAGCCCCGCGCGACCATCTCCCAGTCCGCCTCGTAGCGATCCATGGTGATGAACATGCGCCCGCCGCCGGTGGCCACCGCGCAGTCCCCGGGCAGTGCCGCGAGCATTGCCTCCAGGGGCTCCACCCAGGTCAGCGCGGACTTCGAGCCGACGTCCCGGCCGTCGGTGAGGATGTGAACCCGGACCCGACCCACCCCATCCTCCACCGCGCGCCGGATGAGGGCGTGGAGGTGATCGACGTGGGCGTGCACGTTGCCGTCGCTGACCAGGCCGAGGAGGTGGAGGGTGCCGGTGGTCGCGGTGACCTCCTGCCAGGCCTCCGACTGCCAGATGCGCCCGGTCTCAATCGCCTGGTTCACGAGACTCGCACCCTGATCGAAGATGCGGCCAGCCCCCATGGCGTTGTGGCCGACCTCGGAGTTGCCCATGTCGCCGTCATTGGGCATGCCGACCGCGGTGCCGTGGGCCTTCAGCAGACACCAGGGGGCATCCGTCAGCAGCCGGTCCAGGCAGGGAGTGTGTGCGAGGTGGAACGCATCGCCATCGTCGCGCCGACCCCAGCCCACACCGTCGAGAATACAGAGCACCACTGGTCGCATACAGACTCCCCTTGAGGAGTGCTGGCTAACCCGGGGTCTGCTACCCAGACACCTCTGGCTCAGGCACCTCTGGCCCCGGTGCTGCCGCCGGTCGGGTGGTCCACCAGCCGATCAGTCCACCAGAGAGCAGGGCGAGGGGAGCGAGGTGGCCCCAGTAGCCCTTGAGCACCATGCCGGCGATCTTGTAGGCCGGGGCCTCCCACTGTGGCGGCCAGAAGGCGTAGTAGAGCCAGACCGTCAGGCAGGCGGTGGCGGCGCTGACGAATACCCAGCCCGCGGTCGCTGCCGGTCGCTTGTCGAGGCGCAGGAGCGGCGCGCCCAGCACGGAGCCCACCGCCGCCGCCAGCAGCCCCGCACGCAGCGACTCGAACGCCATCAGCGCGTCGGGAAGACCGGCCAGCCCGCCCTTCGCAGTGATGATCGCACCCCCCATCCAGCCGGCGAGGATGAAGATGACAGCGGCGAAGATCAGCCTTGGGGCACGGGTAGACATCCCCCCATGGATTACCACGCGCGGTCCCGGTCGTGCTGAGCGTGGAGATGTTACAGGAGGGCAAATTCCACCGGGAGTGCGGCCATGAGTCAGCCCATTGAGATCCAGTCGACCGTCCCCGAGCCGACCCCTGAAGAGCTGATCCTCGCCTATCGGGTCGCCGCCCGCTCCCGCACACTGGAAGAGCACATCGTCCGGCTGGTGAGCCGCGGCGAGGTCAAGTTCGCCATCTGGGGCCCCGGCGAGGAGGTCCACGGCACCGCGACCGCGCTCGCACTCTCCCACCTGACGGACCCGAGCCGGTTTGGCATCGTGCCCCACTACCGCTCTGGCAGCCTCTGCTCGATGTGGTGTGAGCTCAACGGCAAGGAGGACTTCTCGATGATGGTCCTCCGCCAGCAGTTCTCCCGGGACACCGACACCATGAGCCGCGGTCGGCAGATGGTCTACCACCTCGACATCCCCGAGGTCGGCATCCTCCCGGTGCAGAGCCCGGTCGGCATGCAGCTTGGAAAGGCCGCTGGATACGCCAAGGGCTACAAGGTCAAGGGTGTCAACGACGCCATCTGCATCGGCATCGTGGGTGATGGCACCACCGCCGAGGGCGACATGCACGACGCGATGAACGCCGCGAGTGTGTGGAGCCTGCCGCTGATCGTCATGGTCACCGACAACGAGATCGCCATCTCCACTCAGCCCGGTGTGGGTCGGGGCATCAAGGACTTCAAGAAGTATGCCGAGGGCTTCGGGGTCAAGCACTTCTCCTGCGATGGCACCGACTTCTGGGACGTCTACCGCACCACCTACGCCGCCGCGAAGTACGCCCGCGACGAGCAGCGCCCGGTGCTCATGCACGTCCACACCCTCCCCCGGCTCAACGCCCACAGCTCCGCCGCGAACTTTGCCTTCGACCTCACCCAGCCGGATCCGCTGCTGAAGTTTGGCAAGGAGCTGGTCCGCCGCGGCGTGCTCACCGAGGACGACATCCTCAAGCGCATCGAGGGCTCCGGGCAGGACTTCTTCGCCCACCACGACCTCGGCACCATCATGGGCGCAGACAACGAGATCGTCCGCGCACAGATCGAGCAGGTCCGCTCCGAGCCCCACCCGCCGATCGAGTCGATCACCGATCACGTCCGGGCGCCGTTCCCCGAGGTCACTGAGGCCACCCCGCCCGACCGTGAGACCAACATCACCTACGGTGGTGCCATCCGAGCGGCGCTGGACAACATCATCTCCAACCACAACGGCGTGATCTGGGGCCAGGATGTTGCCCACCTCGGCGGCGTCATGCAGGCCACTGCGGGCCTGTTTGCAAAGCACCCCGATCGCATCATCGACGCCCCGCTCAACGAGCCCCTCATCATGGGCACCGCCTGCGGCGCGGGCCTCCACGATGATCTGATCGCCCTGCCAGAGATCCAGTTCGGCGACTACTCGCTCAATGCCTTCCACTGGTTCGTCCACATGGGCAACCTCTACTGGAACACCAACGGGCAGACCAACTTCGCGGTCATCATGCGCACCCCGGTCGATCCGTTCGGTGGCGGCGCGGTCTACCACTCGATGAGCCTCGACGGCTACCTCTCGCCGATCCCCGGCCTCGTCATCCTCATGCCCTCGACTTCCTGGGACGCCTACGGCCTGCTGATGACCGCCGCGGAGTACAAGGGCCCGGTGATCGTGCTGGAGCCGAAGTGGATGTACCGGCAGTACCTCGGCCCGGCGTTTCCCGGTGAGCCGGAGTCCAAGGAAGGCATCGACACCCTGCGCCGCTTCGTCATGCGCGGCGGCATCCCCGACATCGACCCGACCCTCCGGGTGCCGTTCTCCAAGGCCTCCATCCGACGCCCAGGCAACGACGTCACCGTGGTCGCCTGGGGCCGTGCGGTCTACACCGCGCTCAAGGCCGCTGAGACCCTCGCCGCGGACGGCATTGATGCTGAGGTCATCGACCTGCGCACCATCGTTCCCCCGGACATGGAGACCGTCCTCGCCAGTGTCAAGCGCACCGGTCGCCTGGTTGTCGCTGCCGAAGACCGCTCGTTCGCCGGCTTCGTTCGCACCATCCAGGGGCACGTCATCGAGGCCATGCCCGGCATCCCGACCCGCGCGCTGGGGCAGAAGGACGTGCCTGGCATCTCCCAGTCCCTCATCCTCGAAGACGCCACCATCCTCTCCGCCGCCGACATCGTCGCCGCTGCAACGGAGCTGACCCAGGCGCAAACCTCCAGCACCGCCGCCGCTGGGTGGTCCTGGGTGCCGCCTCGGTTCCTGCTGGGCTAGACGTAATTCTTGCTGGGCTAGACGTAGTCGCAACATGCAGAGTCGTACACCGTCACGTTGACAAACCGGTCATCGCGGAATTGGAGCCTCTACCCAGGTGGAGGCTCTTTCTTCGTTGCCTTCGGTGTCCTCGTCTCTGTTGAGACCGTCTCGTGGGAGAATCATCGGGGGTTGTCAGTCTGTAAATCTGCGATTCCCCTCTGATTCAGTTGTAGACAACGCCATTCTGTATTGTGCGCTGTGATCACGGCATTGAGCCCAGTCAATGTTCAATTTCTACCGGTCACAGACCATGTTGTTATGTGACAACACCGACAAAACGTGCCTCTGTCGTTGACAGCACCCGGTAGAGCCCGGATAATCCCGCTCATCTCCCCTGTGTTGCCGCCCGGCAAACACAAGCCCCCCTCTCCCACAATCCCCTGATTTCCGATGTCGGTCGATTTAACGATCCTACGTTCGCAGAAGATTACCCAGCTGGTCGAGACTGCACTTCGCCTCGGACTGGACAACGCATCCAATCTCCAGAAACAAGAGCTGGTGTTTGAGATAGTCCGTCGACAGCCTGATACCGGTTTTGTTCATGGTGCAGGTGTGCTGGAGATTCTCCCGGATGGCTTCGGCTTCCTGAGATCGACAGACGCCAATTACCTACCCGGTAGCGACGATATCTACGTCTCACCGTCTCAGATTCGGCGCTTTAACCTCCGCACCGGTGATTTGATCACGGGCCGTGTTCGTGCACCCAAAGAGGGTGAGCGGTACTTTGCGCTGATCAAGATCGAGCAGGTCAACACCCGATCTCCCGAAGTGGAGCGAGGGAAGTTGTTGTTTGGCAACCTCACCCCCATCATCCCCAACCGGCCGCTTCCAACCGATGAGCGGCCGCTCTTTGTAGAGCTGAACGCCATCGCGCCGTTGGCTTTCGGGCAGCGGGTCGTGGTTGTGGCGGACTCCGGAGAGGAGCGAAGGGCCTTCCTCACCGCCCTGATCGAGTCCTCCGCTGAGGACACGGTGTGCATGCTCCTCCTGTTGGATGCCCGCCCCGAGGATGTCACGGCCCTGCGCCGTCAGGTCTCCGCGGAGGTCATCTCCACCACCCTCGATGAGCTGCCGGTTCGGCACGTTCAGGTCGCTGAGATGGCCATGGAGCGGGCACAGCGGGTGGTCGAGCAGGGACGGGATGTGGTGCTGATGATCGACTCAATCACCCGGCTCACCCGGGCGATCTACGCCACCGGTGGCCGCCCGGCGCCAGATCTCATCACCAGCTATCAGGTTCGTGGTCTGTTCTCCGCCGGTCGTCAGCTGGAAGAGGGCGGAAGCCTCACGATCATCGCTTCGGCAACCACGGGCGAGGATCCCGGAGGTGCCGGGCTCATCGAAGAGCTTCGCAGTGCAGCAAACGCCTGGGTGACCTTTCAGGATGGCAAAATCGATCCCACCCGAAGCGCGGCCCGTCACTCCGAGCACTACACCACTACAAAGTAGCTGGCCGTCGTGTTGAAGGTGCGGGTGTTACTAAGCAACCGCTTGCAGGAGGCGTGGCCTTCTGAGACGGAACAGGGGTGTCGTCCGGTGCTGAATGTACCGACGATTCCCTCAGGGGAGTGTCATGATCCAGAGCCTCGATCAGTGTAAAGCCCGCCTCGGAGAGCTGGATCGGTCCCTCATGGATCCATCCATCCTCTCCAACCCCAAGCGAATCAAGGAGGTCACCAAGGAGCGGGCGCACCTTGTCCCGATCGTCGAGACATGGAGCGACCTGTCCCAGGCCCGCGAGGAGCTGGAGGATGCCCGCGAGATGCTGGGCGATCCTGAGATGAAAGAGATGGCGGAGATGGAGATCGAGTCTCTCTCCAAGCAGATCTCAACGCTGGAGGGGGATCTGCGCAAGGCCCTCATCCCGCCAGACCCCTACGAGGGGCGCGACATCATCCTGGAGATCCGCGCTGGAACCGGCGGAGACGAGGCCGCCCTGTTCGCTGCGG
>JBLHNG010000394.1:0-8099 GCA_047621685.1 Myxococcota bacterium | reverse complement strand
GTCCCTCGGAGGTCTCCGACGGCGGCAGCATCGTCATCGAGGGCGCCCAGACCCTGACCATCGAATTCGACGGGGCGGACTCCTGCGACGACTGTCTGCCCTGGTCGACCTCCGATGGCAGCGAGGGTTCGCTCTGCGATCCGTTCTGAGCCCGGCCTTACTTCTGAGACTTCCCGGTGTCGGACCCGCCGGTGTCAGACCCACCGGTGTCGTCTCCGCCAGTGTCCTTCTCCTCTTCCTCAGCAGCGATCATCGTGAAGCTCACCGAGCCGGTGATTGAGGGGATGAAGGGCTGGTCTGAGCCGTCGTTGGGGACGAGCCACAGCGAGAAGGTGTGCTCGCCCTCCGCCACAGGGCTGATGGTGAAGCCGCCGCTGTCGTAGTGCCCAAACCCGGTGCCGTCGGCGTCGGAGTACTGGGCCTCGTCGAGGTACTTGTGGAGGTGGCAGGCGGTCGGGTCGGTGCTGGGCGAGTCGATGTCGCAGCCGCTGACCTCGAAGGTGATGTCCACCTCGTCACCATCGATGACCTGCCCGTCCACTGGTGCGGTGATGATGATGATCGGCTCGGTGATGTAGGTCACCGTCACCATTCCGACTGCGGTGCCGCCGTTTCCATCGTCGGCGGTGTAGGTCAGGGTCTCCTCGCCGAGAAAATCATCGGTCTGGGTCAGCAGAAGAATTGACTCGTAGATCGTGACCGAAGCGTGCTCAGGCTCGGAGACCTCCGTGATGTCCAGGCTGTCGCCGTTGGCGTCGCTGTCGTTGGCCAGCACTGGGATTTCGGTCTGCCGCCACTGCCATGTGGTCACCGCATCGTCAGTGGTGGTCGGCGCGACGTTGTCGGCATTGTCGTCCTCTTCGTCGGCGTATCCAAGGTTGAGAGATGGTTCTTCTTCGTCTTCGTCCAGCTCAGCTTCTCCTCGGTTGCAGGAAAAGAGGAGGACCGTCATGGGTAAAAGCAGGGCCGCGCGCATCATGGAGTCTCCAGGCTTGAAGCATGGTAGCAGGAGCGAGGCGGGGGCTGAGGGGAAGACTCTGGATCCCGATTCGTCCCCTGCGAGTGATTCGCTGGATGGTGCTTGAGAGCCGTGAGGAGGAAAGCGGTCGATGCACTTTTCGCCTGGACTTGCTATGCCTCCGGGGTGCGACCTGATGACACAGTGGTGATTCTTACTTCGCTCGAATGCGATCATCCGGTCGTTTTGTGACCTGTTCTCAACGATGGCAGAGGATAAGTGAATCTGCCTCGCAACAACTCCCAAGAGGAAGATAACCATGAACCGTTCTGATCTCGCACGCTCCCTTGCCCAGAAGACTGGCACCTCCATCAAGCAGGCAACCGAGTCGGTCAACGCCCTCTTCGGCGACTCCAGCGGCGGCGGCATCCTTGTCGGAGAGCTGGCTGGTGGCGGCTCCGTCGGCCTCGTTGGCTTCGGCACCTTCTCCGTCAAGTCACGCGCAGCCCGCACCGGTCGTCATCCCCAGACCGGCGCCACCATCAACATCCCCGCCTCCAAGAACATGGGCTTCAAGGCTGGTACCAAGGTCAAGGAAGCCCTCAACAAGTAGATCTTGAGAACGTAGATTACCCGAAAACAAGTGGGCCCCTGGGCTCACTCTTCGGGTCTTCTACTCTGCGTTCTGCTTGTAGAACACCCGCATCGGACGAAGCAGTGCCCAACGGTTTCGGCTCGGTCGGTTGAAGAGACGGGCGCAGAACCACCACACCCGTCCCTTGTAGTCATAGCGGACCTCAACCGGGGTCCCGGCTTCAAGGGAACGGGCATGTGGTGAGCCTGGCAGGAAAGCGATCTGGCCAAATCCATCGGCCAGGTCCAGCTTTCCTGTGACTTTGGTTCCTCCGACGGTCAGCTGGATGGTTGCGCCATCCATTGCTGCGTTGAGAAGATGGGCATCAATGCGCCCCGGGTACGACAGTTCTCCGCCTGAAAGCATCACGCCCCCTGTGGCCGCTCTGTATCGAGCGGATTTGTCTCGCCTTTTTGGAGCATGGCCGGAATTTCACTGGATCGGCAACTGCTTCGGGTGAGCTTCACACAGGAGTCACCTCCGGCACACACGGTATTGACGTGTGCTTCTGGCATTCGGGACACGCAACGTCCCGAACGGCATCACCCATCCAGCACATGCCCATCGAGCACAAAAGCAGTGAAGGTTCCACTAAAAACGACCTTCTCACCAACCGATGCGACCACCACAACCGTGTGCTTTCGCCCCTTCACCGCTGTCTGGGTCGCGGTGGCGGTCACCGACTGCCCGACCGCCACCGGTGCGGTGAAGCGGGTCTCCGCAGATCCGAGCACCACGTTGGGATCATTGACCGCCAGCATCGCGGCGTAGTCGGCCAGGCCGAACACGAAGCCTCCATGAACCAGGCCGCGAGCGTCGGCGGCCATCGCCTCGGTGGTGGCCAGGGTGACGGTGGCAGTGCCTTCTCCGAGGGCCTCTGGGACGCCGCAGAGGGTGGGGTTGATGCCGAGATGGGTGTTGAGCTGCATGGGAACCTCCAGGTCGGGGGCGACTCTAATAGACTGTGTCCAGGAGGCCACCATGAAGATCCCCCCTGCCATCCTCGGCGCCCTGACCCTCGCCGCGCTGTCTACATCCACCGCTGCGTTCGCCGATGCGGTTGCAGATGTGGTCACCCCGATGCCGGCTGCGACTACACCCGGCCCCAACGGCAAGCCCGTCGAGGGCATGGTGGCGCCGGTCATCCAGCCCCAGGCTGCGAGTGAGGTCCCGGTGATCTGCCCCAAGAACAGCGAGCCGAATAAGGACGCACCTTCCCGGCACTACGATGACTGCCCGGGCTGCGGGCTGGGCTGAGTGCCTCGGGTCGCACTGTCGCTGATGCCTCAGGCCGACTTCCTGGCCGCCGCACTGCCGCTGCTGGAGGCGGGAGTGGTCGAGGCGGTGGAGTGGTCTGTGGACATGGGCTGGGGGCTCAACGGACTGCCCGACTGGCTCGCCGGACTGCTGGCGCACTTCAGCGCGGCGGGGGCGCTGTATGGCCACGGGGTCTGCTATTCGCCGCTTCATGCCCGCCACACACCAGCGCAGCGAGACTGGCTGGAGCGTGCACGGGTTGAGTGTGAGAGTCGACGTTATCAGCACTTCTCTGAGCACTTCGGTCTAAACCCACCGCCCTACGGCGCTCCAATGCCCCAGCCCGCGCTGCCCGCCCTGATCGCGGTGGCGCAGGATCGCATGCGTCGTCTCGCGCTGGCCACCGGTCGGCCAGTCGGGCTGGAGAATCTCGCCCTCGCCCTGTCCGCAGAAGACGCCCGGAGACACGGCGCGCTGCTGGATGTGATCCTGTCTCCGGTGGATGGCTTCATCCTGCTCGACCTTCACAACCTTTGGTGTAACGCGGTGAACTTTGGAATCGATCCGCTAGAATTACTGGAATGCTACCCGGCGGAGCGGGTCCGGGAGCTGCACCTGTCCGGTGGAAGCTGGGCGGCTCCACTGGGCCGACGATGGCGACGAGACACCCACGACGACGCCATCCCACAGCCGGTCCTCGACCTGCTTCCATCCGCTCTAAATCGACTGCCGATGGTGGAGGTTGTGGTGGTCGAGCGAATGGGTGGGACACTGAAAACAAAGCTGGAACAGGATGTTTTCGTTCGGCAGTTTCACGAGGTTCGCGCCCGGGTCGGCTCCGGGATGCCGCTGCCGTTGTCTCCCTGGAGGGGATCTGTGCCGCCGGAGCCAGTAGAGGATCTCACCCTTGCCGAGGCTCAGGAGGGCTGGCTGGCGTCTCTGGTTGGAGAGGCTGGCGACCCGGGGCTGCTGGCGGAGTGGCTGGCAAGTGCGGACCCGGCAGCCCTGGAGACGGCGGAATCGGTCAGCCGAAAGTGGTATTCGTAACCAATCGTTACGGTAGGCGAGTCACATAGAGGGCGTCAAAGGCGATCTCATGGATCGACTGTCTGCGGACCACCCCGTCTGGCTCGGCGTGAATGACCTCACCGTTCCCGGCATATAACGCAGTGTGCCATGGCCAGTACTTCGCGTCGCCGTCAATGAGCAGCGGTGAATCGGGGATCTCATGGCCTGCGACGAGGAAGTAGAGGGCGTCTCCCTCGGTGAGCTGGCTGAGTCGGAGCTGGTCGCGCATCACGCCAGCCATGCCCTCGACCGGCACTCCGAGCAGTCCGCTGGCGACCAACTCAGAGGGGTTGACGGGGTACGCGCGCCAGCTTGTTCCGGTGACCTCACCCCAGGCCCGGTACATCACGCCGAGGCAGTCCATGCCCGGGTTGCCTGACGTGCCTCGACCGCCCCATTGGTAGGGCGTTCCGTTCCACTTTTCGGCGGCTGTGACGGCGGCTTCTCCATGGGTGGTTGTGGGGGTGGCGTGGGCTGTAGGGAGGGTGAGGAGGAGAGTGAGGTGCAACATGCGGGGTCTGACGCTGGTGGGGGTCGGCGGTTCCCTCAAGTGGGGACCTGGGGCACCCCGAGGTACAGGACGGTGCCTCTCCACGAATCGGCAGTGACCCCTCAACCCTTTCGCGCTGGCCAGAGCCCATAGAGAAGCAGCGGCAGAGACGGCAGCAGCTCGGCGAGCATGACCGTGAGGCCGCGCATCGAGAGGAACCCTGCTCCGATCGGGGCGACCGGGATTGGCCGCCATGGTGCGAACACCCGGGCGTCCTCCCATGGCCACCACAGCGCCACCCCCAGCCCGCCGTCGGTCAGCGAATCCAGCAGCGGGTGGCTCGCGACCACCGCCGCTACCAGCAGGCCCAGCTTCACCCGGCGGGAGATCCCACCGACCAGCACGCCCATCCCCGCAGCGAACGCCAGGGAGTGGCTGGCGCCGCGGTGTCCGAAGGGGTCGCTGTAGGGGATGTCGAGGACGAAGGCGACCACGTCGGCGTCGGGGAGCATGGAGAGGGCGGCGAAGGCGAGGGCGCCGGGGAGGGAGACGCGGCCGAGGTAGAGCCGCGAGGCGGCGAGCCCGACGGCGACATGGAGGAGGGAGGCCATGGGTCAAAGGGTGCAGCATCTGCAGCGCAAATCAAGCCCTTTGAGTCGCCGGCGCAAAAATCTACGACACCCCCTACGCCTGATCCTTCCCCCCCACCTCCCGGCATGGCACCAGTGAAGGACCGATGAAACCCACCCCCGGCCTCATCGGTGTGAGCCACCGCGAGCGCGGAGATAGAAGCCCTCAGCCCTTGTCCTCAGCCCTTGTCCTCGACCCGGTCGCTTTCGCCCAGCACCAGAGCCAGCTTCCCGGTGCCGTCGGAGTTGATCAGATCCTTTCGGACCCGGCCCCGGGATAGCTTCTTGCGCAGCCGGGTGAGTGAGACGTCGAGCTGCTTGCGCAGGCGGTTGCGATCCTCGATGTGCGGCCAGACCTCTCCGGCGAGCACTGCCCACCCCACCGGGCCGCCGAACGCGACCAGCTCACTGAGGATGCGGGCGGAGATGCCGCTGAGCACCAGCACCGGCTCGCCCTCGCGGTGGAGCTGGGCGGCGTCGAACTGCACCACGATGCGCAGCGGGCTGTTGATCGCACCGGACAGCCGGGTGGCGCCGCCGCCGATTCGGGACAGCGGCAGGGCGACGGCGGTGACGGACTGGCCGCTGACGGTGTGGACCTCGCCGGGGCGAAGCTCCTGGGGGGGCGCGCTGCCGATGCGGATCCGCCAGCGATCGTCGCGGTTCCACACCAGCGCCGCCGCGCCGTCTCGGTAGCCGCCGACCATGCGCAGCCCGTCGGGCTCGGCGATGATCGCGGTGGCGCCGAGGAGGACCTGGGGGGTGCCACCGAGCGACAGGGCGATGACCTCGTCGGGAAGCACGACCTCCTCGACGATGAGCACCAGGTCGCGGGTGAAGCTGATCTGCTGGCCTTCCGCCAGGGTCAGGGCGCTCAGGGGCTTGTTTCCGACCGCGAACCTTCCCCGCAGTGCCAGAAGCTTCAGCTCCTTGCCGCGCAGGCTGATCATGGCGTGAGCCTCGGAGATGCGGGCATCATCGAGGTGAAGGGCAGCGGTGCCGAGGCGGCCGATGAGGTCGCCGTGAGCCAGCTCAGCGATGGAGCCGTCTGGACAGCGGAAGCGGACGAAAGCGCGCATAGAGGGAGTGTATCACCCCAGGCTGACCGGGAGCGGTGGTCTGGCCACCTTGACGCCGGACCGGAGCCCCTTCACCATGAGGCATCTCCTCTCCGGGATCGCCCCATGTCATCCAGCTCTCGCTTCAGCAACCTCCTGCAGCACGGCGTGGCTGTGCTGACGATCGCAGGGCTCGTCGGCTGTGTCAGCCGGGACGTCTTCGAGCATGCCCCGACCGCCGGACTGGAGAAGGACCTCTCCGCAGCTGGCTTCGCCGAGCATCCGGATCACACAGTGGAGGGGGTGATCGTCGTGCCGCACTTTCGCGAATTCTCCGCCGACTTCTCTGTGCCCCGGGCCGACATCCGCCTCTACGCCCCTGCCTCTACCACCCTCTGGATCTCCCGCGCGACCTTGACCTCCCAAAGCGGGGTCCACACGACCGTGGACATCAACCGCCTGGCGGATCTGAAGAAGACGGTCTCTGGAAAGTCGGACGTATACTGGACCGGGATTCGGCTGTTCACCACGGATAACATGGACTTTCCCGTCATGCGTGAGCAGGAGGGCCTCACCCTCTACCTCTGGGTGGGCGGAAGCGCCGAGGTGCCAACCAGCACCGAATTGGTCTTTCCGATCACCCGTCGCGCAGTAAAGGACATTCGCTGGCCGACCTGATGAAGGCGGCCGGCACACCCTCAGGGAGAGCGCCGTGCCGATCAAGTGGACGAAGGCCAACCGCAAGAAGGTCACCGCGATTCGTCACCCACACAAGGCGAATCCCCCGGTCCCTTTTCCCGATCCGGAGTCGGGCTGGGCGTGGCTGCATGCGCAGTACACCGAGGTCTGCCAGCGCAAGAGTCTCTCCCTGAGCGCGACGGATGCCTTTCAGTCTGAGCTGGAGGCCCTCATCGCCCGGCTCTCGTCTCCGCAGCGCCCCACCGCGATGACGGTCATGGGCGAGCTGTATGCCATGACCGTCACCGTCAACATGCAGGGAGCGGCGACCACGATGGCTGGGGACACCCTGCGCGCACTGGTCGCTCACTGGAGCGGCGCGGGTCCGGCGTTCCCGGTGCAGATGGGCGGCGGGGTGGCGCCGTTTGCCTACACTGGCTCCTATGGCACCACGATCTCTCTGGGACTGGAGCCCCTGGAGCCCAACCCCCACGGCCACAAGTCGATCGTGCGCATGGTCGGCCACTGGATGTTCGAGCCGTGCTACTTCTCCGCCCTCCAGGCGTGGCTGCTTCGGCTCTCGGAGGCCGACTTCCAGATCGCTCGGGAGGCTGCTGTGCCGCTGCGGGCCGCGCTGAGGACGTCGGATGAGCAGAAAGCACTGAAGTCGTCTACCTCCTGGTCCTGCGTCTTCTCCCGCGATCAGGCCTGGGTGGTTGAGGATGTCCATGCCGTGCTCGCCGGAGAGCTGCGAGAATTCAACGGCCCTGCGCTGCTCTCCTCGCTCACCGATCCCGCGCTCGCCCTGCGGTTCGCCCGGGAAGGCCGCTTCGGGTTCATCTTCCCGTTCATCGACTCCTGCTACAACATCATGGAGAACCTCGGCGCGGACGCCCTGCCGGTCATCGAGGCCCTCCACGCCCGGGCGCGTCACCTCAACAGCCGTCAGAAGCGCCGCTTTGCGTCGGTCCTCAAGCTCGCCCGGACCGCGCACCCTCAGCCGTAGCGAGTGCTAAGCTCGCGAGGTGAGCGGAGAATACCTCGCATACGACGCGCTTCCCTACACCGGCGAGGCCTACCCGCAGACCCATCCCGACGCGCTGTTCTCGGCGGGGTGGCTGCTGGGCATGTCACCGGCAGATCCGACGACGTGCCAGGTGCTGGAGATCGGCTGTGCGGATGCCACCAACCTCATCGCGATGGCGGCGGGGCTGCCGGGAGGCTCGTTCGTCGGGGTGGATGGCTCGGCGGTCCAGGTGGCGGTCGGGCGGGCGCTGATCGCCGCGCTGGGGCTGTCAAACGTCACCCTGCATGTCGCGGACCTTCG
>JBLHNG010000393.1:0-8102 GCA_047621685.1 Myxococcota bacterium | reverse complement strand
CCGGTTCCCTGCCGACGCCGCCCGCCGGTTCGCCGCCCACCCTGATCACGCCGAGTGGTGGGACCGCCTGCACCTCTACGGCCTCGACTTCCGGCTGCTTCCCGAAGTGCTTGCGCAGGTCGAGGTTTGGCGTGCGGGTCCGCCCTTCGACATCCTCATCAACAACGCCGCCCAGACCGTCTGGCACCCCCCGGCGTACTACCACCGGCTGCTGGAGGGCGAGCAGGCACCGCTGTCCTTCGCGGCCCCGATCCGCTGTCGGCTCACCCCTTCACAGCGCAGGCAGGGCCTCGTGCTCTCCGACGCCCTGTTCCCAGCCGGCGAGGACATCCAGGGCAACCCGCTGGACCTTCGACGGGAGAACAGCTGGGTGCAGAAGCTGGCCGACATCGCGCCCATCGAGGCCATTGAGGTGCAGGTCATCAACGCGATCGTTCCGTTCATCCTGTGCAGTCGACTTCAGCACTCCCTGGCCCGCTCCCGACACCCTGATCGCTACATCGTCAACGTCACCGCCCTGGAGGGCATGTTTGCACGATCCGACAAGCTGCCCCGGCACCCGCACACCAACATGGCCAAGGCCGGACTGAACATGATCACCCGGACCTCTGCGGCATCCTGTGCGAGTGAGGGCATCTACATGGTCAGCGTGGATCCGGGCTGGATGAGCCACGAGGGGCCGGCCCATCAGGTCGAGGCAGCCTACGCCACCGGCTTCCATCCCCCGCTTGATGCCGCAGACTCCGCCGCCCGGGTGCTGGATCCGGTGCTTCGCGGGGTGGACGGCGCGCCAGTGTTCGGGGTCCTGCTCAAGGACTTCGAGGTGGTGGACTGGTGATCGTCGGCGTCAGGCCTGGTGACTCCGTGCCGGGGCGTGCGCTCCCCAGAACCGGGACATCCTTCCCCCACTTCTCCCGATCCACCGCCCTCCACAGCTGGAACGCTCCTTGCTCTGTCCAGTGGCAGGAGGCCTCCATGCGCGCACTGCTTGCCTTGTCCCTGTCTGGCTGCACCGAGTACGCCTTCCAGCAACCCACCAGCTCCAGCGAGGGCGACTCAGGGCTGCCCGGCGACAACAGCGACATCCCAGAGCACGAAGGTGAGACCGACTCTGGGGATGACTACGATCCAGCGATCGTCGAGGAAGGGCCCCCGGAGTCCCTGCTGACCGACTGCGCCGATGGCACCCTGGCGACCTTCTCCAGCCCGATCTACGTGCTGTCGTCTGACCCGATCACCGCCACAGGAGAGCTGAACGCCGACTCCGCAGGCTGGTACCACGTCTACGACTACACCATCGCCGAGTCCGGCGCCTCCCAGCGCAACGAGACCGCCTACTTCCGCATCACCAACGGTGCCGAGCCTGAGGGGCTGCCCTACTTCGGCAATTGCGGCGACGAGTGGCTGGTGATGGACGCCGACAACGAAGGCGATCTCGCAGAGGGCACCCGGATCTACATCGGCACCTTCTACTTGGAGACCGGTGCAAACCAGCTGACGATGACCCACTTCTGCGACCTCGTCCGAGAGGGATCCTGCGGGGAGTACGAGCTGCTCGACTCCGACCAGACCTGCGACGTCACCGGCAACCCAAACTCCGTGCACTTCGACGGCGAGGGCATCTGCCTCGTGCCTGCGAAGTAGTACACTCCCCCAATGCCCATCCCCCTGACGTACACCGAGATCGAGCAGCTGTTTGAGTCGCTCCAGATCAAGACCTTCAACGCTGCCCTGCCCGAGGGCCGCATCGAGTGGCTGAACGCCTCCGGGGCGGTGGTTGCCACGGGTGCCTGTCAGGCGATCCTCTCTTGGAGCGGCGGCAACAACAGCCTGATGTGGGCCGAGGCCATTGCCGCGTTCAAGGACACCGGGGTGCCCTGCCTGCCCGCGCCCGACGACGAGACCTACCAAAAAGACGTCACGGAGGCCGATGCAGAGTCCCTGGCGACCCAGGCCGCCCAGCTCACCAATGCCCAGTTCCTCTACGACGCCCGCACCGGCGAGCAGAGCAAGCTCTACCTGGCGATCCGGGACTTCCGACCCGTCGACCACTGAGCGAGGCTCTCAACAGCACGTCCGGTTACAGGCCGCCCCAACCGGGGAGGGCAGGTCATGGGCGCACCGCTGAAGCAGACTGAGGAGGGCCTGGAGTCCTTCTTCGTGGAGCTGGATGCCCTGGAGGCAGAGCTTCGCGCTGGGCTCTCCGAGGACGACCTCACGCACCTCAAGCGGATCTCCCGGCTGGGTCGCGCATGCTCGACGGCAGGCTGGGCGACGTCCTGGATGGGACCAAACCTGCTGTCCGCCTCACTCATCGCCCTGGGCCGATCCGGGCGCTGGACAACGGTGGGTCATCACGTCAGCCACGGCGGCTACGACCGGCTCGATGCACCGCGCTACCACCGGAAGAACTTCGCGAAGGGCTGGCGGCGTCGGGTGCGGGACTGGATGGACGTCATCCCCCCGGCAGGCTGGAACCGGGAGCACAACAACCTCCACCACACCCGGCTCGGAGAGACCGAGGACCCAGACCTCGTGGAGATGAACCTCGACTGGCTGCGGGACAGCGACCTGCCGATGCCGGTGCGCTACGCCCTGGTCGCGGTGCTGGCCAGCGCCTGGAAGTGGGTCTACTACGCCCCGAGCACCATGCAGGAGGAGCTGATCGCGACGGGGGCCTCGACTCAGCGGCGCTCGCTGGCGGACTGGCGGGTCTGGTCGCCGACCCACCCCGACGGACGCGCCCTGTGGCTGGGCAGCTTCCTGCCCTACGCCGTGCTCAACTTCGCCATCCTCCCCAGCCTGTTCCTCCCGCTGGGCCCCCTCGCCGCCGCCAGTGCAGCATCGAACTCCCTGCTCGCCGAGCTGCTGACCAACCTGCACACCTTCGTCATCATCACCACCAACCACGCCGGTGAGGATGTACACGCATTCGAAGACGCCCCCACCGACCGGCGCGACTTCCAGCTCCGTCAGATCCTCGGCTCGGTGAACTACCGCTGCGGCGGCGACCTCAACGACTTCCTGCACGGCTGGCTGAACTACCAGATCGAGCACCACGTCTGGCCTGACCTCTCCATGCTCCAGTACCAGCGCGCCCAGCCAAAGCTCAAGGCACTGTGCATCAAGCACGGCGTGCCGTACATCCAGGAGTCGATCTGGACCCGGCTGCGCAAGACCGCCGACATCATGGTCGGGGCCACCTCCATGAAGCGCGAGGAGCCCACCACCGCCTGAATCCGGGGCTATGGTTTCCCTGGAGGTGCCATGCTCTGGCTGATGCTCGCCTGTGGAGATGCCGAAGACTCCAGCGCGGTCTCGCCGTGTGCCCAGGAAGACCGGGCGGTCGATGAGGTCCTCGATGCCGTGTTCTCCGGTGCGGCCCTGACCGTGACGGTGCAGGCCATGGACCCGGCGTTCCCCGCTGTGGACGACAACACCTGGAGCCTGCTCATCGAGGACGACACCGGCCCGCTGACCGGCTGCACCCTCTCGGGAACCATCGACATGCCCGACCACGGCCACGGCGGACCCGCCCCGGAGTTCACCGAGTCGGGAGACGGCCTCTACGAGATGACCGCCCGGTTCACCATGGGCGGCTACTGGGAGGTCGGCCTGACTGTGGACTGCGAGACGACCGACGACGTGCTGCTCAACGTCTGTGTCGAGGGCTGACTCCACTACCCCTCAGGGCACGCAGGAGCCGACCACTCCCGTCCACTCCAGCACCGTCTCAGAGAGGGTGAAGGTCGGCGGGAGGCGGGTGAGCGTGGCGAGATCAAGATCGCCGCTGTCGGAGAGGTCGGTGAGCAGATCGAGGCCGATGGGGCGGATGTGGACCGCGGCGGTCACCCGATCGGGCGTCTCTCCAGGCAGCGGCCAGCGCACGGTGACGCTGTGGTCGATCCAATTGTCCTCGGTGACCACCGGCAGGGTCCGCTCCTCAGTGGCGGCGATGTCCCAGAACATGTGCTCGGGCTGCCCGTCCGCATCAAAGGCCCGATCGAACATCTCCCAGCGCCGGGCGTCCTCCACGTCGGCCAGTGCCACCCCGTCGGCGATCTGTCCGGTCTCCAGCAGCACCTCGTCCCCGCTCCAGGCGGTCACCTCTGCCCAGGCCCGTCGGTCATGGGCCGCGCCGCTGGGCCACCGGTGTCCGCCGACGTTCTCCAGGGTCAGCACCACCTCGCTGCCCGCCACGATCGGCAGCACGCAGAGGGTCGCCAGGAGGGTGTAGTCCAGCTCCTCCTGGATGGCGGCTTCCTGCTCGGGGATGCCAGGGAAGTCGGTGAGTGCGACATCCACACCGACCATGGCGTGATCGTGGATGCGCCGGGAGGGTCCGTCGATGGCGGCGGTGCCGGTGGTGGCCCGGGTGTGGCAGTGCCCGCAGCTCTGGCGGGTGGCGTCGTCGACGTCGAACAGGCTGCCCTGCCACTGAGCGTAGGTGCGCTCAAGGTGGAAGCCATCGGGCAGGACCACGTCGTGGCAGGAGCCGCACAGCGCGGAGGAGTCAGGGCTGTCCCGGTCGTGCAGCGGTGACCAGGCAGAGGCGTGGGCGGCGGTCTCCCTCGGATCGGTGATCCCGCCGCGCATCACCCCATCATCAGACAGGACGAGCCCGGCGTTGTGGTCCTCGACCACCTCATCGACGAGGTGACACCACACGCAGGTCACCCCCTTGAGGTGATCGGAGACCTCATCGAGGTTCGTGCCGTCCTCCGTCAGCCCCAGCGCGAGGGCGACCGGGGCGTGGCACTTCACGCAGAAGTCCCCCAGCTCCCCGCCGGTCTCTCGCTGTCCCCGGGCGTTCATCGCCAGGAAGACCGGGTCCTCCCCGGCGTAGGCGTGCATGCTGCCCTGCCACTGCTCGTAGTGGGTCTGGTGGCAGTCCTTGCAGCTCTCGGGATCCCGGAGGGCATCGGCGTCGAGGTCGTAGGTCTGCCGACACGACAGCAGCAGCAGCAGGATCACCGCCGACGCCTCAGTCCCAGGAGCCCGAGACCAAACAGGACAAATGCTGCGCTGTCGGAGCCGCCGCCACAGCCGCAGTCCCCGTCGTCAGGGGTGCCCGTGTCCACGGGGTCAGTGCTGTCGCCGGAGTCACCGGAGTCGCCGGAGTCGCCCTCGGTCAGCGGCAGCGGCAGGCGGGCCTCCAGGGCCGACCAGAGCGGGTCGCACGCCATCGCGGAGTGGCTGTCTTCCGCACAGGTCGGGGGCGGAGAGAGGGTGGAGAGGTGCATGGCGATGTCGAACGAGGCACCGCTGTCGCTGGAGGTCTGCGCGATCGCGCCGCCGCTGGTGATGGCGTCGGTCGCCAACCACACGACCCCATCCGCTGCGCTGACGGCGAGGCCAGTCGGGGCAGCATCGACCAGGATGAAGTTCTCTCCGTCGACCGCCCGATAGAAGGTCTGCCCAGACACCGCGATCCACACCACGCCATCCGGCTCGGTTGTTCCGCTGATGATGTCGCCCTCCACGGCGAAGACCTCCGCGAAGCTCTCGCCGCCGTCGGTGGTGCGCATCAGGACATCGCTGCCGTAGCTGCCGACCACGATCCAGGCGGTCAGCGGATCATCCGGCGAGACCGCGACGACGTCCACGTCGATGGGATCCTCGCTGTCGGGGATGACAACGGCGTGCTCGGTGAAGGTCTCGCCGTCTTCGGAGCGGTAGATGTAGCCCTCGTCGCGGTCGTACCAGACCGCGCTGACCCAGGTGGTGCCGCTCGGGGAGATCGCGATGGTGCGAAACAGCCGCTCGGCAGCGGTGAGCACCGGGGAGAACGACTGCCCAGCATCCACAGAGCGCAGGATGTGGTTGTCTGCCCCGTCGGCCAGATCTGCGGTGATCAGCAGGGCGTGGTCGATGTTGGAGGGGTCGAATGCGGCGTCGGTGAGGGTGAGCCCGTCGGTCCCGGTCGGGGTGCTCCAGTCGCAGCCGTCCGTCGTCCGGTACAGCGACAGTCCCTTGTCTCGGGCCTGCTCAGGGATCGGCACCACTCCGAGGATCACCCCGTCCTCGCTGACCGCATAGCGTGGCGTAATCAGCGCCTTCTCTGTGGTGATCGCCTCGTGACAGAGCCAGGAGAACTCCTCCTCGTCCGCAGCCCTCAGGACCCCAAAGCTGGTCTCGATGGTGACGCCGGAGGAGAACTGGACCTCAAGGCCCAGGAGCAGACCGCCAGCGTGAGCGTGGACAGGCAGGGACAGCAGGATGGTGGTGAGCATCACCGAGAACCTATCCCGGCTCCAGACAATGGCCGCTGAGGCCCTACTTTGAGGGGTGGGACCGACCCGGAATGACGACCTCGATGGCGAAGATCCTGCCATCATAACGATCGGATGCGTACAGGACGTCGCGCTCCCAGCCGCCCACCCCGGAGCCGAACCGGAGGTTGGGCACGTAGCCGCTGGGCAGGGTGGCGATGATCTCAGCCTCTCCACCTTTCGGGGGCTTGCGCCAGATGTGGCTGAGGTTGCCGTTGCCGTTGCGGCCCTGGAAGCTGCCGAGGCCAGTGCTCTGGAGCTCCCAGCCCTCACTCCAGGTGCCGTCTCTTTGAAGGTCAAACGCCACGACCGCCAGCGTCCAGCTCTCCAGGACGTACAAGGTCTTCTCGTCGGGGGACAGGCCGATGCCGTTGGCCTGTGACAGTCCGCCCGCCAGCGGGGTGAGGGTGTCGGGAGCGTCGAGATCGAGCCAGCGGGCCATGCCCGTCGAGAAGTCAGAGACGTAGATGCGGTCCCCTTCGCCGATCTCGATGCCGTTGGGCCAGGAGAACCCGCCAGCCAGGATGGTGTCACCGGGGAGCAGGCCGAGAGGAGGGCAACAATCGAGGCCATCAAGGGCGAGGTCATCAAGACACAGTATGGCGCCCCTGCCCTCAGCCGCGCTGATCGATCAGCCGGGACTACCACGACTCCAGGTGCGGTCGGACTTCCAGCTCGAAGGTCCAGGCGCTGCGTGGCTGTCGGGCGAGGTGCAAGGCAGTCAGCGCAATGTCGGCGGGCGCGAGGAATGCCTCTGAGGGCTTGTCACCACGACGCTCCGGGGGCGGGAGGATGGCACCATCCACGATGAGCAGCGCCACATGAATGCCCTCCGGACCAAGCTGCCGGGCCAGGGACTGACACAGGCTGCGCTGGGCCGCCTTCCCGGCAGCAAACGCAGTGGTGAACGGCTTTCCACGACGCGATGCCGTCGCCCCGGTGACCAGGATGGTGCCCTTACCGGCCGCGCGCATGTCGGGAACAACGGCCTTTGCGGCCACGAACAGCCCCAGCGCATTCGTCCGCCACGCCAGCTCCATGCCATCCACCCCGACCGTGTCCAGGGTGCCAAACACCCCAGACCCGACATTCCACAGCAGGGTGTCCACCGAGCCGAGCTGCTCCTTCACTGTGGCCAATGCGGCGACGATGGCGTCGTTGTCGGTGACATCACAGGCCACCCCGATGCCGCCCAGCTCTGCCGCGAGCGCCGCGACCTTCTCCGGACTGCGCGCCATCAGCGCCACACGCCAGCCCTCACCAGCGAACGTTCGAGCCAGCGCTTCACCCAACCCAGGCCCCACTCCCACGACAACACAGACCGGTCCATCAGACATGCTCGACCTCCTTCTTCGATCGGAGCTATCCCAGCGTTTGCGCCCCACTGGCACTTTCTGATGACCGCGGCAGTGGTCCGCCTCACAGCAGGGGAGTATCGGGTTGTCAACTGGAGAGAACCATGAATCAAGAAGCAAAACGGGCACTGTGGTGCGCAGCAGCTGAGGGGAAGGAAGCCGAGGTTCGGGAGGCCCTCGCGGCCAACCCCGGCCTCGCCACCGACTACGTCGAGTACGACTACCAGCCGACCACGGTGATGACGATGCTGCACGTCGCTGCGGCTGGGGATCACACCGGCATCATGGCGATGCTTCTGGAGGCCGGCGCGAAGCCCGAGGCGCTGGTCCCCCCTCAGAGGGCACGGCTGAGTCCGCTGCACTGTGCCGCCCGGGGCAAGGGTCCGGCGATCAAGCTGCTGCTGGAGGCCGGGGTCGATGCCAGCATCTGCGGAAAGCGCGGCGTCACACCGCTCTACACCGCGGCCTACACCGG
>JBLHNG010000392.1:0-8103 GCA_047621685.1 Myxococcota bacterium | reverse complement strand
TCCCCCGGGGTGCGGGTCCCCCCCCCCACGCCAGGGAGATCCTGGAGCATGCGCCCCTGGAGAGGACCCCGCCAGCGATCCTGTGCCTGCTTGACATCTACATCCAGCAAGGGCGGTTTCACGACGCGATTGTGGTGAGCGACGACTTCCTGAGGCGGGTCGGTCGCCCGGTCATCAGGGGGCGGGTCGGTCCGCTTCGGATCCTGTGGAGCATGCTGCGGACCCGGATCATGTTGGGGCGACGGGGGGTGGCGCTGCTGGAGCACCTGCCGGAGAACCAGGACCCATTCTGCACTGAGATCCACCGGATCATGCTCGCTCAAGGACCAGCCCACCTCGAAGCGGCGCCAGACCTCGTTCCGCTGTGTGTCCTCCGAGACATCCGGCTCTCCCTGCGCGAAGGCGTGAACCCCTACAGCGTGACCGCCTGGATCGGGCTGGGGGTGATGATGATGAAGATGCTGCCGGACAAGTCCCGGGGGATCCAGGTGGCGGATCGGGCACTGGCGGCAAAGATCCGCATGGGAGGTCCGACACAGAGCCAGGACGAATTCTTCGTCAACGGCTTCATCCACTCCTTCGACACCCCGCTCCGAGCGCTGATCGCGCCGCTGGATGCCATCGTTGCCCGAGCCAGTGCCAGCGGCGACCGCCACACCGCAGTCCAGGCCATCACCGTCGCGAACTTCTACCGGTTTGTCAGCTCAGAGCCTCTCGATCAGCTCGGACGGAGCCTCCAACGAAGCCTCCGGTTCATCGAGCACTCCCAGCAGCCCGACCGGATCCGCTTCATCCTGCTCGCACTGGATCACATCAACCTCCTGCAGGGGCGACCGGCTCCGGATCGAAAACCGCCCGGTGAGAGCTCCTGGTACAACCAGATGGTCGAGGAGATGTATGCGATCCAGCGGGCGCTGATATTTGGGCATTTTGAGGGTGCGCTGGTGCTGACGGAGCGGATCCTGGCCCACCGCACGCCGATCCCGATCCCCCTGCACTTCATCTGCTGGAGCCTGTGTGCGGCGGCGATTGCGGGTGGGGTGAGCCAGGGGCTGCTCCCGCCACGGAAGGCCCGAAAAAGCCTGAGAAGCATTCGTCGGAAGCTCAAGAGCTGGTGCGCTGGTCTGCCAGAGCGGGCGTGGCGGGTGACCTGGGTGGAGGCGCTGGAGGCGTCGGTTCGGGGGAGGCCCGAGGCGGCCATCACTCAGCTCGGGGACGCACTGGAGGCGGCTGAGAAGATCGGGCTGCTCTCGGACGTGGCGATCATGGCTGACACCATCGGGCGCACCTGCACCCGACGCGGACAGCACCAGCGGGCGATCGGGTGGTGGACCATTGCGAGGCGGGCCTACCGTCGCTGGGGAGCCACCGCCCGGGTCGCGCAGCTCGACGTCCTCCTTCCCATCGAGCCCGTCGAGACTCCGGTGGCATCGCTGGAGCGCTTCGACCTTCGCTCGGTCCTCAAGTCCGCGCGCGCGCTGTCAGAAGAGCGGGTCTATGAGCAGCTGCTGGACCGCCTGATGCGGGCGCTGCTGGAGAACGCTGGCGCGATCCGGGGGGCGATCATCCGGCAGGACGGCGGTGTGCTCCAGGTCGAGGCGCGGGCCTCGATGGATGACCTGGAGGCGATATCTGGCCCTGGTGCTCTGGCGCTGGCCACCGACCTGCCGGTGGCGCTGGTGGAGGCGGTGCTGACCACGGGAGAGCCGATCCTGCTCTCCGATGCCCTGCGTGCCGGGGCGTGGCGGGAGGATCCGTACATCCTGCGCCGTCGGCCCCGCTCGATCCTCTGCGCGCCGCTGCGGTGGGGTGGTGTGCTCCAGGGGGTGGTGTTTCTGGAGAACCGCCTGGTCGCGGGCTGCTTCACCCCTGCTCGGCTGGAGGCGGTGCAGATCCTGGCGGGTCAGGCCGCCATCTCCCTGGAGAACGCTGCCCTGATCAACAACCTGGAGGACAAGGTCGAGCAGCGCACGGTGGCGCTGTACGAGGCCCAGCAGCGCGCGGAGGTCGCCAGCCGGGCGAAGAGCGAGTTCCTGGCCAACATGTCCCACGAGCTTCGGACTCCGCTCAACGCCATCATGGGCTACGCCCAGATCCTCCAGCGCAGCAGCAGCCTGTCGACTTCCCAGCGAGACGGGCTCCAGACGATCTACGAGAGCGGCACCCACCTCCTGTCGCTGATCAACGACGTCCTGGACACCGCCCGGATTGAGTCGGGGCGTCTGGAGCTGGTGACTGGAGAGGTGGTGCTGCCGCAGCTGGTCGCCAAGATCGTGCAGCTCCTGGAGCTGAGGGCGCGTCGCAAGGGCCTGCGCCTCATCCTCCGGGTCGATCCCATGCTCCCGGAGATGGTGGAGGCCGACGAGAAGCGGCTGCGGCAGGTGCTGCTCAACCTCGTGGGCAACGCAGTGAAGTTCACCACGCAGGGGGAGGTGGTGCTGGAGGTGCGTCGGAGCGATGCCGGGCGGGTCCGCTTCCAGGTCCGCGACACCGGGCCGGGAATCGAAGAGGACTCACTGACGCGGATCTTCCTTCCGTTTGAGCAGGCTGGAGATCCCGGGTCGCGGTCCGAAGGCAGCGGACTGGGGCTGGCGATCAGTCAGCAGTTTGTCCAGCTCATGGGCGGCAGCATCCAGGCTCGGAGCACTCCGGGGCAGGGCAGCACCTTCTGGTTTGAGATTCCACTGAGTGCGGTGTCCCGGCTCGGTCAGCCCGCCGCCCCGTCCGTGCCGGTGGTGGATGGCTACGAGGGACGGCGACGGCGGGTGCTGGTGGTGGACGATCGCAAGATCAACCGCATGGTGCTCCTCGACATGCTTGAGCCCCTTGGCTTCGCGGTCGAGGTCGCTGCGAACGGCCAGGAGGCGCTGAGCGCGGTGGAGGAGAGCCGGCCGGATGTGGTGCTGATGGACCTCAACATGCCGGTGATGGATGGCTTTGAGGCAACCCGCCGCATCCGACGCCTCTCCAGGCCGCCGGTCGTCATCGCGATCTCTTCGAGCGTCATGGCCATGACCAGCGACCAGGAGCGGCAGGCCCTGTTCAGTGACTTCCTGCCCAAGCCCGTCGCCTACACCACCCTGCTCGCCTCTCTGGGAACCCAGCTTTCGCTGACCTGGACGCGAGAGGTCGCCCTGCCAGAGGTCTCTCTGGCGCTGCCGCTGGCGGTCTCGGGGCCGATGGTGATGCCGCCTCAGGCGGAGCTGGCGGCCCTGCACCGTCTGGCGATTCTCGGGAACCTCCCCCGGCTCAGCAAGCGCGCCGCGGCCCTGTCGCAGACCGATCCCGCCCTCGCCCCCCTCGCCGAGCAGCTCATCGCGCTGGCCGGGGAGCTGAACGACCCGGCGATCATCGCCCTGCTGGAGCCCCACCTGGAGGAGTAGACCTGCTAAAGCTGGCTCATCACCAGAGCGAACAGGCCCGAGCAGCCGGTGAACAGCACTCCGCCAATCGCGACGATGGCGCCGACGACATAGCGGGGGTTGGTGAACGCGCCGGACTGGAGGCGGTGGAGGAAGTTGCCGGCCTGGGCGCCGCCCTTCGTGGTCATCACCGCCACCCCGGCCTGTCGTCGGGCCTCAGCGGCCATCGCCCCGGCAGTCGGTGGGCCGCGTCGTCCGGTCTGCGGTCTGGCGGCAGGTTGGGGTGCCTGTGCGGCGGACTGGAGCGTGAACTTCACCCCGCTCGCCCCGCCCAGCAGCATCACATCCCCCGGACCGATCATCGTGCTGCCCTGGACCTGCACTGGCCGACCCGCAGCCAGCACAACCACCACCGCGCCCACCTCTCCGACCTGGAGCACCAGGCCGCTTCCCGATGGCACGATCCAGGCGTGAACTGGCCGAATGCCCAGCTTCGCAGGCAGGGTGATGTGGCACCGGGCCGGATCGCTGCCCAGCGTCGCGCCCTGAGCGAACGGACCAAACCGGGTGCCACCGTACTCCGGGGCGAGGTCGAGGAAGAAGCTCATGCCAGCACTGTAATCGCATCGCCGATTGCGACCTGTCCTGGTCGGGTCACCAGCAGGTTCTGGCCGAACATCACCCCCCGATCCGCTTTGCGATACCCCGCCAGGGTCTTCAGGGGTTCGCCGTCGTCGCTGCGCACCCCGGTTTGGGGATCCACTGTGGTGAACACACACCGCGAGCACCGCTTGACCAGCGCGAACTCTGCGCTCCCGATGCGGATTCGCTTCCAGTCATCCTCTGCAAACGCGCCACAGCCGGTCGCGACGAGGTTGGGCCGAAAGTGGGCCATCGTGACTCGTCGGGGCAGCCGCGCGTTGAGGTCGGCCAGGGAGGCCTCTGAGAGGAGCAGGACCGGGAAGCCATCGGCGAAGCTGGTGATGTCGCCGCCCAGGGCGTAGTCGATGTCCACGGGTCGGTGCAGCCCGTCGTCCATATAGACGAGCCGACAGTCCACCCCCAGCCGCGCCCCCAGCCAGCCGCCGTCCGCCGCGATCAGTGCAGAGACGGTGTCGTCCCAGATCGTCACGGCCATGCGTGGACCGGTCGGGGCGGGGCAGGGGACCACCCGCTGCTCGCCATCGAGGGTCAGCATGAGCTCATCGTCGACCGACTCGGCGCGCAGGCGGACCATGCCGGGCAGGGTGCGACCGGAGAGGAAGCCGCCCTCCGGCGTGACCACCATCCAGCGGCGATCCCCGGCAATGCCACGCGCCTCGATGGCGGCCTCGGTGCGTGGGATCCCGGCGGCGGACTTCAGGGGGTAGGACTGGATCTCGCTGAGGGTGATCATCGGGCGAGCAGCCGGGCGAGATGGAATGCGAGATGGAGTGGTTGCATGCCAGGGATTCTATCCCTGAGCGTGGGTCCCCTTTCAGAGGGGGCGACATCCGGCGGGCTATGTTGGAGACATGATCGCCCTGCTCTCCGCCCTCGCCCATGCCAGCCCCTGTGCGCAGACCATCGACCCCGACGCCGCCCCCCAGGCCATCCCCGCCACCGAGCTGACCGCGACGCTCGATGCCCAGAAGGGCTGCGTGGTGCTGGTCGAGGTCTATGCGAGCTGGTGCGGTCCCTGTGCGACCATCGATCCGCAGGTCACCGCGCTGGTGGAGAAGCACCGCCCCGCCGGACTGACCACCCTCGGCCTCTCCGTGGACACCAACCGCGGCGCCTGGCTGGGTTGGCGCGAGGAGCACGGCCGGGTCTACGCCCCCAGGCAGCTCACCGGCTGGACCCTGGAGGGGCTGGCCACCGACTTTGCCACCGTCGGCGCAGCGTTCACCTCGGCGATCCCGTTCCTCGTCCTGCTCGATGCGGAGGGTCAGGCCGTGATGTCGCTGACCGAGCCCACTGATCTGGCCGAGCTCGACGCCCGGATCGCCACATTGCTGGCGAAGTAGCCCTCACGGCTTGCGGCCGACCCCCTGGAGCGGCTCTGTCAGCTCATGCGCCCTCCACTGTCGGGCATCGTAGCAGAGCATCGACACTCCGAGAGACGCAGCCAGCCGCCCGGAGTGCCTTGTCGCTCAGGCTGTGGCCTCCATCGAGAGGAGGGCGATCTGGATGCGCATCTTCTCCAGGGCCACCCGGCAGGACTTGATCGAGCTGCCGACGGAGATGCATGGGTAGCAGCGCACCAGCTTGACGAGCGGATCGTTGCTGATGAAGCCGAGCAGCCTGAACAGCTCGGTCCTTACGGTGTCTCGGGCGCTGACATTGGCGACGTCACCGGCACCGTCGAGTGCTGTCTCCAGCTCTGCGGTGGAGCCAATGGTGCCCCCCTTGAGCTTGTCCCGGTTGGTCTGGGCGAGCGTGAGCGTCTCGTTGATCGAGGTCTGTACGGGCTCGGATGTCTCGGGGGTGATGCTGCTCTTTAAGGCCTTGGCCTGGAGCTTGATGTCCCGGTAGACAGACTGAACCGCATCGTTGTATTCGGACTTTGACGAGAGGAAATCCGATCGGAGCTTGCGGAAGGCGTCCTGGTGGGAGAGGTCCGCCTCCTTCGTCATGTCCGGACTGAGGAAGTCTGCGAGCATCTCCTGGTCGAAGGTGTCCATGACATCCTGCTCGATGTCGAGTCCAAGGACGGTGAGCGCCTCTTCATCTGTCAGCTCCTCGCCGCTGGTGAGTCGCTGGAGCAGCGCGTTCTCGGCCTCGGTCATTGGAGCAGGCTTCTGCTTCGGGGTGGTCCTGTCTGCTCCGCGCACTTCGTCCCTGGAAGCCCGAAACGCCTCATCGTCCAGGATGAGCACCTGCTTGAGGATGGGCGCCCCCCTGGCGGCGAGCTTCCTCAACCCTATTCTGGAGGTGGCTGGCGTCACCGGAGCCGAGTCCGAAGAGGAACTTGGACTGGCTGGGGTCAAAGAAGAACGTCCCGTGGGTGGCTCGGGTGTCCTTCTTCTTGTTTCCCTTAAAGGCGAGTATCGCCTCAGATGCCTTCTTCGAGATGACCAGACTGTGTCCCTGTGAATCAGAACGACTGTCAGCCTTGTCGAAGTAATAGACGAAGCATCCACCTCTCTTCAGCTTCATTGGTTTGACCTGACAGGTCTTGATTTCGGCCTTCTTCATTCCTTCTTCCCACGTATGATTCAAATTCAATTTAGAAGTTGACCGTCAGAAGAGCGCGCTCAGCTTTTCTGGTTCGCTTCTGCTGTCTTCCCGAGTTCTTTCAGCCACTCTTTGAAATACTGAACCTTCAGCGCTTCGAGCAGAAGGATCTCATCTCTGATCGGGCCCGCCAGCTCACCGCGCCCTTCTTTGTCCAATTTCAGCAGCCCGCTTCTTCTTCCACTCGATGGTCTGAGCCACGGAGCTGCGCTGATTAATGCGCTCATGGAAGTCCATCTGGGCTTCGCGCTTTTAGTCTTCCCCTCAGTAAAAAACCACACTGGTCGAGCCGGATACTGTCCGGCCCGGTGACGGGTGCCAAAAATGACCCGTCTCTGCGCCGCTTAATCGACCTTATTCGAGACCGCGTGTATCGATGGGAATTGGCCTCCCCCCCGCTGGCGTGGATAACGTCAGGACATGACGCTGATCACAATGCTGACGCTTGCATCGGGGGCCTGGGCTTCCGAGCGGGGTGCCGTCGCCGCCGAGCACAACCGACTGACCGAGGAGATGCGCAGCAAGGCCTCCCGCGAGCGGTGGGATGCGGTGGATGACCACTACCAGCAGCTCCTGGTGCTGCGTGGTGCGGACATTCGCTATGAGGACCACTGGCTGGGTGCCCAGGCGGCCTCCTCATTGGGCGACATCCAGTCCACCTGGCGGCGTCTCAAGCGCGCCCTGGATGAAGAGTTCACCGACGAGGCCCTTGCGTGGTGGGCGACCTTGACCGCGCAGTATGGCGAGGTCCACCTCATCCTCAAGACCGACGAGCCCGCGGTGACCCTCACCATCGCGGATCCGCCGCTGGAGACCGAGAAGCGAGCGACCATCGCTGCGGCCCAGGAGGCGCTTCAGGCCGAGCGGGTGTTCCGTGGGCTCCTGCCGCTGGGGCAGTATCAGCTCAACGCGATGTCCTTCGAGGTCCTCGGCGGGCCGGCAGTGCGCGAAGTGATCCGGTAGTCGAGCCGCTCAAGGAGCGCAGCGTGGGTCGCGGGCGACATCAGGGCCTGTCCGTGGTGGTAGGGGCTCAGCGCCAGCCGACGGGTGGCCACCAGCTCGACCAGCTGCCACAGCACGTCGGCGTCTGGACAAGCGACCACCGCCTCCAGGATGGACTCCAGCCGCTCCGAGCCGATCCTCCCACTGCGCCCAGTCGTCGACGTTGATCATGCGCACTGCCACCGGATGCCACGCCAGCAGCAGGTTTCCCGGCGGAATCAGGAAGAATGCGGCGGGGCTTCGGCGCTTGAGCACCACATCGCCCTCGACCAGGATCTCGCACAGCTCCGTGGCCTCCAGTGCCCGGCCCAGTGCCCGCGTCAGGTTCATCCCGGCCCGCGTCATCCCGACACCTTCGCCAGCATCGTCAGCCCGACCCCGACCGCGATGAACCCGATCCCGGCGTAGTGTCCCGTCGAGATGACCTCGCCAAACACCGCCCGGCTGATCAGCGGCACGATCACGTAGTTGAGGCTGCCCAGGAAGAGGCGAGCACCGACCACTCCTCCCCCACCCGGATCGA
>JBLHNG010000391.1:0-8108 GCA_047621685.1 Myxococcota bacterium | reverse complement strand
GAGGCGGTACTCGTTGCCGTCGTAGCGACCGTCGCTGGCCTCGTCGATGAACAGCGCCCCGTCGTCTTCGGCGTCGCCATCAAACGCCAGACCGGTGTAATCGTACTCACATCGGATCCCGTCAGAGAGGGAGCAGGCGCCTTCGATGTAGACTGGGCTGGGGTTCTCGAGGGTGCCAGGCTCCACGACGATGAACTGGCTGGCTGAGGGGGTCTCATAGGTCGCCACACCGACCACCTCGGGGAGGTCGAGGTCGGGATCACCGAGGGTGGCCCAGGCGAGGTTGCCGCCGTTGGAGTAGCCGGCCAGGGCGATCTGCCCGGAGAGCGGACCCTCGATGCGGTCGGACAGCCGACAGCCGTCGGTGTCGGTGGCGGAGTCTGCGGCGTATCGAAGCACAGCGGCGACCGCAGCCCGTGCCCCAGCTCCCCGTCGGTCCTCGATCCCCTCAGAGTCGTAGCCGTCGCCGGCCTGTCCACCAGGGAGGTTGAGGTACAGCTGCACCAGCCCGAGGCCGGGGTTGATGTGACTGAGGGCCTCGTCGACGGGCACGAAGTTGGTGCGCCATGCACCGTGGACGTAGACCACAACCGGGGCTCCGTCGGAGTATCGACCCAGCCCGGTCGGTGCGAAGACCTGGCTGACGATGTCGCCGATCTCATCGTCGATGGTGAAGATCCCGGTTCGCTCGCTGCCGGCCTCGGACATGTCCTCCTGGCAGGGCGGGACCGGTGTGCAGGCGCTGGCCATGATCAGGAGAGCACCTGCTGGGAGCCTGAAGCGCGCTACTGCTCGCATTCCTGAGCCTGGAGGTAGCTGATCTGAATCCAGCTGCCGGTGTCCGGTGCGTTGTCTCCGGAGAAGATTACGGCACCGTCGCTCTCGCTCCAGGTCCAGTCCGTCCAGGTCACGTTGTCGACCTTGACGGAGATGGTGTCGGGGACCGGGGTGTGATCGGGAACCACGCTCAGTCCACCCTCAGCCCGTGCGCCGGAGCGGTTGCCGATGTTCTCGAAGATCGACGCCCAGGAATCCGAGCAGAGGTCTCCGATCTCGCCAGAGGTGGAGACTGCGGCATCGGCATAGCCCTCGCCGTAGCTGGCACCCTGGCAGCCGTCGTCCTCGGTGGCGACGATGGCGCTGACCATGATGTCGAGGGCATCGGGGGCACCGGACCAGAGGGCGGAGAGCTGCTCATCGATGGAGGACGGGCTGCCATCTGCCTGACCGGAGATGACCAGCACATGCAGCAGGGCGCCTTCTCGGAGGAATCCAGACAGGCAGCCGGAGCTGGCCTGGGAGAGCGCACCGCTGGCGAGGGTGAGGAGCTGACTGCTGCCGCTGCCGCTCACGCCGCTGAGCCCGTCGATCAGCACCAACTCGACGTCGGAGCGGGAGTCCGTGACGGTGGTGTAGGCCGGGGTGGTGTAGGGGCAGCTGCTCCCGCCGGTGACAATGGCGGCGTTGAGATCGACGTTGGCGTTGGCCATGATGTTGAGCAGAACGGAGAAGCTGTCCTCGGCCTTCTGGAGGTGGGCGCCGGTGACATTGGTGTTGTCGACCGCCACCAGGAGATCGACCTCCAGACCAGGGAAGTAGACCAGCTCGGTCTCTGCGAAGCTCTCCTGAGCGACGATGTCAAACGACAGCGCCCGCTGCGGGGTGAACGGGTCGTTGCTGACCACCACCAGCTCCAGCTCCCGCTGGGCGACAGTCTCGGCATCGAGCGGGTACTTCGGGTCGAAGGTGACCTCGATGAGCCCGGACTCCCCCGGCGCGATGGTCGCGGGCGCGGAGAGCAGGGTGTAGTCGTCGGGGTTGGAGAGCTGGACCTCGTCGATGAGGAGGGGCTCGTCTCCGGTGTTGGAGACGGTGACCGGGACGACCTCAGAGCAGCCGATCGGGACGGTCTGCGGTGGCTCAGCAGACAGCGCGATGACTGGCGCAGAGCCGTGGCCGGAGAGCTGGACGAACAGCTCCGGCTCGTTGTTGATGTGCAGCTCCGCGAGGTGGTCCCCGAAGCTCAGCGGTGAGAAGGTGACCGGGATGGTCGCGCTCTCACCGGGGCGGAGGTTGAACAGCGGCTCGGCATCGACGTCGAACGTGCTGAGGAGGAGGTCTTCGCTGAGCACGTTGGTGTGGTTGTAGACCGTGCGGTCTTCGTCGCCGACGTTGGTGATCGTGAAGGCGAGGGGATCGCCGCCATCGGCGACCCGGACATCCCCGAAGTCCAGCACCGCCGGCTGAATGAACAGCCCGCTCTGGGTGACCACGACATCATCGGGCGGCTCAGAGGGGATCGGACCCAGCGGATCGCATGCGGTCAGCGATAGCCAGGTCAGAATCAAGTGTCGTCCTCAGGGGCTGCGGTTTAGCGCCGGCTCAGCCCGATTGCGACGCCGTGGTGCCAGAGATTTGTCCAGCTGCCGTCATATTGAACCGGACTCACCCGGCTATCATAGCGCAGGGAAATCTCAGCATCACCGATTGGCTTGAGGTACAGGGCACGGAGGCCGGTGGCGCCGGTGTATCCGGTCTGTCTGTAGGCGTTGCCAAGGTAGGTGTAGGTCCGCCAGGGCATCATCGCCTCGAACACAGGGCCCACGCTCAGCGCCGGGGTGATCGCGACCCCGATGCCGATGCCAGCAGCCAGCTCTCCGGCGGTGATGGTCTCGGCAGGCTCTCCATTCACTGCGCCGGTCATGCCGCTGAGTCGGACGTGGACTTCCGGGCGCATCCAGGACGGAGCGGAGAAGGGCTCCAGGCGGGTCAGCTCCAGCTCGGCAGCGATTGGGTGGAAGTAGTCCTGCCCAGCACCGGTGCGGACTGTGGCACCGGTGGAGAACATCCAGCGCGGGGTGTCCTGACGGAGCAGATCCTCAAGGGGGGTGGTGGTGCCTGCTGCGACCCGGACCCGCTCGCTGACCAGGGTGCGGCCATCGGAGGACTGCAGCTCGATCTGGTGGCTGCCGGGCTCGACGGCATGCACGCCGACCACCGGACCGCGTGGCACGCCATCGACGAACAGGTGGGCGGTGCGGAGGATCTGGTTGTAGGCGGAGAGCAGGGCGTGCTCCGCAGTGCTGCGCTCGGTGGGATCGCCGCTGAGGTAGATCTTCTCGTGACCAGTGATCCGGTACTCCGCACGCGGCATCTGAGCCCCGCCGGTGTGACGGATGGTGGCGTCCATCGCGAAGTCATGGGCCTCGACAACATCGACGAGACCGTCGGCATCGAGGTCCGCGCTGCGGCGGGCGTCGGTGAGGGCGGAGATGAGGAAGTGGGTGTAGACCCCGTTCTCGAGGTTGGGGTCTTCCATGGCCGGCTGGTGGTACTCCGCCGCGTACAGCCTCGCCTCGCTCTCAGATATCTCCAGGATGTCCCGGGGGGCCGGGGCCTCGCCGCGGAGGGTCTGGAGGGTGGAGGAGGTGTTGGCGGACAGGGCGGAGCGGGCGCGGCCGTTGTGGCAGGTGTCCAGGATGAGGACCCGGCGCCGGGCCGGCAGGGCGTTGACCACTTCCTCTAGCCATGCCACTGGCACACCGGTGGTCTCCGGTGTGTCGAGGTCGCCGTCGGAGGGCAGCAGGTAGAGGTTGCTGCCGCCGAGGGGATCGATGGTCAGGGTGCCGTGGCCGGAGATGTAGAGGAGGAAGGTGTCGTCGCGCTGGAGGTCGGCGGTGGCTTCGCTGATTGCCTGCCGGATGGCCTCAGCGGTGGTCCGGTAGCGCCCCTCGACCACATAGACCTGATCGAAGCCGCCCAGGGCCGGATCGGAGAGGACGGAACCGAGGTCTCGGGCATCCTTGGCGGCATAGCGCAGCCCCTGGAGCTGAGGATCCTCGTACTCCTGCACCCCGAGCAGCAGGGCGACCCGGCGGGGCGCGTAGACAGCGTCGAGGTCGGCGGTCGGGGCATCGGTGACCCCGGCGGATGCGAGGTTGAGCAGGGCGAAGAGGGGGATCATTGGGTCTCCCCGTTGAGGCCAACAAACACCGACTCACAGCTCAGTCCGAGGCCGGTGATCGTCTCACAGGGCGGCTCTGGCCAGGTCGGGGAGAGGGCGGACTCGATCTGCTCGGACTCGACCGGCTCGCTGCTGGCCACCAGGGCGAAGATGGCGTCTCCCTCGCCGGACTCGAGGGTCCAGGACAGCGGGAGATCCTGATCGCCAGGGTTGACCTGATCCTGGTGGATCACCGCTGCTCCCGTGGCGTCGATGCGCACGAGGATGACCTCGGCTGTGCGGTCGGCGCTGGAGCGGAAGAAGAGGACATCACCGGGAGCATAGCGTCGATCTGCACGGAGTCGCGTGGTGGAATCACCGGACTGAACCGCCACACCGAGGGCGACATCCGGGCGCGCACCGCCGACGCCTTTCTCAAAGAGGCTGTCTGGGTCTGCCGGGGCAGTGGTCGGGGGCGTGATCAGCAGCACGAGCGCGGCAGCAGCGGCCAGTCCAGCCCACAGTCGACCCCGACGCCACAGGGGCACGACGTTGTCGGGAACCGGTCGCCTCCCGGCAACTTCCGCAGCCATCGCAGCCCGGGTGGCTGCGAGGAGGTCGGCAGGGACAGGCGGGGGATTGAGGGTAGCGAGGGCAGCCTCCAGGACCACCTCCTCCGCCATCGCGGTCCGGGTGATGGCGAGGAGATCCGCAGGCACAGCCGGCGGCATCAGCGACCGCATCGCCGCATCCACCGCCAACAGCTCTGCGGCGAGCGCAGAACAGTCTGCACAGCCGGTGAGGTGATCGGTGGTGTCGACCAGGGGGGCTTCCCCCTGGAGGACCGCGCGGGTGTGGTCACAGCTCATGCATGTTCACAGGCGCTTGCGAAGCCACGCCCGGGCACGGCTGACGCGCGCTCGGGCATTGTCTGGGGAGATGTCCAGCTGGCTTGCGATCTCACGGTGGTCGAAACCCTCAACCACCCCGAGGAGAAACGCATCACGAAGGGTGTCCGGCATCCCAGCGATCGCTTCCTCGAGGTGGATTTGGGTATCAAGATGGGGGTGGTCCGGACGCATGTAGGCTTCCTGGAAGGGCTCTTCCGGCGCACGGGCCGCGCGGCGAGCTGCATCTCGGGACAGGTTGGCTGCGATGGTAAACAGCCAGGGCCGAAACGGCCGATCCCGCTTCCAGGTGTGCCGTGCGCGGTAGACCGACAGGAAGGTCTCCTGAAACTGGTCGGCCGCACGCTGCGGATCCCGGGTCCGACGGAGCAAGAAGCCGTAAACACGCGGATAGTAGCGCTCGAACAGCTCGGTGTAGGCTGCTGAATCACCATCCTGGACACGCTCCATGAGTTCTTCGTCAGACAAGGAGGACAGGTCCACCTCCACCGCGCAGTACGTCAGGGGTTGGGAGGATGTGACAGACTTTTTCGGGCATCTGTCAGACGGAGCGTTTTCGCGCTGCGCCGAGGCCGATCAGCCCACCGAGGATGCACAGCCAGGAGAACACCCAGCCGCCGCGGACGTAGATCGTCTCGACCTTGCCCATGCGAAGGTCCTCGACCTTGACCACCTCTGTAAACGGCTCGGTCTCATAGAGGATCTGCCCGTGGGGCTCGACGACCATGCTGATTCCAGTGAACGCCACCCGGAGGAGCGGGCGGCCGTGCTCGATGGCCTGGACGGCGGCGAGCATGCTGTGCTGGTGGGGAGCGGCGGTGTCGCCGAACCAGGCGTCGTTGGTGATGTTGACGAACAGGTCGGCCTGCCGCATCTTCCACATCTGCCCGGTGAGGATGGCCTCGTAGCAGATGGGACTGGTGAAGATGTAGGGGTCGCCGTCGGGCAGGCTGCCCTGGAAGAAGGTGACCTCCTCGCCAGCCTTGAAGTCGCCCGGTCCCTGGATGATGTCTTGAAGGAACGGGAAGACGTCGGCCAGGGGCAGGTACTCGCCGAACGGCAGCGGGACCATCTTGTCGTAGCGCCCGCCCAGTTCACCCTCTCGGTCGAACATGTAGCAGGAGTTGTAGGCGGTGAACCGCTGCCGACCGCTGGTGGTGGTGCCGTCGTGAAGCTCGATGGTGCCGCCGCCGATGAGGAAGTCGTAGTCCCCACGCGAGACCATGCGGGTGAAGAACTCCCGCGGTGAGATCCCACCCAGCGCCCGATACTCCTTCTCATCATCGGGGTTGATGATGATCGAGCCCTCCGGCCAGACCACCAGATCCGGGTCGAGGTCCTTGAGCTGGCGGGTGAGCACGACCCAGGACTGCAGCGCCTGCCACGCGCTCTTGGTCAGCCACTCCTCCATGTCGCCGGACTGCTGGAGGATGGCGGCGCGGATGACCGGTGCCTCGGCAAGCTGAGCCTCGACCGCGTCGTAGCGGGCGCTGCCCCAGACGAGCACTCCGGCGATGACCGCAGCGAGGGCAGCGTAGACCCCGATCGGTGGACGACGCTTCTCGCCCAGTCGGATCAGCCCCTCTGCCAGGGCGCAGTTGGTGAACACGATGAGGTAGGACACCCCGGCGACCCCGGTGACGCTGGCGAGCTGCCAGAGTGCGCCGCTGCGGTACTGAACCGCGCCGAGGTAGTAGGGGAACAGGGACGGCCAGAGGGCCTCGTTGGCGACCTGGAGCGCGGGAACGATGAAGATCCACGACAGCCCCAGTCGAGCCCGCAGCCACCGCGCCGGGCCGAACACGATGGCGTAGGGGAGAGCCCAGAACGTGGCGAACAGCACCACCACGCCGATGCTCAGGAAGTAGGGAAGGCTGGAGAAGATGACGACGGTGTCCGCCAGCCAGAAGAAGTTGGAGAACAGCATCATCCAGCCGAAGCCGTAGCCCAGCTTCGCGTTGGTGCGGTTCTCCCCGTCTCGCAGCGCCCACAGCAGGGGCACATAGGCGAACCATTGCAGCCCCGTCAGCCCAATGGGCGGGCAGATCAGCACCATCACCAGCCCGGAGATGGCCGCCGCGACTGCACGAGGACCGATGGCGATCAGCCGCTCCACTCTGCTCATCCCGCTCTCCTGAGAGGGAGTGGCTTAACGCATCCCACAATTAAGAGCGCCCGGCGTGAGGCCGGGCGCTGAAGGTTCGGGGGAACCAGGGCTACATCATGCCGCCCATGCCACCCATTCCGCCCATGCCACCCATTCCGCCCATGCCGCCGCCGCCGCCGCCGCCGCCGCCGCCGCCGCCAGCACCAGCCTTCTCGGGCTTGTTGGCGATGACTGCTTCGGTGGTGAGGAGGAGACCGGAGACGGACGCTGCGTTCTGCAGCGCGGTGCGGACGACCTTGGTCGGGTCGAGCACGCCCATCTCGATCATGTCGCCGTACTCTTCGGTCGCGGCGTTGAAGCCGAAGGCACCAGTGCCCTTCTTGACCTTGTGGAGCACCAGGCTGCCGTCGATGCCAGCGTTGCTGGCGATGGCGCGGAGGGGCTCGAGGATGGCGTTGGCGATGACGCTCACGCCGAAGGCCTCGTCGCCCTCAAGCTCGATGGCGTTGACGGCTTCCCATGCGCGGACAAGCGCAACGCCGCCCCCGGGAACGACGCCTTCCTCGGTGGCTGCGCGGGTTGCATTGAGTGCATCCTCGACGCGAGCCTTCTTCTCCTTCATCTCGATCTCGGTGGCCGCACCGACGTGGATGACGGCGACGCCGCCGATCAACTTGGCGAGGCGCTCCTGGAGCTTCTCGCGGTCGTAGTCGGAGGTGGTGTCCTTGATCTGGCGGCGGATCTGCTTGACCCGAGCCTTCACTGCGGCACTCTCACCCACGCCATCGACGACGGTGGTGTGGTCCTTGGTGACGACCACGCGGCGAGCGCTGCCGAGGTCTGCGACGGTGATGGCGTCGAGCTTGATGCCCAGATCACCCATGATCGCCTTTCCGCCGGTGAGGACTGCGAGGTCCTCCAGCATCGCCTTGCGGCGGTCGCCGAAGCCGGGAGCCTTGATGGCACAGACGTTCATGTTGCCGCGGAGCTTGTTGACCACGAGGGTGGCCAGGGCATCGCCGTCGACATCCTCTGCGATGATCAGCAGGGGCTTACCGGACTCGTGGACCTTCTCCAGCACGGGGAGGAGATCGTTCATCGACGAGATCTTCTTCTCGTGGATGAGGATCACGGCGTCCTCGAGGACAGC
>JBLHNG010000390.1:0-8122 GCA_047621685.1 Myxococcota bacterium | reverse complement strand
GATGAAGTCGACCCCCCTCAGCTTTCGGGCGACCTCCCGCACCGAGTAGATGCGCTCCTTGAGCTTGACCACTTCCAGGCGCTCGGAGAGACCGTGGCCGGTGTCGAGGCGCTTGAGGTAGATGTCGGTGCGACCGAGGAAGACGTCGATGTCGCCGTTGCTGTCCAGCTCGACGGGCAGACCGTTGAGGCGGACCTCGTAGGTCTCGTTGAAGTCCTCTTCGAACTCATTCTCCAGCTCAAAGTCTACCTTCAGCGTTGGGAAAGCGCCGTTCTGGAGCTGCTGAAGGAGGTAGCTGATGCTTCCACTCAGCTCCTGATCCGTCAGCTTACTCATCAGCGCGGGCTCCTGATAGGCCAGGGTCGCGGCGAGATACCAGTAGTAGTTGATCGCGAATCCGCCGATCTCCTCGTAAAACGGAGGCGCGGAGAAGTTGCGGTTCTCGGCAGCTTTGCCGATCTGAGCGTAGAGCAGGAACATCGGCTCCCGAAGCTCGACCCGGTCCAGGAACCAGATCTCCTCAGCGATGGCGCGCAGCTCGTCGGCCTTGGCGCTCCACTCCGCGGGCTGGAGGCCGTCCCAGGGAATCCCGGCGATCTGATCGACCGCGCGCATGACCGTGGTGGCGGCGATGTCATCGACGATGGCGGGCTGCATCGCTGGGATGATGGTGCGGTCCTTGACCTTGCGACCGTTCTGGTAGAGGTCGACCTCGGGGAAGAACATCGCATCGGGGCGGGCGATTCGGCTGCGGATGTTCCGCTGGAGGGTCTCGTCGCGGTAGTCCGTCGAGGTGTCGGGCCACTTCAGGACGATGATCCGGGCGAGCTTCTCCTTGCGCTTCCGCTCCTCCTCGGCCGCGGCGGCATCAATCTCCGCCTCGGCGTCCTCGGCGGACTGCTTCTTCTTATAAGCAAGCTCCGCCCCGGGCTGGTCGGGGGTCTCGGCGGCGGCAGTGGGAATGAAAATCCCGACAACCAGCACAAACATCAGGCTCAGCATCATCAGCTCCGCTTCGCGATTCACATCTTCGAGATCAGCACCGCTCAAGCGGCAGGTCGCCGCAAGTACCGATCGTATTAATTACAGCTCATGGTCGATCCCGAGTAGGAGCACTTCAGGCTTGCTCCGCCGCTGACCGGGGAGAACTTGGCCGGCGCGCCGCCCTTGAAGTTCAGGGAGCAGTTCTCACTCGGGATGCCAGTGACTCGGGCGTTTCCGTTGGAGAAGTAGCCCCGCTCACGAACACCAGACGGACAGATGACCTCGACCGCAGTGAACGGGGCGGCACTGTCGATGCTCACCCGGATCTCACCGGTCGGGGTTGAGGGGGGCTTTGGGGGCGAGACCACCGGAGGGTTCGGGTTCACTCGCTTCTTCTTCTTCTTGGAGACCACCCGCTCAGTGACCACCTCAGGCTCGTCGAGTCCAGTGTCTGTGTTCTCGGCTATCGGGGTCGGCTGGGTCACGGGATTCTTGGCGACCACCTCTGGCGGAGTCGGATCGCCCTTGCTGATCAGCACCACCCACACCACGGTCACGCCGGTCACACAGACCATGACGAACAGGGCGAACAGGATGGCGTAGATCTGGTAGGAGCGGGAGCGGCTCTCGTCAGGATTGGAGGTGGTGGCGCCTCCTGGGCCGCCCTGCACCTGGAAGGGGGTCTGTGCGTTGGCGCCCCCGGCGTTGCCGTACCCGGCGACCGGCCCCTGTGCGATTCCGCCTGCACCAGCACCGCCCGCTCCGATGCCTCCGCCATACGACGGGCGCGGTGGCGGTGGAGTGCGCGGTGGCGGCGGTGCACTGGCCATGCCCGACGATGCGATCGGAGGTGCCCCCATGCCGCCCATCACCCCACCCGGTGCTGGCGGGGGAGCTGCCGGAGCCGTCGGGCGGGCGCGGTTGGAGCGGGGTGCGGGGATGGCGAAGAACGCGGTGGCGGAGGGATCGCCCCCGGCGTCGCTGGTGGCGTCGTCGGTCAGCGGCACCATGTGGAGCATGCCGGTCTCGTCGGGGGTGCGCTCTCCGACCGCCCTGATGCGCTGTCCGGAGCCACCTCGGGCGGCTGGCGTGAAGGTCTGCGCCCTTGAGGCACCTCCTCCCACTGGCGGTGGACGTCGGTTTCCGCCTCCCGAGGCAGTCGACCTGGGCACACCTCGGGGCGGTGCAGGGGGGCCGCCCTGTCTTGGGGGCGTCGGCTGAGAGGGCTTGGGGCTGGAGAAATTCGCGCTGGCCTGCTTGTCTCGGGCCATCGACTCCCGAAGCCGCTCCTCGATGGACTTCTGGGACCGACGGCGGGGCGCGCTGGCGGCAACGGAGTCCAGCGAGGGGGCCTCGCCGATGTCGTAGATCGGTCCGTAGAAGAACTCGCAGAACTCCTTGCGATAGGCGCCGCTGTCCCGGTAGAGCTGCCGCTTCAGATCGACGAGCAGCTCCTGGCCATCCCGATAGCGATCCTCGGGCCGACGCTGGAGGGTCCGGGTGAGCACCGGGCCGAGTGCTGGAAGCCGAGCCTCCAGGCTGCGGCACTGCTCTCCGAGGTCGCCAGCCTCAATGGCCCGCATCACATCACCCAGCGGATCCGCCGAGCGGGTGGGGACCCGATAGGCGGCCTCCCCCATCAACAGCTCGTAGATGATGAGTCCGGCGGCGAACAGGTCGGTGCGGTGATCCAGCGCCAGCCCGCTTGCCTGCTCCGGCGCCATGTAGATCGGGGTTCCCCGGATGCGGTCAGGGTTGTCGATCGCGAAGTCGGTGTTGTCGACCCGGGCCAGACCGAAGTCGAGGATCTTGATCTCACCGGTGGGGGTGAGCATGACGTTGGCGGGCTTGAGGTCGCGGTGGATGAGCTGGAGCGGCTCGCCGTTGTCGCCCGGAGAGGTGTAGGCCTGGTACAGCGCGTCTGCCAGCTCACAGCCGATCTCGACGGCGGCCTCGGTGAACACCTGCTCATGGGCCTTGTCCAGCTCTTCGAGCACCTTGCGAAGAGTGACGCCGTGGATGTACTCCATGACGACAGCGTTTTCTTCTTCCAGGTACTCATAGACCCGGACAATGCAGCGGTGCTTGACCTGCTCCAGCAGCGAGAATTCCTGGAGGAGCAGCTCGACGGACTCCTGATCGGCGGAGTTCTTCAGCTTCTTGATGGCCACCATGCGCCGTCGACCCGGCGTCCGACCGCGACCGGGGACCTCGCCGACCGCCAGATAGACCGCTCCGAAGTGGCCGCTTCCGAGTTCGCGTACAACCTCGTAATTCCGAATGTAGCGCGACAAGCAGTTCTCCTATCCGACCTGATTCCTCCCCAACAATAGCAGGGTGGGGCTCAGACTGTATCGTCCTGTGGTGGGCGGGGCGGACGGGTTCGGCCGAAGACGACCCGCCGGGTGTTGAACCACGCCGCGCCAAGGTAGGACAGCAGAATCATCAGCCCCATGCTCGGGAGGATCACGGCGAGGGTGTGCCGATAGGGTGTGGGCATGGTCCAGCCCTCCTCGATCGGCGTGCCCGGGGGGGCATCGAGCCAGGCGCTGGGGTGAATCTCAACGGAAGATTCTGCGGTGGCGAAGGCATCGAGGCGGAGCTTGGTGATGAAGCTGCGGCGGACGTTGGAGAACCCGACCCGGTAGCGAATCTCGAACCACTCGTGGCGCTTCGCGGCAGCAGCCTGGAACGCCTCACCGAGGCTCTTGGAGTTGTTGCGCACGAAGGTGTTTCCGCCGCCCATCTCCGCGATCCAGCTGAGGCTGGGGTTGTCGATGCCCATGTCTTCGAGGTTGCCGTCGATCTGGTAGTCCTGGAACCGGCCACACAGCTTCTTGGCGTCGACCTCAGTGGTCTCCAGCTCCGGGAGCTTGAAGTTGGGTCGGATGGGCTGCCCGAAGCCGACGGTGTAGACGGTGGGGCGGGAGACGCTGCCGACCCGTCCCTGCCGGACCCGCTGGAGGTGCTCCAGGAGCCGGGTCAGCCGACGGGCGTTGGTCTTGCACTTGTCGCCGCGCTCCAGGTTGTTGAAGCCATCGGTGAGCACCACCACGGTCGGAACCGCGCTGTAGCGCTTCAGCCAGCCCTGGATCTCTTCGGTCTCCAGCAGCGGCCCGGTGGCGTACTGGACGGCGTCGTAGAGGTGGGTGTAGCCGGAGCTGACCTGGAGGTGCTTCTCGACGTAGCTGGCGTAGTCGCGCTTGTTCTCCAGGATCGTGATCTGACCGCCGAGGGGGCGGGTCTGCTGGGTGAACTCAAAGACCACCACCGACTTGCCGGTCGCGCCGCTGAAGAAGGCATCCCGGACGTCATCCCGAAGCAGTGCTGTGCGCACCGCATCCATCCGGGAGACCCCGGGCCGCACCTGCGCATCCATGGAGCTGGACCCGTCGATGATGAGGATGAACATCTGCTTGGCGTTGCGCTCCTCGTGGGGGACGAGCGTGTAGCTCTGCCCCTCCCACTCGCTGAGCACCTCGCTGCCGGCGTGGAAGACCCGCATGTGCTCCGCCTCTAGCGGCATCGGGTAGACCTCGCCGTCGACCCGAAACTGGAAGCTCAGCCTCACCTCTCCGGTGGAGCGGTCGATGTGGGGCATGCACATCGGCTCCAGCTCGCTGCGGACCACGTCGCAGTCCGTCTCGTTGGCCATGATCTTCAGATCGAGGTCGAGGTTGCCGACCGGGATTGGGGCCGCGATGCGGTGGGTCGTGCCCGGGATCGGCTCCAGCTTCTGGCGCGGCGCGCCGTCCTCACCGCCGCAGCCCAGGAGACCTGTCATGAGGAGAATGCTCACTGCTCCTCCCGGGGGAGCATCAGGAATTCGAGCTGGGCGCTGTGGATGCCGTCTCCGATCTCGATGTGATCGCCCGAGCGGAGGCGGGTCTCCAGGGGAGCGGGTCGCCGGGGGTCGTAGCGGAGGTCGACGCGCTCCAGGAACCGCCGCAGCATCGTCGGCCTCAGCGACAGACCGCGCAGCCAGTAGTGCTGCTTCTGATCGACGGCGACCGAGACATGCATCTCCATCACACCGTCGTTCGCCCCGAGAAAGAGGTCGAGTCCGCGCGGGAAGTGGCCGACAAAGCGCTCCTTGGGTCCAATCTCGCTGGCATCGACCGGGATGCGGTGGCCGTAGCGGCGGTAGCTGAGCACCCGCAGCCAGCCGGCGTACAGGTCATCGGGAATCCCCCAGGTCAGCAGCCCGAAGGAGAATCCCCAGGACAGCCCCATCGCCGCGCCGGCAATGTAGAGGTCGGTGTTGATGATGTCGTTGAACACGTACCAGACGATGGCGGCGGTCAGCCCGCTGGTGATCCCGCCGACGCAGTGGTTGACCATGCCCTTCCAGCCGTCGGGCTTGCGACCGGCGAAGCACGCCAGCCCGGTGACCCCGCCGGACATGCCAAACGCCCCCAGCCGGTAGCGGAAGCTGACGAGGGAGCTGTCCTGTGCATCAGGCAGCAGGGCTTCGGGGATGATGATGGAGAGGCTGATCTTGTGCCAGATCCAGTACCACAGCATCGTGAAACCCATCGACAGGCCGATCACCAGCATCAATCGCCAGATTCTCGACATCAGCTTCCGGCGCCTGAGGTTGCCCTCCCCGAGAATCGAGGCCCCCGATATCGCTCCGGAGATCACACACATCAGCACCGGCCCGTCCCAGGCCGGCCCCCAGAACGGCCCGATCATCACAAACCAGGTCAGCACCGCCCACCAGGCGAGCAGCCCCGCGCCGCCGCACCACAGCCCCATCATGAACAGCCGCGGCCAGGTGTATGGGATCAAGAAAATGTTCATCGACCGGTAGAAGCGTACCACGGTCAGAGAATCGCAGAGAGCCCCGAAGATCTACCTCTGGCAGTAGAATGGCCCCCAAAGGAGAACCGTCGATGGCCGGCCACGAAGAGCTCGTCACCTACCTGAGCCTGACCCGCGCGTTCGGCGGAACCCGGTTCGGGCCGTTTGAGGGCCTGGAGGTGCGACTTGGCTGCGATCCTGATCGCTGCCACATCGTGCTCCCCGAGGCACTGGGTGTGGTCAAGGAGCACGTCCGGCTCATCCGACAGGGGCCGCTCAACCTCATCCTCGCCCCTGCCGATCGCACCGCGACGGTCTTCCTCTACAAGCAGAACGAGCGCCGTCCGACCCAGCTGTACACCCCCACCGCCGTCCGCCCCGGAGACTCCTTCGCGCTGGTCACACAGGACGGGCCGCGGTTTGTCATCGAGGCCGACGAGCTGCCCGAGGAGGTCAAGGCACAGCGGGATGAAGCCCGGAAGGTGTCGACTGGCCGGAAGCGGCTGTCTGCCGACTCGATGGCAACGGAGACCAAGCGGCAGGTCTGGACCCGACTCCTGGTCCTCGGTCCCGCCCAGATCGCCCAGCGGGCCTGGCTGTACATCCAGTCCGGCGCGATCTACCAGCCCCGAAACATCTTCCTCGCCGTCACCATTGCCAGCGGCTGGATCTTCGGCGGGGTGGTGAGCTGCCGGGGTGGCAAGACCCGGACCGCCCTCGCCTCCACCCAGACCCGGGTGGAGTCCTGCCAGGATCAGCTCGGCTTTGCAGAGCAGCTCGGCGAGAAAGAGGACCTCAAGATCTACGACCTTGCCTCGATGATCACCCGCTCCAACCTGCTGGGGACCACGCTGAAAGAGGACAAGGACCTCTACAGCCTCGTCAAGAAGAAGTCGCGCACCATGTACGCCAACCAGGCCGCCTATGAGTGGTTCTACACCGCCTCTGGCAACCAGGCGCGCAGCTTCCAGACCTGGCGAGAGCGGGTGCTGGAGCGCGACGGCATCCACCCCGACACCGCCAAGCTCCTCGTCTGGCTCGGTGCCCACCCCGGCAATCGACGCCACCAGGACTACGGCGCGATCTATGACTCCGAGGGGGAGTACAGCTGTGTGCTCGGCGCGGCCAACCTCACCTACCGTCAGGCCACCCGGCTCAAGGTCGGCGCGATGCCCGACGCCTACCACTTCGGAGACATCGAAGAGATCGCGTCGTCCAACGAGAAGATGGAGGAGAAGGTCACCGAGACCCTCGCGAAGTTCCTCCAGACCCCGTCCGAGGGTGTGGAGTACGACGTCAAGTCCCTGCCCAGCAACAACGAGCACTGCGTCCACCAGGACGGCTCGGACGATCGAAAGAACGCCAACAAGGTTCTCTCACAGGTCTCCCGCGCCGTCCCCGACGACAGCATCCTCCTGCCGGTCTCCGGCACCGTTCACGCCCCGACCGCGTGGCTGTCGATGTTTTTCAGCACCGACCTCATCCGCTACGACCCCACCCTCAGCTTCCAGGGCAGCTCCGCCTCCAGCGCGGTCAGCAACTACGACAAGGGCAAGGACTGGGTCCTGGAGCAGACCGCCGAGGTCATCGCTCGCTCGATGGTCCTGCCCTGCCTGCTGCGGTTGGAGGGAGACGATGAGTCAGTCAAGGCAATGCTCGGAGAGAGCGCACCGACGATGTTCCCCTGCCTGTACCTGAGCTATGAGCTTCAGCGAGAGGAATAGGGGCGGGTAGCCCAGGGGAGCGGCGACTGGTGTCCGGCTGGGGCCACAAGGTGGGTAGCCCAGGGGAGCGGTGACTGAAGAGAGCCAACGGCCGCTGGAGCGGGCACTCACATAGGGAATGCAGCCCCCTTGAGCGCAGTTCCAAAAGCGGGCCGTTAGGCCAGCGTTGGTGCGGAGTGGCCAGAAAAAGAATGGCGCCGAGGATGGCGCTTCTCAGCGCATGGGTGAGGGAGGACCCTTCGGAATCGAGAGCCACGAGGCTGAGAGCGCCCCTGGCTGAGAAGCCCGAAGGGCGAGCAGGACAGGTCGGCACTATCGAAAGCAGAGATGGGCGAATCCTCGACTGGAGGTGATTCCAGCGACGTCTCCGTCCTTGGGCGCTGATCGCCACGGGTCCCCTCCGCGGTCCGCGCTTCACTCCCTGTCGGCCAGCATTCTCAGTGTCTCTCCCTCTCTCACCAGCCTCGGGTCGCTTGCTGCCTCCGGGGCCGCCAGAGAATCTGGCGTGGACTGAGGGCGTCCCCCGGCCCTCCGACACGACCCACTCCGGTGTCCCCTTGCGCGCGCCCGGGCGGACTGAGACTCCAGGCAAGGCGATCCAAAACAATACA
>JBLHNG010000389.1:0-8125 GCA_047621685.1 Myxococcota bacterium | reverse complement strand
CACGTAATGCTCGTGAACCGAACCACCACCCGTGAGCCCAGGCAGGGACCGCGCGACTAGAGTGCCGCATACACGGTGCTTCCCAGTAAATACAGAATGATGCCATAGCAAGGACCGGTGACCAGGAACACGCGCTTGGACTGGGTCTTGGAGAGGCTCCGCCCCAACAGGAACGGATACACGGCTCGAAGCACCACATACACAAGCCCCAGGATCGCCGCGGAGTCCGTAGAGACGAAGACCGCATGCAGCCACATGGACACCAGGAATGGAACCATCTGTTCCTGGGTGTTGGCCACCGCCCGGTCGGCTGCGAGCATGCGGCCGTCTTGTCCAAAGTAGCGGTCGAACTCCTCCCCGCGCGCGGCATACTCATCTCGAAGCCGGTACTTGACTCCCCGCTGCAGGCCCAGCAGCAGGGCGTACCAGAGCCCGAACAGAGGCACCAGTCACCGAGCCGGACAGTATCCGGCCCGACTGGTGCTCTTTGTTTGAGACGGTGTTTTCACCCCCACCACCCCCCCGCTACGCGCTGACATCCTCTCACACAGACTGTCCGCGAGAAGGGGGCGACATGACGGGTGTCCCTTTTGGCACCGGTGGCACAACGCATGGTTCATGTCGGTCATGACCGGCGAGACAACATGAGGACGAAGATCAAAGCCCCACCACCCAACCATCCGCCCGCTATCCTGTCTTCAACGAAAGGATAGCCCCAATACGCCATGCCGCCCTCCCCCTGTCGGTGCTGCTCCCCGCCTTTGCGTCGACGTCATCCGGCAGCATCATGACCTCACCGTCGGGCTCTCCCCAAACCAGGCCGTCGATGACGACCCCCTTGCCGATCGCCCGGCGCAGCGGTGATCCTGGTGGAGCTGGGCGGCAGGCTGGTGAGGGCAGGGGGGCTGATTCGGTCATTGTCAGGCATGGGAAGGAGTGATGGTAATGAAGCGTGCGTCGAACCATGGATTGTTGCGATTGGAGTCGTGTGTTGTTGACCTTGAAATTGGCCAGGTTGACCGCGAAGGAAGCCACAGCGACCTCACCACCCGTGAGGTCGAGCTTCTCCGCTTCCTTGTGTCGCGTTCCGGTGAGGTTGTCTGCCGCGAGGAGCTGCTGGTCGAGGTGTTTGGCTACCACGACAACGCGATCACCCGCGCGGTCGACAAGGCGATGGTCGGCCTCCGAAACAAGCTGGAGCGAGATCGACGACGACCCCGCCACCTTCTCACGGTGCACGGCAAGGGATATCGCTTCGTGCCGTCGCAGATCGGCGAGACACCGACCCCGCCTGTGAGCGGCAACCTCACCCCTCCACACTGCCCGACTCTGGGTCGAGAGGGTCTGCTCGCAGCACTCGGCGAGCGCTGGGGTGAGCCCCCGCTGGTCCTGCTCGGTCCGGGCGGAGCGGGCAAGACCCACCTCGCGCGTGCGCTTGGCACGTCAGGCCCCATTGAGGGGGGCGCGTGGTTTGTCGATCTGGCGCCGTGCCAGACACCGGGAGAGGTCGCAGAAGCGGTGGCCCAGGTCTTCAAGATGCGACTCCGTGCCGCGGCCCCAGAGGCGCAGCGCGTCGAGATCGCACACCTCCTCGCGACCGGCCCGCGTCGACTGCTGGTGCTCGACAATGCCGAGCAGGTCCGAGAGACGACAGCGGACTGGGTGTCGGACCTCACAGACCTGGTCCCCAACGTGGCGCTGATCGTCACCTCTCGGGCCACCATCGATGCGCCCGTTGCGGAGCATGTTCAGGTCGGAGCGCTGACGGCTGCGGCTGCAGTGGCGCTGTTTCGCGAGCGTGCCCGGTGGCGGGAGTCCTCACCAGGGACTCTGAAGGAGATACAGCGGATCGTGACCGCGGTGGACTGCCTTCCGCTCTCGATCGAGCTGGCCGCGGGTTGGGCGGGGCTGCTGTCGGCGGTCGAGCTGGCCGGGCGTCTCGAAGCAGACGCCCGTCTGCTGGTCTCTCGCTCGCGTACTGTTCCCACTCGCCAGCGGACGGTCACCGCAACGATCGCGTGGTCGTGGTCGCTGCTGTCTGCCTATGAGCAGGCGGCGCTCGCACAGTGTGCGGTGTTTGAAGGTCGCTTCGATGTGTCGACCGCAGAGGCTGTGGTGCGATCAGAGGTCGAGGTGGCCACCCTGCTGCAAGGGCTCCACGAGCAGTCCCTGCTTCACACCAACAGCGGCGGACTTCGGCTCTACGAGGCCGTTCGCCAGTTTGCCCGTGAGCAGCCGGTCCCTGACGGACTCCGTGAGCGGTACATTCAGTGGTGTGTCCAGACCTCGGAGCGCCTGCGGCAGGAGATCTGGGGACCGAACGTGCTGCGGGTGCTGGAGCAGCTCGGCGGACTGCTCCCGGATGCGCGACGGATCTGTTCTCGCGATGACGGCACCGCGGGTGAGCGGAGCGCAGTTCGAAACGCGCTGGGGGCCTGGATGATCGAGAGTGGCTCGCCAGGACAGCTCCGTCGGTGGCTCTCGGATGGAGATGCAGACACTGAGGCCGCAGGACCCGTCGCCCAGGCCAGGCACTTCCTCCTCCGGGTGCGACTGGAGACCCGGTGCGGGAACTACACCGCCGCAGGCGATGCCTTTGAGCGTGGTGTTGCGCAGTCCCGCATGGGCGACGACGTGGTGACTGAGGTCCGCTGCATGGTCCACTACGCCACCGCGCTGAGCTTGAGCGGCAAAGAGACCGCAGCGCTGGAGCTGCTGGAGCGAGCACGGAGCCTCGCAGCGGGGAAGCCGCTGATGGTCGCCCTGATAGAGACGGAGCGGGTCGCCATCAAGATACAAGACGGGCGACACCCGCAGGCGGTGGAGATGTGCCGTCATGCGCTGGAGCGGGTCCGCGAGGCAGGCGTCGTCCTCTTAGAGCCAAAGCTGTTGAGCTGGATGGGAGGAGCGCTTCGCTCCCAGGCACGCTTGCTTGAGGCGGCACAGGCCTTCAAGCAGGCCCACACCCGGTCCGCTCAGCTGGGCAGCACCCTGATGGTTGCAGGCAACACGATGATGCTGGGATGCGTGCAGATCGGGCTGGGGCAGCTTGGGGATGCGAAGGAGAACCTCCAGATCGCCTACCACGCGGCCCGCAGCACCGGGCACAGTCACGTCATGCGCCTCGCTCAGGCAAACCTCGGCGTTGCCTGGCTCGCCGAGGGGGATCCTGCGGAGGCGCTGCGTCACTTCTCATCGGTGCTTGATCCCACGAGCGGGGGCCGCTCTGAGCGTCCGGAGTGGGCCCAGGTGTGGCGGTATCAAGCCGTCGCGCTCACTGAGCTGGGCCAGCTCGCCGGGGCTGAGGCGTCGCTGGCCCAGGTCGCGCGACAGACAAGCACCCGCAAGAAGGGTGAGCAGCACTGGTCTCACCAGCTGGCGGTGGCCCGGGTCGAGCTCGCCCTGTCAAGAGACGCAGCATCAGCGCGAGCCGTCCTGAAGAGCTGGGAGCAAGACCCGGATCGGGCTCCGTTTGAAGTCGACGAGCAGGTCTTCTCCAGCATCCTCCAGCGCGCGCTGACCAGGAAGCATGCTGTGCCGCTCAGGGAAGCTGAAGCCAGACCTTGAAGAAGGCCTCCTGTCCCGAGCCTGCCTCCAGGGTGTCGTTCCAGTACTCGTAGTCGGTGCCGGTGTTGGTTCCGATCAGCGCAAGGTAGCCCCAGTCTGAGCCGCTGTACCCGGGTGCCCAGTCTTCGACCAGATTGATGATGTCAAAGCTGTTGAAGTCCTGCTCCACCATCACGATGGAGTCGTAGAAGGAGGCGATGTTGGGGCCGGTGTTCCACGTCACAACAGACGCGTCAAACGACTCCGTCGTGTACAGCTCGACCTGCTGTGGGGTGTCTCCTTGCGGATCAGACGTGTAAACGTGCAGGGTCGCCTCGTTCACGCATGCACCTTTGGTCTTAATCGACTTCAGAGCATCATGCATGTCTGTTGTGCGCAGGTCGAGCAGGTTGTATGAGGGGTTTCCCCAGAAGTACCCGAGCCCCATCACGCCGTCGCTCCCGGCGTTGCTCGACGGGTTGTTTGAATCGACCATGGTGTCTGCGTTGACGACTCCGGTATAGAGTACGATGCTTCCAGAGCACTTTGCCTGGGCCGACGGGGCGACCGAAGCGATGAGTGCGGCGAGGATGGTTGCCCGCACGAACAGGTGAGACATTACGGCTCCTGTGAGCCCCCAGCATGGCCTGAGGGCGGTTCAGTGCCCACATCGAATCAGGCGATGTGGGCGGTTGCATCACGACATCTTCGTGACACAAACATCGTAGTCTGCACCCCTGCTGCTGTTTGTCCCGAGGTGTGCCGTGTTGTTCCGGGCCAGCAGCTCGCGGGCCTCCCTCGCTCCCAGTCCGTGCTCCCGCTGAAGCAACTTGAGGATCGTCGCCGTCTCCGCCTTCGCGACCTCCCCGTCGGCCTCTGCCAGCGCGATCAGGAGGGCACAGGCGGCGATGCGGGTGTCGAACTCGGTGGCGACCGGGGCGGTGTCCGACTCAAACAGGCGCTTGAGGAAGCTGATCATGCCGTCATTGTACTGTCTGAGGTCCGTGCTTACGCTGTGTGCCCGCTTGTGAGGTCGATGATGATTGTGGAGATTCCCAAATACGCCAGAGAGAAGCAGCAAGACGACAACGGCAGGCCGCTTCCGCCGGTCTCGCTCATCACTGCATACAGCACCGCCAGCCTCCTTGAGACCGTGCTGGGTGGGGAACCGAACCTCCACCACCTCAGCCGCACTGGCATCGCACTTCCCGGGCCGATGCATCGGCTGGGCAGCACCTCGCTTCTGTTTACCACCGCCAATGCCTGCTACGACAACCACGAGCCTCTCAGCCTTGCCCCGGAGGTTATCTGGTTCACCATCCTCTCCGAGATCGCCCGGGTGGTGAAGGCAGACCCGGTGCGGTTCGGCCATCTCTACAGTCGCGCCCCTGATGAGCGGCAGATCGCCCAGGTGCGCATTGACGGCTTCGTCTATGGCCAGCCCAACGACTGGGCCGTGGGCATCGCACAGTTCCTCCCGGTGCTGCGCGGCCTGGTCCCTGACGGCCTCCTGGACAACACCGTGCCCGCATTCTCAACCGCTACCCCGGAGTCTGATGCCGTGTTGCTGCTGGCGTTCATGGACGGCGCGAGCGCGTACTACGACTACCGGATGACCAGCCTGTGCGGCATCCCCCGGGTGCGGCTGGAGGGCACTGCGGACGATTGGCTGTGGATCGTCTATGGCGCCCAGGAGCTGGCCGGGGTGTTCGCGAAGCCGCTGGGGCCATACTTCGACGCCCTGATCCCGGTGCTGACCCAGATAGCGGACACCGTGGCGGGCAAGATGCCGCGTCAGGCGTTCTGGCAGGCGATTTACAAGCGCGACGATGAGTCCGGCGGACCGCACATCTCTGGCTGGATGACCACCCTGTTGGCACACACCGTGGGGGATAACTTCGAGACGACGCTGCGGGATCCGGCGTCGGTGGCATGGGCGACCGGGTGCACCCTGACCTCGAATGAGCTGGTCAGCCACATGGTGCGGGTGCCGTTCATCTGGGAGTACCTCGACACCGACATCCCGATGGAGCATGTCGCCGGCATCATCGGCGTGGAGCGCGACGATGCCGGCTTCTTCTCTCCGCGGCTGGGGTTCGCGGTCAACGAGCCAGCGGCTACTTCTCCTCCTCGATCGCGGTGAGAATCAGCGGGTCACCCTGCTTCGCCGGGTTCTCCAGGGAGAGGTGGTACAGCGTCGACCAGTCATCGGTGATCCCAGCGACCACCTTGCAGACTGCCGCGTCTCCGCAGGTAAACGGAACACCCATCAGGATGCCGCCCTCGCCGCCGGAGACCGGGTCGATGCCGACGTTGTAGACCCACTGGAACTCAAACGCCTCGCTGGCGCCGTCGAAGGTCTCTTCTTCCACGGAGACGAGGTCGTAGAGGTCGCCGCAGCCGTCGCCAGCCGGGTCTGAGAAGCCGACATTCTCGGCGGTGATCGTGTAGGTCGTGCCCCACTGATAGTCCAGGCCAGCCACCCCGCAGCCCAGGGCCTCCCAGTCCCCACCATCGATCTGCACGTTGGGAGCGAGCCACTGTCCCTCGGCGCTGTAGAGGAGCATGTGGTTGTCGACCACCATGCTCACGATGTCGCCGATGCTGCCGGTGTCGCCGGTGTCGGTGCCGGTGTCCGTCCCGGTGTCGGTGGTGGTGTCGGTGTCCTCTCCGGTGTCCTTGTCGTCCTCGTCGCAGCCGGACAGGGCGGTGAGGAGCAGGGTGGACAGGGCGAGGATGTTCAGGGTCTTCATGGTTGTCTCCATGTCTCTATTGTGGTCACCAATTCGATTACCCACAACCCCGATAGTGCACAAATCACCACCCAGAAATGCGTATTGATGTGCATTTAAGGGGTATCCACTAATCAGTCAGAGTCGATGTCGCTGACCGGATAAGCCCATGGCAACCAACGAGGTGAGCCATGGGATTCTGGGATAATCTCTGGGGAGCGATCCAGCAGACGAGCGACGCAGCCAAAGAAGAGGCGACAAAGCGCGCTGCCACTGCGGCGGTGAATCGACTGAAGCGTCAGGTCGAGTCCGCCGCTGATGATGCCCTGTCCGCTGCCGAGGACGAGCTGGCGGAGGCGCAGGGGGCACGGGAGGGGCGCACTGAGTACAGACCCTCTCAGGATGGCACCGCTGCCGACAACATCATCGCGTCCTCTGAGGCAATGCTGTCTGCCCGCCGCCGCGGGGAGCCCACCGCTGCCCCAACCACCAGCTACGCCGAGCAGCGCCGTGCGCGACAAGACAGGGCCCGCGCTGAGCTGGAGGCGCTCAAGGCGAAGCTGAAGGCTGGCGGTGCCCTCGATGAAGACGGTGATGGTGTCCCAGACAGTGCTCCTGACAAAGATGCACCCGACAAAGATGCACCCATGAAGCGGACCCTCTGATGGCCCGCGACGTCTTGCAAGAGCTGCTCGACTCCCTGAGTCTGGAGCGCATCGAGAAGAACCTGTTTCGCGGACCCAGTCAGGACCTCGGCTGGGGGCGGGTGTTTGGCGGACAGGTGCTCGGCCAGGCCCTCTCCGCGGCCCGCCAGACGGTGCCTGATGATCGTCCGGTCCACTCGGTTCACGCTTACTTCCTTCGGGTCGGCGATGTGGATCGCCCGGTGGTCTACACCGTCGACTGCATCCGGGATGGGCGCAGCTTCACCACCCGTCGGGTCGTCGCCATCCAGCACGGTCGGCCCATCTTCAACCTCTCGGCGTCGTTTCAGATCGTCGAGCAGGGGCTGTCCCACCACGACGAGGCTCCCGATGCCCCCGATCCTGAGAGTCTGAAGTCTGAGACCGAGCTGAGCCAGCGGTACCTCGCCCGGCTCCCCGAGGCGATCCTCAACAAGATCCCGCTCCTCCTCCGAGAGCGGGCCTACGCCGAGCGTCCCATCGAGATCCGCCCGGTCTCCCCCCTCGATCCCATTCGCCCCGCACCCCGTCCGCCGAACCGCCAGGTGTGGTTTCGGGCCGCCCGCAAGCTCCCGGACGACCTCGCCATCCACCAGTACCTGCTCGCCTACGCCAGCGACTTCCACTTCCTGGCGACCTCAATGCAGCCCCATGCTGTCTCCTGGATGACCCCGGGCATTCAGTCCGCCAGCCTCGACCACGCCATGTGGTTCCACCGCCCGTTCCGCATGGACCGCTGGCTGCTCTACGACATCCACAGCCCCTCCAGCGGGGGCTCTCGGGGCCTCGTCCATGGGCGCTTCTTCCAGGATGGGGTCCTGGTGGCGAGCGCGATGCAGGAGGGACTGGTTCGGGATCTGCGCAAAGATGATGATGGTGAGAAATGAAGTTCCCGTCGGGAATCAACATTCCGTCGATGGATAGTGCCCATCAGATACGGGATATGGTGGGACTCGATCTCAACGATCCCCAGGGGCGGTGATCGCGTGGCGTATCAGTGGGAAATGGAGATCCCATGTGGTTCGGTGAAAATCAAGGTTTGACCGTGTTGAGAAAGCTGGCACGGGTCCTGCAAGTGTAGTTTGTGACGCTACCGGGAGCCGGTGGTGACCGAGGAGAGAACCTGATTGGTTCGCTTCTCAAGTGTTCTTTGACGTCACAAAA
>JBLHNG010000388.1:0-8164 GCA_047621685.1 Myxococcota bacterium | reverse complement strand
TGGGGTTCGAGGACAATGTGCGGTTTCAAGAATTGTGGAACGAACTGCCGGAAGCTGGGCAGATGCGTTGCCATGTGCCGATAATCGGGGTGCGTTTCAACTCGATTAGTGATCCCATTGCGGAAATCTCAATCTGTTGGCAATGCAACAACATGTTCGGAGAGACCGAGCAGGGGTCATTTCATAGGACATTCGACGGGGAGTCGGACTCAGCCCGCGAGTTGCTTTCACTGTGCAAGAGACTGCTTTCAATACCTGAGAAGGGCTGATGGATATGCCCAAGCCACGAATGATGAAGTGATTGGTTATGGCTATTGGCTGATTCGCAGGACGACATCAACACCCCAAAACGCGCGGAATTGGGTGTCCAGCGATGGAGCGGACACCTGTTCAACACCTGGTAGTGTTGAGATTTTAGATGCGATCATGGCGGCACCATCAACGTCGTTGAGCACAGCATAAAACCACATCCAGCCAACAGAAACGCTCAATCGATTTCCCCGACCGCGAGTAGGAACATGTGAGGGTTCACCACAGGAAAACAAGACCTTGTGAAGCGGCTGATTGTTCGTAAGTTGCTCAAACAGCTCGTGGCCTTCATCAAAATGGGCTTCTTGAATCACATGGATCGCGATTCTTTCAAGCTGTGACTTGAAGTCCTCCAACGGAATCGTCTGTTTCTTCATTCTGATTCGCCTCGTAACTGCGCCAGTTTAACTGAGGGGGTTGGCCTTACCTCAGTATGTCAAGTTCTGCTTCTGATTCGCCGAACGCCCTCCGGCAGACGCCGGCCCGCACCAAGGACCGCCAGAGCGCATCCGGGCAGCCGCGGAGCGACTGCTGGATTCGCGACCTCGACGAGGAGGGGCAGGATGGCGTTTTGCCACGCGTTCTGAGCACCGCCAATCGATATCTAAACGGCAGGGCATAATGCTTGAAGGCTTTTCAAATCAGAGCGAGATAAAACTCAACCTGGTTGCGGTCGAAGTAGTCGACCGTCACGTAGGCACCGTTTGGATCCATCGTCAGATTTGGAACCTCATAGCTGAAATGGTACTTCGCAGTCTTGGGATCATCGACAGACTTGACGCACTTCCATGCCGTCCCCAAGCGGACCAGAATCACCTGATCCGCGATTTCCTGTGCAAGTTCAGAGGGAATCGATGCTTGGCTCGTGTTCCAGCGCGGTTTGTGCTTCTTTCGCGCCATGGTCCCTCTCTTTCCCGGTGAATAACAAGCCGGCCCATGCGAGGCTGATCGGCCTACAACGTGCCCCGCACACTATAGACTGCCATTTCGGGGGTCGGATTCAACACTCTCGTAATTACCCGTGCCACCGTCGGGCTTAACGAACCTGCTGTCCTCTCTCCTTGATGAGGATGGTTGTATGGTGCCTTTCCAGACTGGAGGTTCCATGTTGACCGATCATCTCTCGCCGCACGATGCTCTCGGGACGGTGCCCGTCACGCACCTACCGCTCATTCGAGAGACGATCATCGAGCTGGGCATCCTGGAGGTCATCGATGACCTCCTCCCTAAGCGACCCAACCAGAATGTCTCCGACGCCCACTGCGTCCTCGCCCTCCTCCTCAACATCTTCGCCCCCGGCGGACGACTCGCCCTCGTCCACATCGAGCACTGGCTCGAAGCACACGATCTCCATCTCTTCCTCGGAGAAGGGCACTTCTACGCTCACGACTTCAACGATGACCGACTCGCAGCTGGCTTCGACCACATCTTCGAACACGGCACCGACCTCATCCTCTCCAGAGTCATTCAACACCATCTCGCCAAAACAACTACCGAACCTGTCTTCTCCATTCACCAGGACACCACTTCCATCTCATTGTATGGCCTCTACGACACCGACATCGATGACCTCGCACCCCATCCCGCACGCGGACACTCCAAGGATCGAAGACCCGACCTCAAGCAACTCATCTTCGGACTGAGTCTACAGGCCAAAACCGGTATTCCTCTCGATGCTCGGGTCATGGACGGAAACCTTGCGGACCCCGTGGCAAACCGATTCCAGCTCTCCGCACTCGCCGACCGCCTCCCAGATCCCAACGCCGTCACCCTTGTCGCAGACTGCAAGCTCGTCGATGCCCGAACCCTCGGCGAGCTGCGCGCACACGGATTCCACTTCATCTCCCTTCTTCCCGACTCCTTCAACAAGCGACGACAGCTCATCAACCAGACCCTGCAGTCCGGACCGATGCCCCTCATCAGAGAAGAACCTGGACGGCGAAAGTCCTCGTCAACCCGGCAATGGCGGGGGCGCTCGGTTCAGGGCCATCTGCTGATGGAGGCCCCCGAGAGCGGAGAGCGTCAGGCCGAGCCCGTGCGCTTCCTGGTCGTGCACTCCTCAGTGCTCGCAGACAAATTCGACGCCCAGCTCGACAAGCGGCTGGAAAAAGAGCGCGTCCGGCTGGAGAAGGCAAACAAAGCACTCTGCTCCCAGTGTTTCACCTGTTCATCAGATGCGGAGAAGGCGGTGCGAGGGACGCCGCGAACGAAGTGGCTGTCGCAGTCGTGGTCAGTGTCCAGCGAGGAGGTGGAGCAACCCTACCCCCGAGCTGGGCGCCCGCCAAAGGGCGCAACGCGGCCAATGGTGACCCGGTATCGACTCGTTTCTACGGGTCTTTCCCGGGATGAAGAGGCGATCGAAGAGGCGCGTCGTTCCGCGAGCCACTTTGTGCTGGTGACGGATCATCTGGATGAGTCGACGTGGTCGGATGTCGCACTGGACCAGGAGTATCGAGGTCAGAGCGATGTGGAGGGTCACGGAGGCTTTCGTTGGCTGAAGGGTGGTTGTGGTCTATCGCCGGTGTTCTTGCACAAGCCGGAGCGGATCGCGGCGCTGGGTCTGGTATTTGTGCTTGCGTTGTTGGTGAGAAACCACCTTCAACACACGCTTCGGCGTCGGTTGTCGGAAACAGAGAGCGAACTGAGGATTCACCACCAGGTCCACACAAAGCGGCCGACCATCGAGGCTGCTCTGAAAACGTTCTCCACGGTCGGCCTGATTGTCGTCCGCAATGCCATCTTCGGAAACATCACCCAGCGCCATCTCACGGGCCTCACCCCCGAGGCCCGGCAGATTCTTAGCCTCCTCAATATCTCCACCGAATGCTTCTACACCTTGCCAAAACAACCGTTCTTTCAGGATACCCAGGAGGCCAAGGAACCGCGTCACCCTCCAGAGAGGAGCCCAACGGGAAATCAACCATCATGAAGAATCCGACCCCCGAAATGGCAGCATTGTCGTCACTGCCCGGCTGATCGCAGCGCCCACCTCGCGCCAGTTGAACGGCACAAGCACGCACAGGATGTGGCCATCGGTGAATCGAGGGTTCTGGTCCAGGTAGAATTGGATCTCCGGGTCGGCCTGATGGGCATCGGAGAGGGTGATGCGCTCGGGGGCGGTGTGGGAGGCCGGATCCGGGTAGCTGATCACGAAGGGGTGGGCGGTGGGGAGCTGATGCCCCCGGTGCGCGATGATCGCCGAGAGCATCCCGGCAGCCTCGGGTGGAGTCGCCTCATGGCGGTTTGGGTAGAATCGGGGGAACGTGCGCGTGATCAGCCGGTAGGTGATCGGCGTCAGCGCCTCGATCGCCCAATACAGCGGCCTCCAGGGGTGGCGCAGCTTCTCGACGAGAGCGAGCACCACCGCCCGCCGAGCTGACGCGGAGCCGATCCCGCGCGTGCCACGGCGCATGTATGTGCCGCTCTCGATGACGCCGCAGACCCGGCCTGCGTGGGTGACCACCTGGATCGCAAAGCAGCCAAAGCCCACGATCGTGTCGGTGGCGTCTCGGAACAAGAAGAGCTGGCCGCCGGGGCGGAAGATGATCTCGTCACACACCGTCTCTCGATCCAGCTCTCCGTAAGACTCGCAGAAGATGTCGTACAGGATCGATCCCACGGTCTCCCGGGTGTCCTCGTCGAGGGTGTCGATGTCGAGGCCCGGGCCGCAGCGGGCGCCGCCGGACTGGAAGGGGCGGAGGAGGGTGCTCAGCACAGGGAGGTGGATGGTCATGGTCTCGCTCAAGGGCATGTTCCGGCGGCGCCGGGGGATGGTGGCAGGAGTCGGGACTCACTCAGTCGGTGTAGGACTCCAGGCTGCCCCGACGCCGCACGTCCAGCGTCACGCAGTGCAGACCGCCGCTCAGGGTCCGGCAGTGGCGAAGGGGAACATGCACAGTGTCGATGCCCCTGGACTCCAGCAGCTTGATCAGCGGCTTCTGGGCACCATTGACCACCGCCAGCTCGGGGTTGACCATGAAGAAGTTCATGCCCGACCAGATCGACGCCCGGGCGTAGGGCCAGGTCGTGCCGGTGTCGATCATCTCCGGGGCCCAGAGCACGTCCCAGCCCTGAAAGACCTCAGGCAGCTGATCGGGCTGGATGCGACCGGGGTTGAGCATCACCTTGCCGGGGCCGAGCAGGGTGACCGTGGTGTCGATGTGGGTGCCGTCGTAGACGCCCTCCAGGATGTGCACCCGGTACTCGGAGCCCAGCGTGCGCTGGAGCCACTGGCCGCCCATCCGGTTGCCGCTGCAGGAGACCAGGTAGAGGATGTCCCGACCCGCCCGCACCACGTTGGCGGCGTCAAACAGCGGCTCGATGTTGGCCAGCACCGGACCCTGGCCAGGCAGGCTCCAGGTGCCGTCAGCCAGCTGAGGCTTGGGCGCGGAGATCCAACCGGCACCCTGCTTGAAGTAGTCCAGCAGGATCTTCTTGTAGGCGAACGGCTCGAAGAAGCGCGAGCGCAGCGGCATCGGTGTCTCGATGATCGTATCGCCGATGGCGAGCAGCACGTCTCGGGGGCAGTAGTTGAACTCCCCGTCGGAGGTCCACTCCGGTGAGCCGAACGGGCGGCTACAGTCGGAGCGCTCCGGGCGGCGCACGGTGACTCCCAGGCCCTGCAGGGTCTCGACCAGGATCGCCAGGTCCTCCCGGGTCTCCTCGATGACCCGGGGGGCGTAGGGACCGCTGGGGATCTCGGCGGCGGAAGCGTGGTGCTCGTGGTACTCGACGGCGAACAGGTCCGGCCCGGGGGATGGGACCTGGGCAAAGTCGGGCACGCCGACGATCATCTCCTCGAGCGGGTCCCACTCGTTGTGCACGCTGACGGGACAGGCAGAGGTCTTCAGCTCGAGGGTGGGATGGGTGTGCAGGGCGGTCATGTCGTACTCCGGGCGCAGCTCTGGCAGGACAGCGCGCTGCCAGGCTTGGATCGAGTGTTCGATCCTTGGTGATGGGTGAGCCGCCGCAGCAGCATCGTCTCATCAACAAGGTACGTCGGCCCCGGTTCGGCGGCTGTCGAATGCATTCACCCGGCGTGTCGAATGATTTCGACGCCCACCAGATACACCTTCGCCACGCTCTCCCTCCAGTAGATGTTGCACCGGTCAGCGCTTCGGCCGAGCGGTGTGCCCATTGATGCCGGTACTTCGTGGTGCGCTTTTGTCTGAGACGGGGATTTCACCCCCACCCCCCCGCTACGCGCTGACATCCTCTCACACAGACTGTCCGCCAGAAGGGGGCGACATGACTGGTGCTCGGTCTTGTGGAGCAGCGTCAGCAGGGTGGCGAGTCGCTCGTCGGGCTCCGAGCCGACGACCTCCACGCTGATGGTGCGCACGCCGCTGCTCACCGTCACCCAGCTCAGCCTGTAGAGGTGGGCATACAGCCGCGGCAGCTCTTGGGACAGGGCGGACAGCGGCAGGGTCAGCTCGCGAAGCCGACAGGGCAGCCGGGGCACCGCATCGAGCTGGACACCGGAGAGATCCAGCACGCGAAGCCCGCTGAGCTGTGCCAGACCGGGAACCGCTTCAAGCATGGTGGGGCCGCGGAGGAGAAGCGCCTTGAGGCTGGTGAGCGGTTCCCGGTCTGGCAGCCGGGTCAGCGCCGGGCAGTCTCCGACGCTCAGGCTGGTGAGCCAGTGGAGGTCTTCTTCGCGAAGAAGACCCTCTTCCCCATCACTGTCCTCTGGCGAACCCTGACCGTGTCTCGGCAGACCTACTACGACTGGACTCGGAGAGTCCCGCCAAACGGCACCAGGACGATCAGCGGCTCAAGAGTCGAATCCGCATCGCCCACACCGCATGCCGAGGTACCTACGGAAGCCCACGGATTGTCAGGGACCTACGTGATGAAGGCGAAGTCATCGGGGTGAACCGTGTGGCTCGACTGATGCGAGAGGACGGTCTGGTGGGCAAGCCGGCCCGGCGGTTCGAGAGCCAGACGCGGGCTGGATTCACCACTCGGATCGAGGGAGCCAGTACGCCAGCTGCGCCTACCAGACTCGGCTGTCGCATGCCGGTGGTCGTGCCTTGATGAGTCGGAAAGGCGACTGCTGGGACACCGCGGTGGTGGAGTCCTTCTTCGGCACGCTGAAGACCGAGCTTGAAGAGGAGGTGTGGGCCAGCAACCAAGAGACCCGGGAAGCCATCCGGGAGTACATCAACGAGCTCTACAACCCCGTTCGAAAGCATTCCGCCAACGGATATCTCTCACCAACCCTGAAAGAACAGCGATTCAGACAGAATCAGCGTCTCGCTGCCTGAAAACACTGTCCGTCAAATCGGGGCAAGGTAAGTATGTATATCGCCCTCGGCAGTGGGGTCTTGACTGTGCTGAGGCGCGGTGATTACTCTGGTAAGGACTTAGAGAGGGTTTGATGGCCAAGAAGAAAAAATCCGCCGAGCCCGCTTACACCGACCCCAGCGCCCAATCCATGGCCAGCCCTGCAGACCTCGCAGTCGCACGCCCCGATGGGGTGGGCATGAGCGGGGGGCCGCAGCAGTCGCTTCGGGGCCATGGGAATGCCGCCGCCCAGGAGGCGATGCAGGCGAGCAAGCGCCCCTCCAGACGGCGGCCGATGATTCACAGCGCGAACGGCGTCGAGATCCCTCAGGACCTGCAGGAGTCAGAGAAGCTCGCCCACCACTTCGCATACATGGACCCGGCGGTCGACGCGGAGGGGGCCGGGACAGGGCGGCTGCGGCGCTGCGACGCGGGTGAAGCCGACGGGAAGTGTGTGACGCCGCAGGACGAGCAGTGGCTCACGGAGCACGACTTTGAGGATCAGGTGTTTGGCGATGCGGCCACCGACTTTCAGGCGGTGAAGTTCAACACGGGCGCCAGGCAGCAGCAGAGCCACCCGGGCATGAAGAACCCCCAGCTGAGCGTGCGCGGCACCCATAGCAACAGGGACTGGTTGAACAACTTCGAGCAGGGTGGCGTTTCCCAGGAGAAGTACGCCGCGAACTACCCGGCGATGTGGTCTGCCATCGACGAGCTCGCAGCAGACACGGGCCAGAAGGTCAACCTGAGCGGGCACAGCCAGGCAGCGGCCACCGTGGGCCAGCTCGCCGCTGACCACGGCGCGAAGGTGAATGAAGTGCACACCTTTCAAGGTGCGGGCACACCGAAGGCTGCGATGGATCGGTTCACCCGTAAGCACGGTCCCGGGGGCAGCGCCAATGAGATCCCGGTCTACAATACCGCCGCGCAGACCGACATTGTAGACCGGGTCGGCAACGCGCTGCCGGGCCGCAATGTCACCGTCAGCAACGATGCCAGCGGTCGGTTGGGCGCCCCCGAGCTGGGCATGACCGGGCCGGATGACTCGTTGAACGGCGCGATGGAGCTGGTGGGACTGGGCGGCGGCGTCGCCCTCGGCCACCCCGACAAGAACCTGCTGACGGACTTCGACCGGAAGGTCGCCAAAGAGGATGTGACCCATCGGTCGCTGCGCGATGATTCCTATGAGCGAAGCCGTGATGCGGTCGGTGGGGGCATCGCCGCCGGCAAGACCGCCTGGCAATACGTCACCGACAGCGACGGGTACCTGGGCAGCCATGGCGCAGGGGAGCACCGCATGCACGACGCTGGCGATGTGCAGGCAAGCGCACTTGACGCGGATTTGAAGGGCAGTGCGCACGACGCGCCTGACTCGGCCGACCTGCTGCACACCGACGAGGGGCGCCGCTACGTCGAGCAGGGAGACGCCGTCACCAGGCGGGCCGAGCACAATTTGAAGGGCAGTGCGCACGACGCGCCTGACTCGGCCGACCTGCTGCACACCGACGAGGGGCGCCGCTACGTCGAGCAGGGAGACGCCGTCACCAGGCGGGCCGAGCACAAAGAGATG
>JBLHNG010000387.1:0-8170 GCA_047621685.1 Myxococcota bacterium | reverse complement strand
GAGGCTGCGTCAGCGATCCAGTAGTCCTCCTCCGGCGCCAGGTTGTTCTGCCGGTAGCGGTGCATGCTGCCGACAATGGCGGTGCGGAAGTTCTGCAGGTCGTGGCGGAAGGGATCGACGTCATCAGAGGTGATCTGGCTGGCGTTGCCGAAGTCGGCGATCAGCGGGCCGTCGTCGCCAATGAGAACGTTCTCGTCGGTGAGATCCTTGTGCACGATGCCCAGGGTGTGCATGCGTGCCACGCCGCCGATGGTGCCACGGAGCATGTGGCGAAAGGCCTTTGGATCGGCGGTTATTTTCTCTGCGGAGTCCTCGAATGAGCCACGGACCTGCGGCATCACCAGGTTGCCGTTGACCCCCTCTCCGTTGCCCTTGAAGCCGAGGATTGGCAGCACACCGCTCCCGGCGCAGCGGCTCATCAGATCGACCTCCTTCGGCTTCGAGACCTTGACCGCACCGCTGCCGCCGCCGGGGTTGATGTTGCTGACCGCGAAGACACTTGAATTCGCCCCACCGCCGATACGTACCCCCTGTTCGTAGGTGACGTCACTGTCGAAGAAGGAGGGTTTAACCTCATAGTCGTCCAGCGTTCCGATCAGCTCGCCGATGTCTTGAGGTGCCTCCTCCAGATCCCAGTCCGGGGCGAACACGTCGAAGTCGTCGCTGCCATGCTCGTTGAGCCGGATGCGCACCTGGCCGAGCTGGTAGGTCGCGGTGTTGGTGTCGGCCTTGCTCATCGCGTAGAACTCAGCCTTCAGATCCTCGCAGAGGCCCTCATAGCGCTCGGAGATGTCGGAGAACGTGCCGTCATCGACCGTTTCGGTGGCGAGCTTCTTGATCTTGAGCAGCACCATGCGGCCGGGGTTGTCCAGATCCGCCTTCTTGCGCTTCGCCTGCCGCAGCTTCTCCATGAACGTGCCATCGTCGGTCATCGCAGAGAGCACCGAGGCCTCAACGCGATCGTAGATGAGCTGCCGATCGTCGTTGAGTCCCTCCCCGTCGGGATCGGCCACCGACTCGTAGGTGTACTCCAGGTTGCTCTTGATCTCGTCGATCATGGTCAGGATGTTGTCGACCTTTTCAGCATCGTCGGGGCTGGTCAGATCGAGCCCGTCGAGGTCGTCCATCAGTGCCTTGACCGGGGCGAGCTGCTCCAGCAGGTAGATCTGGCTGCTCTTGATCGCCAGCTCCTCGGTGGCAGTCGCCAGCGGGTCGTCCTCCATGTCCTCGGCGAGCTGGCTGGCGAGCTCGATAAAGTCGGTGTGCCCCGAACCGAGCGCCAGGATCTCATCTGAGCGCAGCGTCCAGACCATCACCTGCAGCGCGTCGATGTCATCATTCGTATCGTCAGCGTCATCGATGAGCTGCTGGGCCGCCGCCTTGAACGCCGCCGGATCGAGACCGGGATCGGATGCGCGCAGGTCAGCGGCGTTCATCGACGCGTAGTCGGGCACATCGGGGACGTCCCCGATCTCCTCACTGTCGTCCCCGGAGTCGTCGACCACGACCTCTTCGGGAACGATCTTCTCCTTCATCAGCGCCAGGAGCGGCTCTGTGTCCTTGTCCCAGGTGCTGTAGTTGATGAGGGCAGCCAGATCGCCAGAGACCTTGCCGGACTCCGGGACATCCCCGCCGCTCTGGGCGATCATGGCGAGCTGTTGCTGGGCCTCGAGCCTCTGGTGGCCGGTCTCCGCCGTCTGGATGGCCTTCAACGCGTCGCGGACCATGCGCTTGCAGGTCTTGTTGAACTCCGCCTCGCGCAGCAGCACGCCCGCTTTGAGCTTGCGGATCTGGTGCTCGATGTTCGGCTGCATGGCGATGATGTTGGCCAGGTCCTGCTGCTCGGACTCACTCAGTCCGGTGTTGTCGACCTGCACCCCGGACTCCGCCGCCGCCTTGAACTGGGCGATGACGTCCTCCTTCTTGCTGTCCTTGATGACAACAGTCTTCAGCGAGGAGACGTCAGGGAGGTTGCCGACCGCCTTGAGGCCGGACTTGAGCATCTTGGTGGTCAGGCCTTTGCTCTGGAGCAGGTGAAAGATGAGCTTGCCGTCCTTCGCCAGCACCAGCCCCCAGCCGAGCTTGACTGCAGCGGGCAGCCCGAACTGTTTTCGCTTCGCCTTGTTGGTCAGCTTCGCGGCCTTAGAGCCGTCGTCGTCGTTGTGGGACATGGTCATGCCCAACAACAGGGTGGTCTTGTCCTTCGGGTTGACCGCGACGCTGAAGTTGGCCATCACCCGGCCCTTGGCCGCCTTGACCTTCTTGAGGGAGCTGATGGTCTTGGCGCTGACGCCGTCTTTCTCTGCGTAGGTAGGCATTGGAGCTTCCGTGGAGGTGAGAGGAGTGGATCTGTGCTCAGCGCGCGGCGGGCATGATCTGCCAGAGGCGGTCATCCCGGTAGCGGACGGTGGTGTTGTTGTCGGTGCCGCGTACAGAGGCGCGGGCGCCCTTGAGGCGGCGGAGCGCTGGCCACTGGCCGCCACGGGGGGTCGCCCAGCCAGCCAGCGCGGCGAGGAAGTCGGGCTCGCTCTTGCGGACCATGAACTCCAGCCAGCCCTTGCTGCTGGCCTGCACCCGGCCGCGGATCAAGGCGTCGGTGGGGATCTGCTGCTCAGTCAGGCGTCGCTTGAGGTCGGCGCGATCGGCGGCGAGCATCAGCCCGGCGCCTGCAGAGAAGCAGAACCAGCGGGCATCGCCGTTCATGCCGTTCAGATCAGCGCTCAGGGCGGAGAGGTTTGCGACGGGCTGGTTGATCGCGTCGGCCAGTCCTTCCTCACCCAGCTGGGCGATGAGCGCGCCAGTCAGCTCACCGAGGGCGGGGTGCTGGGCGACCAGGTCGGCGCAGCGGGCGGCGATTTGCGCAGCGGGCCGGTCCGAGAAGACGGTGAGCCGCCCGTCCTCGCCACGGTGGAAGACCCCCTTGATCGGACGCACGACCGAGGACGCACGCCGCAGCAGCCCCTCGACAGCCCTCTGGAACGCCTCGCTGTCTTCGTCCCCTTCGACGGGCGTGCAGACCAGCACCGCCCCCTCACCCACATCCGCTGTCCAGAACCACGCCCGCCTGCCAGCAGGCAGCGCGAGCAGAGCCGCAGCGGCGGCGGCGGCGCTGCCGGGGATGAGGGTCGACGGACACCAGCTCCACAGCGCGGCGTCCCGCTCGCTTTCGATCACCTCGCCGTCCTCGACGGTGAGCAGGACCGGGTCAGCGAGGGTGAGCAGACCGGGGTTTCCGCGGCCGTGCTTCTTCACCCAGCAGGCGAGCGCCGAGAGCGCGCCGTCGGGGAAGCCAGCGGCCATCAGCCGCAGCCGCCCATCTTCGCCACGGTGGGCCAGACCCGATGTCTGCGCAGCATCCGCCGGGCGAGCGGCCTGGGCAGCCGCATAGAGTGAGGCCATCACCGGATCATCAGCAAGGGTGGTGACCAGAAGCATCGGCTCGGCGTCGGGGCAGAGCCAGAACCAAAGCCGCTGGCCGACGGCGTTGCCCGCCAGGGTCTCTGCGCTCTCTTCGAGGGATATCGTCATCGCTTGCTCCGTGCTTGGAGGGGTTGGACACGCCAGAGTCTGGCGTGGGCAAGGCACGAACAACTCTATGCAGATAGGCCGCACCATACGAGGCTCGTCGACCTGGGACACAGGGTGGAAGCCCCTGACCCGGCTCCTCTTCCTGCAGCACGTTGTGCAGTGGGTAATACGGATGCGCACTGATCCAGAGCGCATCCGTGTTACCGGAACACCCCACACGGTGGAGCGTCTTCAGCGCGGAACCGTATAAGTCATTCAAGCAGCGTTTTTGTCAGGGCTGCTCAACGAGCTCTGCGCTCTGCGCTCTGCTATCGCTTTTCAAGCCGGTCTAATGCTGTCCTCATACCAGTCTGAAAGAGGTCTCGATCGGGAAGCAACCATGCGGCTCCCAGGGGCCCCTCGATTGGTCTGGGGTGTACGCGGTGACGGCGTCGGCATCCCTCATGCCGAGGAAGCTTAGGTCTCTGGAGAGCTCGGAGAGGTACACCAGCTCGGTGCCGGTCCAGCGCCACCCGCAGACGTCGAGGTTGTCGACGGCTCCGTCGTGGCCCACCCCGGTCATCCAGGTCCAAGCGACGAAGAGTTCGTTTACACCGTCGCCGTCGGTGTCCACGACAAAGATGGACTCTTCGCTCATGGTCGTCATGGTGCACGGCCCGATGTCCTCGCCGACCACACCTTCGTTCATGGCCAGGATCTGCTCGCCTTCAGGGGAGGGGAGCACGAGCTGGCGCTCAACGTCGGCCTGTGGGTTGGTGTCGGTGTTCGTGCGACGGAGGGTGGCCCCAGGTGGGCCGAAGTCGAGCCCAGAGGTGGTGACCCATTCATCGACAGCCTCTGGGGGGCTGGGGGGAACCGAGGGCGCCGCGTGTGGAGGCGATGCCGGTGGTGCAGGCGACGCAGGCGACACGGGCTCACCAATGCTCTCCGGAGGAATGTCGGTCCGCTCGGAGCATGCCGCCATGGTGAAGAGGAACACCAGGGAGGTCGGCACTGGAGAACTGGGCGTGAGCGAAGCTCCTACAGTGGAGAACGAGGGGCGGCGGTCCGGGTGTCGACGGCCGAGCTGCTGGTGCATTCGATGGAGTCGCCGCTTCCAGGCTCTACAGGGCGTTCAGTGCGGCGATCTCGATCTTCTCGAGTGTACGCTTGCCGCCCTCGGAGTTCATGAGGACCACGACCCCCCGGCCGTCGGAGGGCCGAACCAAGATCTCGGTGGATACGCCGGTCTCCCCGCCGTTGTGGCCGATGACCGTCTCGCCGTCAAGGCTCCACTGGTACCACATGAGCCCCTGGTCCTCATCGAGGTCTTCGTCGTAGACCGTGACCAGCTCGGTCACTGAGCTCTGGCTGAGCACCTCCGTGCCGCTGACCGTTCCGCCTTGGGCGATGGCGGCGAGCAGGCGTGCCATGCTCCGTGCATCGGCCCGCAGCTGACCGTTGGGGTAGTCGGGAAAGCCGTAGTGATCGATGACTTCCCACTCGCCGGCGGCCCACTGGGTTGGTGTGGCGACCTGGTCGACGTCGAAGTCTGCGAGGTGCCAGCCGGCGTTCATGTTCAGAGGCCCGAACAACGTCTCGTCGCAGTAGTCGTCGAAGGGGGTGCCCGTGGAGGCTTCGACCATGTACCCGGCGAGGGCCGCACCGGAGTTGCTGTACTCGGTGGTCTGGTTCACGCCGTCTTCGTGGAAGTTCTCCCAGGCGTCGTAGTCCGCGCCACCCTCGGTGAGGTAGCCCTCGAGAAACTCGCCCAGGTCCTCGTCCGAGTCGCCCGTCACGTAGTGCGACTCGAGGGCATCCCAGTTGTCGACGATGCCCGAGACGTGTGCCATGAGTTGGCGCGTGGTGATGTCGGAGTTGGGGGCGTCGGGGTGAATGACCTCGAAGGAGAGATGGTCGTTGATGGGGTCGTCCAAGCTCAGCGCACCCTGCTCGACCGCTTGCATGATGGCGACGCCGGTCACCACCTTGGAGACGCTGGCGAGCAGAAATGGAGTCGACGGGGTCGCCAGCATTCCGTTGTCGGGGTTTGCTTCGCCATATCCCCCGCACCACGCGAGCTGTCCGTCTTCGATGATGCAGGCGGAGAGGCCCGCGACCCGGTCGGCCTCCATGATCTCGACGATCTCTTCGTCCAGTGCAGGCAGGGAGGGCCAGTCACCGTCGGGATCGCCGTTGATGGTGCGAGCGGGAGTCGGGCCCCCGCATGCCACGAGGAGGGTCAGCGACGTGATGGTTGGCAGGCGAATCATGGGCAGTCCACCAGGACCGTACAGTCGTAGGAGTTTGTGTCTTGGGCGAAGGGTGAGCTCGACTTCATGGCCGAGAAGTCCATGCCCCCGTACCAGGCGGAGCTGACGCCGGTGCAGCGCTCGTCTGCCAGGCACTGGACCAGTGTGGCCTCCAGGGTGCCAGGCTTCCCCAAGGGGGTACCGGCGATCTCGCCAGGGAGGGGACCGTTTACCTTGCATATGCCTGCGTCGTAGCCGGCGACCGGGGCGTTGTAGGCTTCATTGTAGGCGCTGGGGATGCCCGCGCCGAAGGCCTCGAGACCCGCGAGGCCGAGGCGGCCGGACACCCTTGGAGTCCCGTCGGGGGCGGAAGGCTCGGATGGGACCGAGGCGCCTTGAACCGGGCTCGTGGGCGGTGCGTGGGGGCCGCAGGCGGTTGCGGCGAACGGCAGCGAGGGTAGGCGCATGGTTGGGCTTCCGAAGAGTTGAAGTCTGACATCTCGTTTTACCGCAGTATCCCCGGTGGGGGGAGCACCAGGGGCGTCGTCGGCGCCGTGGATTCCAGAAGCGAGCTCAGCGGTCGTGGTTGCCCAGCGCTGCACTCGTGAGGCCGAAGTCGGTGATCGTCAGCACTCGGCAGCTCCAGCATCCCCGCTGTGCGCACGACCACGACGAGTCTCTTCTCCCTCCAGGTGATCGCTCGCCTTCCAGATGTCGCGCGCGCGGTGTCGCGGGCAGGAAAAACAAGCGGCTTTTCCCCTTCCTGACCCCATCTGAGGCCTTGCTCCACAGCGAGTGAAGCGAGGCGCAGCCGGGGGAGGCCGAGTTCCGTCATCACCGAGCATTAGGGAGCGCGAAGATCACGGTGCGCCTCCCAGGGGACTCACTGAGCCTGTTTTTCCAACTCCGCAAAGTCGCGTTGGAGAGGACACACTTCTGTGACCGAGTCCCGTCAACGTTTGGCTGCTCGCATCGCCGGGTATAGCCGCTGCCATGCTTCGGTTAGTCCAAATTCATGAAGATGGCAGTAAACGTGAGTGTGTCGACGATTCCGTGCCAGAGAACCAACGGCCAAAGATTTCGTTTGAAAAGCAAGAACATTGTACCGAAGGCTAAACCGATTCCACCCGTGACGACCAGTCCACGGAGCCCCTGATAGTAGACATGTCCCAGTCCGAACAGCAGCGCCGGAACGACGACGGCCAACAAGACACCAAACTTGATGTCTGCAAATGCCGTCTGCAATCGTGTGACCAGATACCCTCGGAAGAACATTTCCTCCCCAAATGCAGCCGCGGTCCAGACGGTGCCAAGCCACAGCAGGTACATGGGCCAGCTTCCTCTCACGCTGCCCCAACGGTCTTCTACTCCGACTGGCACCTCAGTAAGAAACGTCAATCCGATCGCTGGACCAATGAGCAGAATGGGCGCAAGAACAGCCGCAAATGATAAAAAGACCAGGAAGGCTTGAGGGATGACCATCAGTTTCGCTCGGATCCCAGACAATGGGTGCAACCCCATATCCGACCAGTAAAGTCCGCGAGACCGGAGGTAAAGTGTCAGTATCGATAGCGTGAATACCAGCGAGATGGGCCCCGAGAAGTTCTGATTGAATTGGTTGATCACGATCTTGGAAACGACCGCGAGGCCAACAAATGCACCTACCTCAGCCAGGATTTCTAACCTCGTGGAGATCTTGGCTTCTGACATAGGCTTCTGTAGCATTGAGCCTCCGAGGCGTCAGTTTGCGTGCTTCACAGATATCTCAACGGAGTCGTTTGGCCTTTGCGAAGACTTGCACTGCCGTCATGCATTTACGCATGCCTTTCTGCCTGAAGACTCCGCTCTCCAGGTGGTTCGATCCGGTGAGTGCTCAGCGGGAGCGGATGGGTCGGGTGGCGAACGTGATCGCCTTTGCCCGTCCCGTGGCTCACCAGCGGACTTCTTTGCTCAACGGCGTCTACGCCTTGAATCCATCGGACTGGAAGGATTGCAGGGGTAAGCACCTGATGTCGAGCAGCGCGACACCCCTGCCAGGGGCGGCGATAGCTCTGTTTTCAGGACAGGATACGGACAGTATTAGGCCAGCTTGAAAAGCCCTTGCAGAACTGGAGTTCGTTGAGCCGGGGGACATTTTGCTACCCGACAACCCCCACCAGTGCGGATTCGGACCGGGCGCGGAGGGGAAAAAAGCCGCTTGAACGACTTATCCGCAATCATGCGGGCAACGGGAACTGATGTCGTATACATCAGGTAAGCCGCTTCGACGGCCTGCCACTCCATCAGTATTCGAATAATAACGGAAAAAGTACACCCCAGCGTTGCAAACCGACCGCTCAGGGATGAGCCTCTCAGATGTCAGGCGACCTCTTGGAGCGCACTCATGTAGTGCTCGAATATCTGCTGTTCAT
>JBLHNG010000386.1:0-8192 GCA_047621685.1 Myxococcota bacterium | reverse complement strand
TTTGTCTCCATGGCGAATCGGTTGATTGGGTACTCCATGGGGTGTGGGGCGTAGGCGTAGAAGTGACCAAACCCGCCGCCGAGGTAGGGGGCGCTGCCCATCTGCCAGAACAGCCAGTTGAGGGCCTCGGTCCGCTGGCGGGACTCTTTGGGCAGGAACGCATCGAACTTCTCGGCGAGGTACAGCAGGATCGAGCCGGACTCGAACACTCGCTGTGGCGGATCGGTGCTGTGGTCGACCATCACCGGGATCTTGGAGTTCGGGTTGGCGGCGACGTATCCGCTGCTGAACTGATCCCCCTTGTTGATTCGGATGAGCCAGGCGTCGTACTCCGCGCCAGTGTGCCCCTGCTCCAGCAGCTCCTCCAGCATGATCGTGACCTTCACGCCGTTGGGGGTCGCGAGGGAGTAGAGCTGGATGGGGTGGACTCCGACCGGAAGCTCACCGTCGTGGGTTGCTCCGGCGATGGGGCGGTTGATGTTGGCGAATTGTCCGCCGCTTGCCTTGTCCCAGGTCCACACCTTCGACGGCTTGTAATCTGACATGTCCTGCTCCAATTATTGGGTCTTGTTCGAAGGACTAACGGAACGATGTGTCGAAGCGAGCCTCAGTCTTTCTGCTGACTCAGCAGGTGATCTAGAGTCTCGATCACCGCCAGCAGACGGCGAGGTTCTCCAGCCAGAGGGCAGAGCTGAGTGAGAGGAGCTGACTTCGGCGATTGACGGGAGCGGGCATGGGGCCTCAGTGGGTGGCGGGTGGCCAGGGGTAGTCTTCCTGGCGGGCCTCAAAGGCGACGGGATCGGTGTAGCGCAGCAGCACCCGGACAGCATGCTGGCGGGCGACCTGGGGACCGTGTCCGCCGGTGTACAACGACAGCCGCTGATCCCCGTCGATGCTCAGCTGGATCGAGGAGCAGGAACATGGAACCTCCAGAGGTGTGACTGCCTACTAATAGGTAGGTTTGCTGATGTTTGAAGAAACCAACCGTGAAACGGGTCTCCTCTCAGCACAGCGATAGACTCCCAAACATGCTCTCGACACGCCGAATCCGACCTTCCCTTGCCATCCGCTTCGCCCTGCCATCCATTGCCCTCGCGGCGGTCTGGGCCAGTGTGGTGTTTGTCCTCTATGCCTTCATTGGGCTGGAGTTCCTGCGCATCCCGTTCCAACCTCTCTCGACGATCGGCATCGCAGTGGCGTTCTATGTGGGCTTTAAGAACAACGCCTCCTACGATCGGTTCTGGGAAGGGCGAAAGATCTGGGGCGGGGTGGTCAACTCCAGCCGGACCTGGGGCACTGCGGTGCTCAGCTATGTCCGACCCGGCGACGACTCTAAGGAGGCTCGGGCGATTCGTCAGGAGCTGATCTACCGCCACCTCGCCTGGGTCAACGCCGTTCGCCTCCAGCTCCGCAAGAAGTCTCGCTTCTTCGACAACCCCGCCAAGGGCACGAAGCGGCGACTGGAGCGGCACGCCGAGCACATGCGCAACGACTGGGACCAGGAGATCTCCCCGTTCCTCTCTGCGGAGGAGCATGTCGTAATGAAGGCGAAGTTGAACCCGGCGACCCACCTGGTCACCCGGCAGGGTACCCGGCTGGCAGAGGAGAAGGCCGCCGAGAACGTCAACCTGTTCCACCAGATCGCGCTGATGGAGGTCCTCACCGAGCTGTACACGCTCCAGGGCAAGGCCGAGCGCATCAAGAACACCCCGTTTCCCCGTCAGTACGCCGAGTACAGCCGCATCTTTACCCGGGTCTTCGTCCTCCTGGTGCCGTTTGGGCTGCTGGATGTCTTCGGCGATCACATCGGCGCGGCTGTGAGCACCGCCGATGAGTACGTCTTCATCGCGCCCTTCCTCGCCGCTGCAGCGCTGATCACCTGGGTGTTCATGACGATGGAGGCCATCGGAGACGCCAGCGAGGATCCCTTCGAGCGCAGCATGGGCGATGTGCCGATGAATGCCCTGTGCCGGACCATCGAGCGCGACCTGCGCCAGATGCTCGACGAGCCCGAGGTGTCTCTGCCTCCCGGCGAGACCCCGATCGAGGGCATCCTCTACTGAGCGCCCCTGATAGATCTGTGAAGGATGGCATGAGGCCACGGGATTCATACGTTCGGAGTGCCGGGCAATGCAGCCCACACCGTCTCCGGAGCCGCCATGCGTCCCCTCTCCATCCTCCTCTCAGCCGCCCTCTTCACCGCCTGCGACGACGGCGATACCCAGCCGGAGATCATCGTCGAATGCTGCTGCGATGACGACGACACCGGCAGCGGCACCACAACCTCCGGCAGCCCGGTCGGCTACACGACGGTCGAGGAGGTCGATCTCGGCGTAGTCTGCGGCAGCGGCGAGGCGTCGGTCCCGGTCGCCAACGACGGCGACGCGGTCCTCGTGCTCAGCCAGGTCTCGGTCAGCGGCGGAGACTGGGAGCTGCTCAGCGCCCCCACCGAGATCGACCCTGGCACCACCGCCGACATCCAGCTCTCCGGCTCTGATGGCACCGGGATCCTCACGATCCAGACCAACGACCCGTCCAACCCGACCATCCTCGTCCACCTCTCGGCCTCCGCCGATCAGCCCCCCAGCGTTGACCTCGACGCCGCCTCGGCGATCATTGCCCCCGGTGCTATCGAGACCCTCACCGGCTCCGTCTCCGACGATGACGGCGCGGACAGCCTCTCGCTGTCCTGGTCCAGCGACGTCGATGGTGTGCTCTCTACGGACGGCACCGACAGCACCGGGGCGGTCAGCCTCGACTGGGACGGCGCGATCCAGTCCTCGGACTCCCACACCGTCACCCTCACTGCGACCGACGCCTGCGGCAACACCGCCAGCGACGACATCACCTTCTGCCAGAACGAGGGCTACACCGAGGAGAACATCGACCTCGCCTCCTGGGAGTTCACTGGCAATGCGGAGTGGGACAAGAAGAACAGCTGGGTGGAGCTGACCAACGACAGCAGCTACCAGCGGGGCACCGCATTCCAGACCTCGCAGACCGTCAGCTCCGACAGCGTCTCGATCCGCTTCCTGTTCTACGCTGGAGTCAACGACAGCGGCGGTGCGGACGGTCTGACCTTGACTGCCATCGACACCACCCGGATGACCACCTACCAGGGCGCATCTGGCGGCTCGATCGGCTACGGCGGCCTGCCGGGTTGGACGGTCGAAGTGGACACCTGGTACAACTCCGAGAGCAGCTACGACGAGCCGACGACCGCTGATCACGTCAGCTTCGTGATCGACGGCGACTCTACCTCCGCTGGCGAGATCTCCGCGGCGATCCACGAGGTCGAGGATGGCCTGTGGCACGAGATGGAGGTCGAGGTCGATGGCATCCATGTCACCGTCAAGATCGACAGCATCACCTACCTCGACGATGACGTCCCGGCGATCGTCAGCTTCCCGGCGCATGTTGGCTTCACCGCCGCGACCGGAGGCAGCACGAACTACCACCTCATCGATGCGCTGAACGTCGAAGGCTTCATCTGCGAGTGAGTCTACGACGACTGAGTCTACTCCAGGCTCAGTCTCCGCACCCGGCTGCCCAGCATCTCGGCGATGTAGAGGTGGCCGTCTGGTCCGATGGCGACATCGACCGGCCAGTTCAGTCCCGAGGTGAGCGCCTCGCCGGGGTCCCCGCTGGAGCTGGCGGTCCCGGTCCCGGCGACGGTGGTGATGGTGCCATCCGGGGCGATTCGTCGGATGCGGTGGTTGCCGCTGTCGGCGATGTAGACGCTGCCGTCTGAGGCGGTGGTGATGCCGGTGGGGCTGGAGAGCTGGGCGGAGACGGCATCCCCGCCGTCTCCGCCGAAGCCTGCGGTGCCGAGGCCGGCGAGGGTCTCCAGCGTGCCGAGGGCCGGGTCGAGCCGACGGATCGCGTGGTTGTCGGTGTCGGCGATGAGGATGGTGTCGCCGTCGCTGTGCATGCGCTCCGGACCGTTCAGCTGCGCACCGAGCGCGGTGCCGTCGACGAAGCCGGCCTCGGGACGGCCAGCAACAGTGGTGATCACGCCGTCGGAGAGGGTGCGGATGCAGTGGTTGTTCGTGTCGGCGATATAGACCGCATCCCCGAGCGCGACCACCCCGGAGAGGTCGGAGAAGGCCGCGTCGAGTGCTGCCGCGCCGTCGTCGCTGTAGCCCTCCTCCCCGCTGCCCGCCGCGATGGAGAGCTGCCCGTCGGAGATGCGCAGCAGCCGCCCGGTGTGCTGCTCGGCAATGAGCGCAGCGCCGTCGGCATCAAACGCGATGTCGATGGGGTTCTCCAGCGGGCTTGCCGTCGCCAGGCCCTCCACTGCCCAGGCGTGGGTGTTGTCGCCGGCCAGGGTCGCGAGGGTGCCGTCTTCCTCAAGCACCCGGACGAGGAAGTTGCTGTAGTCGACCACCACCAGCCGACCCTGTCCGTCGAAGTCCACCGCGGAGGGGTAGAACAGCCAGGTCTCCTCCGCCGAGAGTCCCTCGCCGTTGTAGCCGAGGTCACCAGATCCCGCGACGGTGCACAGCATCCCAGGTGCCGCACAGGGATCCGCGCAGCCGGTCAGCGCACCGCTGAGGAGGGCCGCGGTGAGAAGAACCCCTGGTGGGATCCTATTGATAGACGACGCGGATGACATGGTTGTAGGTGTCGGCGATGTAGAGGTTGTTGTCGCGATCGACAGCCACACCGTAGGGCCGATACAGCAGCGCCTCGGTGGCTGGTCCGCCGTCTCCGGCATCGCCCGGCTCGCCGCAGACGCCCGCGGCGGTGTCGATGGTGCCGTCGGGGTAGACCACCCGCACGCAGCTGTTGCTGGTGTCGGCGATGTACAGCTCGCCGTCGCGGCCCACAGCGATGTCGGTGGGGGCGTTGAGTCCGGCGGACAGGGCGTCGCCGCCGTCACCACCGAATCCGGCGATGCCCTCGCACACCCCGTCGTCGTCGCAGGTCCGGGTGCCGGCGATGGTGTCGATGATCCAGGTGTCGAGGTTGATCGCCCGGATGACGTGGTTGCCGGTGTCAGCGACGTAGATGATGTCGTCCGCGATGGCGATGCGGTTGGCCGGGTCGGCGGCCTGTCCGACCGAAGCGTGCAGGTGGGCCTCACTCGCCAGACCGCCGTCTCCGGAGTAGCCCTCCTCGCGCTGCTGACCGGCGACGTCGTAGATGTAGCCGTCGGTGTCGATCATCCGGATGAGCTGGTTGGCCTGATCGGAGATGAACAGCCGTCCCTTGGAGTCGAACACCACCGCGGAGGGCAGGTCGAGCACCGCTTCCTCAGCAGGCATCTCGTCGCCGTTGTAGGACCGCTCGCCGTCCCCACAGGTGAAGGTCAGCTCCCCGGTGGTCAAATCGACCGTCTCGACCCGGCTGTTGTGCCACGCCGCGATCACCATGGCCCCGTGGGGGTCAAACGCGATGTTGGTGGGGTGGTTGAACGCTGCATTCAGCGCGGGGCCCTCGGGACCGTCGCCCAGCAGGCCGCTGCCAGCGACTGTGGAGATGGTGCCATCGTCGTTGATGACCCTCACCCGGTGGTTGTTCCAGTCGAGCAGGTATGCCCGGTGGTCGGGGCCGAAGGTGAGGTCCTGGGGGAGGTAGAGGTGCGACTCATCGGCCGGCACGTCCTCGTCTCCGAGACCCGCGATTCGGGTACCGGCGTAGGTGCAGATGGTGCCGGAGGTCTGAGGGCAGTCCTCGGCGGGCTCGCCACAGGCCAGCAGGAGCGTGAGGATCATGGCTCGATCACCCGGATTCGGTGGTTGAAAGTGTCAGAGATGAACAGACGGCCGTCCATGTCGATCTCGATGCCGAACGGACGGTTGAAGGTCGCGTCCAGGGCGTCTCCGCCGTCTCCAGACTCACCGCTGGTCCCGGTGCCGGCTACCGCGGAGATGGCTCCGGAGGTGAGATCCATCACTCGGATGCGGTGGTTCTCGGTGTCGGCGATGTAGAGCAGGTCGCCGTCCAGTTCGATGTCTCGGGGGGAGCTGAATTGGGCGGACAGGGCATCCCCGCCGTCTCCTGCGTCACCGGCATCGCCGGTCCCAGCGATGGTGTTGATGATGCCAGAGTTGAGGTCGACGACCCGGATGCGATGGCTCTCGGTGTCGGCGATGTAGAGCAGACCGCCGTCCTCGTCGAGTGCCACTGCGCCGCCGGGCTCGGGGTTCTCGTTCTCCGGGAAGTTCAGGCACGCCTCCAGGGCGTCCCCGCCGTCGCCGCAGAAGTCCTTCTCCCCGTTGCCGGCGATGGTGTAGACGGTCTGATCGGCGGTAATCAGTCGGATCCGCTGGTTGCGCATGTCGACGAAGTAGGCGTTGAACGCCGAGTCGATCACCACGCTCCGAGGCTGATTCGCCAGGGAGTCCGCTGCCGCAGCGCCGTCCTCGCCCTCAAAGCCCGGCTCTGCGCCGAGCACCACCACCACCAGCCCGGTGTCTGGATCCCAGGTGCGCATCTTGTGGGTGTGCCAGGAGGCGGAGAGCAGGATGCCGTCGGGGTAGTAGGCCTGCTGGGTGGGGTGGTTGAGGTTGACCGTCGTGCCCGGTGCGCCGGGGGGCTCCTGGTCGCTGAAGTCCGGGGGACCGTCGCCGAGGAAGTCGGTGCCCATGACCGTGGTCAGGGTGTCGTCGTCTTCCAGCAGCCGCAGCTTGTGGTTGTTCCAGTCGCTGATGATCGGATCACCAAACGGCGAGTACTCGATGTCCTGGGGGTAGTAGAACATGGAGTCGAGGCGGTGGTTGTCTCCGCCGTCGAAGCCGGCATCGCCGGTGCCCGCGAAGTTGCAGACCACCCCGGACTCCACCGGGCAGGTCTCCTCCTCCGGGGTCTTGCAGCCGAGGATGGCCAAAACGAGGATCATTGTAGCTCCGGGACATCGGTGCGGGAGGTCATCAAGACCCCGTCGCTGAGCGGCAGGCTGCTGATCGCCCCGCCGACCGCCCAGACCTCGCAGTCCGCGTCGAGGAGGACCGCGTGCAGATCGAGGGTGGTGGCCGGGTCGCGCTCATCAACAACCCAGGACCCCCCACGGCGGTAGACGCTTCCCCCGGTGCCCACCGCGACCGGGTCGCAGCCGTCTCGGGCGGAGACGCCGTTGAGCTGGGGTGCGAGGTCGGGGGTGACGTCGGTGAAGTCGCCGCCGGTGCTGTGCAGCAGGGTGCCGCTGAATGCGCCGCCGACGGCGTAGAGGTCGGTGGCATCGCCGCTGATGGTGAACAGGTTGCGGTCGGTGGGAGAGGAGAGGCTCTGCCAGTCGGTGCCGTCGTAGCTCAGCAGGATGCCGCCAGTGCCCACCGCATAGACCTCCGAGGCCGAGCGGCCCCAGACCTTGTAGACCGCCAGCTGTGTGGAGGCCTCCTTGGGCAGGGATACCTCGGTCCAGTCCGTGCCATCGTAGTGCCACATCCGAGCCGCATCACCGGCCAGGGAGACGTCGCCGCCCACCGTCCAGATGTCCGTCGCGCTGCTGCCCCAGATGCCGAACAGGGTCACAGACGCATCGAGCACGCTCTCAGACCACGCCGCGCCATCGTAGGCCAGCACCCGTCCGCCGGATCCGACCGACCAGACACTGCTTCCGCTGCCCCACACCCACCACAGATCGCCGCTTCCCGGGGGCTGGTGGGTGGTCCAGGCGGCGCCATCAAAGGACAGCACGGTCGCGCCGTCGCCCGGGTCTGCGCCGACAGCCCACAGGACGTCGGAGTCCGACTGCCACAGGCTGAGCAGGGCGCCGGGGAGGTCGGCGGCGGGAACGGACCAGGAGGAGGTTTCTTCGGCGGTGTCGGCGCGATCACTGCAGCCGATCAGCAGGAGAGTGGTGAGCATGGGAGGAGTATATACAGCCTCCTCCCAATCCTCCATGAGGCAGATCGCACCATCCAGGCGTGCTGAATGCCACACCATTGTCCGCAAGGGTGGAGCGGTCTGGATTACACCACAGCCATGCCCACCACCGTCATCGCATCGCGGCACGGCTCGACACTGGCCCTCCTGCCCGCCGCGAGCCCTCCGCTGGACCGCGAGAAGGTCCGCCAGGTTCTCTCAAAGCACGGCCTCACCCTCATCGACGGCTCAGACCTGTCGCTGGCCAATGAGTTCATCGCTGCTGAGGACCTGGATCCGGCTGCGTCGGCTCGACTGGCGGACGATCTGAGGGCGCTGGGGCTGACGGTTCGGGTGGTCAACCGCACCGGGCTCACCGGAAG
>JBLHNG010000385.1:0-8196 GCA_047621685.1 Myxococcota bacterium | reverse complement strand
CGACGCCGAGGTAGAAGGGGGTGTCCTGGATGTCTTTGCCCCCGCACCCGCCGTCGCCCTCTCCCAGGCTGATCAGCCACCAGGCGTAGATGTCGGGGTGGGGCAGCGTGGTGGCATCGAGCAGACTCGACAGCAGGAGCGACTCCACACAGATCGGCTTGAGGGCCTCGGTCAGCAGGGTGACCTGGAGGGTGCTCTTCTTGAGGTCGGGGCTGCCCTTGGTGATGATGAGCTGCCCAGAGAGCTGCCACCACGCGATGTCCTCGCTTGCTCCGGTGTCGTCAAGGGTGGAGCCGGTGTCGAGCGTGGTGGTTCCCTCATCAGCGGTGTCGGAGACGCTGGTGGCGTCATCGTCATCCTTGGAGTCGCAGCCGAGCAGTAGTGAGAGGAGCAGGAGTCGCATCACATCAGGAGTGTATCCGTGTGATCGGGAGACCGTGTCGGGAGATGCCGGGTAGACTGCGATGGTGATCCTCCTGCTCTCCCTCGCCGCACATGCAGACACCACCAACTGGTCGGTGGTCCCGCTAGATGCGGTGGTGACCGACCCTGACCCTGACCCGGAGGCGCCGCTGATTCGCGCAGCGGTGAGCCGGGTGACGGCGGAGATCACCCCGGGGGCGGAGAGCCGGGTGACCCTGACCTACGCCATCCAGGTGTTCGCCGATGGGCTCAGCGTGGCCTCGCTGGGGGCGGGTCCGCTGACCGTGGAGTCTGCCCGGCTCGACGGTCGCGCAATTGCGGTGCCGCCAGACACCGACGGGCACCGTCGGCTGATCGTTGAGATGACCCGGGGCAGCCACACCGTCGTGCTCACCGGGGTGATGACCACGCCGCTGAGCACCCTGAGCATGCCGATGCCCGACGCACCCGTCGAGGTCGTGGTGAGCGGCGAGGGGCTTGATGTGACCATCGACCGGGGCGCGGCGCTGTCGGCGGATCGGCTCATCGTGCCGCCAGGGCCGTCGCTGTCGGTGGCCTGGAAGCCCGAAGCCCCGCCCGCTCCCCGCCCAGACCGCTTGGAGGCCGCCGCAGCGGTGGGGCTGACTCTGAGCACCGACGGCATGGAGGGTGCGGGGGTGGTGACCTTCGATGCGGTCCGAGGCGCGGTGGACCGGGTGCGGATCGCAGTGCCCGGGGCGGACTGGGCAGAGGCATCCGGCGGAGTGGTCGCAAGCAGCACCCTGTCGGGGCAGTGGCTGGAGGTCGAGCTGGTGGCGCCGCAGACCGGTCGGTTCACCGTCGAGGTCGCCCTGCGCGGTCCGGCGGGCGAGGCGCTGTCGTCTGCACCGCTGCTGCTCCCGGAGGCCGACAGCCGCGAGGGCTGGGTGAGCATCTACCAGGGCGAGGAGGGCTACCTCGCCCGACAGAGCAGCGGCCTGTCGGTGATCGCACCCGGCGAGGTCCCGGCGTGGGGGCAGGACCTCTCGTCGGGTCAGCTCCTCTCCAGCCTGCACTACACCACCGGTCGCCCCACCCTCACCTGGAAGCAGTCGGAGTGGGAGTCGCTCCAGACACCGGGCACCGTCATCGACTCCGCCCACTATGAGGTCGCCGTTGTTGCCCACGGACGCGCCCTGACCCGCGCTCGCTACCAGGTCCGCAACGACCGGGGGGCCTGGCTGTGGATGGACCTGCCGGAGGGCTCCAGCGTGCTGGTGGTGCGGGTGGCGGGACACATTGTCGAGCCGGTGCGCAGCGGGGCGCGGCTGGGCATTCCGCTGGAGAAGTCGGTGGAGACCCTGACCGGTCTGGTGAGCTTCCCCGTCGAGGTCGCCACCCTCGCTCCGGCACCGGTGTTCTCCCGTCGGGGAAAGGCCACCCTGTCGGTGCCTGCAGTCAGCGCCCCGGTCACCGACGCCACCTGGACCCTCTACCTGCCCCCCGGCACCACCACCCGCCGCACCGAGGGCAACGTCCAGGTCGCTGTGGCGGGGGAGCCCGACCAGGAGCTGCTCATCGGTCGGGGCTACCGGCAGGCCGGGCCACCGATGGACACCGGCCCGGCATCCATGTCCTCGTCCTCGGTCTTCAAGGCGGAGAAGAAGGCCGAAGAAGCCTCCCAGGACTACTGGAACCAGGCCTACGACGCCTACAAAGACAACCGATTCGACGAGGCTGGCGAGCTGCTGGAGCAGTCGCTCATCTACAACCCCGACAATTCGTCCGCCAGCGCGCTCCAGGGCAACGTCATGGTGCTGACCGGCGAGGCGAGCGCTGAAGACGGGGACGGCGAGCAGGTCGAGCGGGTCAAGGCGATGGCCCGGGCGAAGTCCAAGGGCAGCTCTCAGCGTCAGTCCGTCCTGGTGGAGGATGCCGAGGAGCAGCTGTGGGCAGGCAACGTCGATGAAGCCATCGAGCTGTATGAGTCCGCCATCGCAGTCTCTGACCAGCTCGCCAACCTGGAGAGCGACGAGGCGTATGTGCAGAAAGCCGTCGCTGAAGACCTCCGGGGCCGGCTCGCCGAGGCCGAGGCGGTCAGCAGCCGCAACAGGCGTCAGGAAGAGTCGGAGCGTCGGGAGGTCAGCCTCGCGCTGATCGAGGACGACGTCGAGGACCTCAAGGAGCAGGTCTTCCGCTCTACGGCCACCCTGGGGCTGCTGGCGGAGGAGACCACTGAGGAGGAGTGGGAGGAGGGTGAGCTGGCACGCATCTCCTCCAACAACATCGTCATCCACCAGGATGACCTGGATCAGCTCCCGCTCGAACAACGTCAGGCTCTAAATGAGCGGTTGGGCGAGGTCTCGCTGGAGCGGATCACCATCGTCGGGGCGGATGGCACTTCCAGGGACTACGGCGGGGCCATCAATCAAGAGCCCCGGATTGAGTACAACCAGCCCACCGAGATCGACTTCGAGGGCCTGGAGGTCACCGGCGCGTTGGTTCAGCCCCAGGCAGCGTTCCAGATGGGCGCGCCGCCTCCACCTCCGCCTCCCGTCGCAGCATCACCGGAGCCCGTTGAGCCGGGTGAGGTGCTCACCAAAGATTTCCTCCAGCGTATTCCGGAGGGCCGCAGCTACCAGGCATCCGTGCAGATGGCGGCGGGTGTGACCGGTGGGACGAACCCCAACGTCGGCGGCGCATCCTCCAACGACAACACGTACATGCTCGACGGCGCCAACATCTCCGAGCCAGTCACCGGGTCCTTCGACTTCCACGCTGGAGACAGCCTCGACTCCGATGAAGACAGCTTCGACGACGATCTGCGATGGAGCGATCGCCGCAGTGATCGGCAGGACTCCGGGCTCAAGGCCGCCGAGGACGCCCCGGTCCAGACCATCTCTGCCTTCGATGTTCCCACCGGGGTGACCGCCAGTCGGTGGATCGTGCTGGTGCCGGACTCCGGGCCGATGCTGGAGTTCTCCCGGCAGCTTGTCCCGGCGGGAGAGGTCCTGGAGGTCGTGGTGCCCTACAAGATCGACAGCAAGGGCAAGCAGGGCGGCTGACCGGGCTGCACCGGGCGGACCGGGGCGCCGTCCCACAGGCCAGAGGCGAAGATGGGGGCATCCAGCCAGCCATGGCAGGGGCTCTGCGGCCTCGCATCCACCTCGATGGGCGCGTCGTCCGGGCCGATCAGACGCACAGTGATGCGCCCCAGGTCGGGCACTTTCGGCAGCCGATCTTCACCGAGGGTGACGTCGGTCATGCCCATTGCACGCCAGAAGTCCCGGGCGCGATCCCCCCGTCCGGCACCGGTTGCACAGATCGCGAGGTTCCACAGCAGCCCCTCGTCGTCCGCGCCCTTCTCGGCGGCATAGGCCTCGAAGCTTCGCAGGGCTGCGGCGAACCGGGCGTCGGACTTGTAGGCCAGCCCGAGGTCGTAGCGCCAGCCGATCTCCTCCGGTGCGCCGGCCAGTGCAGCCCTCAGCGCGGTGATCGCCCCGCGGCTCTGTCCGGACAGGCGCAGCGCGCAGCCCATGCGGTGGTACAGCTCGGAAGACTGCGGAGACTGGGCCGGCACACCAACGAGGCAGGCCTCCACTGCGGAAGCGACCCGGTGCATCGGATCGTCGGGCGTGGTGCGGTGATCGGGGGGGCGGCCATCGAAGGCGTCGATGAGGGCGGAGGCTGCCGCAGAGACGATCGCCGGGCTCTCCGGCCAGGCCTCGATGACCGTGAGCAGCTCCTGGCGCCGGGCGAAGCTGGCATTGGCGTTGACCGACAGCTCCACCCATGCCGCAGCCAGGGAGGGGGTGGCGGACAGCGCGACGCGGTGGGGAAACAGGGTCCGCCACGCCGCAGGGTGGTTGCCGGCGCGGGAGAGGCTCAGCGCCCGGGTGATGGCCTTGTTGACTCGCACAAGGCGGGAGTCTACCACCCACCTCGTCAAAAAATCATCACGTACCGCTCGGCGGTGCCCCGAAGGTGCCGAACATCGCGATCAGATCGACATCGGAGGCGGAAAGGAATCCAGGATGGGTGTGACAACGGGCCAACCGCAGGCGATAATCACCACCAAATTTCAATTCCCGTCCCGAGGGCTTCCCCATGCTACTTCTGCTGTCCGGTCTTGCTGCAGCCCAGGTCTGTGAGAATGACCTCTCTCAGGACCTCAACTGCAACGGCATCGAAGCCGTCAATGAAGAAGCGGTCGATCTCAGCGATCCGCTCTGCGCATCGACCAAGGACGATGAGGGCACCACGCTGCCCAACGCCGACTACTACGCGGAGTACAAGTCGTTCGGCTGTCTGTACCCGATGTACATGGACAACGGCGACGGCACTTTCTCGCCCCGAGACCTCGATGGCGACGGCCTGATCGGCCCCAACGCCGACATGACCCACATCATCAGCACCGATGGCGGGCTGACCATCACCCTGTCCTGCGACAACTGCGAGGGCATCCCCAACTCCGACCAGCTCGACACCGACTGCGACGGCGTGGGCGACCTCTGCGATGTCTGTCCGACGGTCTACGATCCCGACCAGTTCGACACCGACAAAGACACTGTCGGTGACTACTGCGACAACTGCTTCCTGACGTACAACCCCCACCAGACCGATCAGGACGAAGACGGCATCGGCGACCTCTGCGACCTGTGCCCGACCGTCATCTCCGACAACGTTGACACCGACCTCGATGATCTCGGCGACCAGTGCGACAACTGTCCCGAAGACAAGAACCTCGACCAGCTCGACTCAGACAACGACGACGTCGGCGATGAGTGCGACAACTGCATCGAGATCATCAACCTCGACCAGTCCGACACCGACAACGACGACGTCGGAGATGCCTGCGACAACTGCATCGCCGAGAAGAACACCCTCCAGGATGACCTCGACGGCGACGGCCTCGGCGACGACTGCGACATCTGCGAAGACGACTACGATCCCGATCAGCCCGACGACGACGGCGACGGCATCGGCGACGACTGCGACCTCTGCCCCTCGGAGTTCGACCCTGAGCAGCCCGACAACGACGGCGACGGCGCCGGTGACATCTGCGACGTCTGCATAAGCGTCTACGATCCCGGTCAGGCTGACCGCGATGGTGACGGCTTCGGCGATGCTTGCGACAACTGCCCGGTCATCTTCAACCCCGAGCAGGACGACGACGACCTCAACGGCGTGGGCAATGCCTGCATTCCGGATCGGAAGATCCGTGGTGCTGGAAGTCGCTGCATGGTGGTGACTCCCGCTGGCGGTGGGCTGCTGCTGTCGGCGATGCTGATCGGGCTTCGGCGCAGACGCCGTCGCTGAGAGTGGAGCCGGGTGATAGCCTGAGCCCATGGCAGACACCCACAGCAAGACCATCGGCTACATTCTCTGGATCTTCGGCTTCACCGGCGCGCACCGGTTCTACTTCGGGCGCCCGATGACCGGGCTGCTGTGGATGCTGACCGGCGGACTGCTCGGAGTGGGGTGGTTCATTGACCTGTTCCTCATCCCCGGCATGGAGCGCAGCGCGGAGCGCACGTTTCGCGCCGGTCGCATCGACTACACCGTCGGCTGGCTCCTGCTGACCTTCGGCGGACCCCTCGGGCTGCACCGGTTCTACCTCGGCAAGTGGGGGACCGGGCTGCTGTGGCTGGTGACCGGTGGGCTGTTCGGGGTGGGATGGGCCTATGATTTCTGGACGATGAACGAGCAGATCCACGAAGCCAATCGGTGATCAGCGCTGGTTTCGCCGAGCCCGCACGCCCTCTGGGATCACCAGCTCGTACTCCACCAGCCGGGCCGCACGCTGCTTGACGTTGCTGCTCTCCGGGGTCCACTTCCGGGGCGACGGCAGCAGGCAGATGAGCCGGGTGCCCTGCTCGGCGGTCAGGTTTGCGGCGGGCTGCTCGTACCAGTGCTGCGCGCCGGACTCCACACCGAAGGTCATCGGGCCGGTCTCGGCGACGTTGAGGTAGACCTCCAGGATCCGGTCCTTGCTGACCAGCTTCTCCAGCCAGAAGGTGTACCAGATCTCCATTCCCTTGCGCAGCCAGGAGCGGCTCTGCCAGAGGAAGACGTTCTTGGCGGTCTGCTGCGAGATGGTGCTGCCCCCAGCGGTGCCGCCAGTGGCGCGCTCTGCCCAGGCATCCTCGATGGCATCCCAGTCGAAGCCGCTGTGATCCAGGAAGTGGGCGTCTTCCGAAGAGATGGCTGCGGAGATGGTGTGATCGGGGATCTCGAGGATGTCGACCCAGTCGTGCGCTGGCATCCTGAATGTGCCGGTCTCAGAGCGGGAATCGACGGCCTGGCTGAGCATGGTGAGGGTCAGCGGCGGGTCGATGATGTTGAGCAGTGCGACCTGGATGATGGGAACCGTCACCCCGATGAAGATCCACCACAGCAGCCCGGTCCGCAGCCGACGCAACCACACCCCGGCCTTGCTCTTCCAGCCGGTGGTCTTCTTGGCGGCGGGCTTCTTGGTCGCAGACTTCTTTGCCGGTGCTTTCTTGGCGGGTGCCTTCTTCTTGGCGGGTGCCTTCTTCTTGGCGGGTGCCTTCTTCTTGGCGGGTGCCTTCTTCTTGGCGGGCGCCTTCTTCTTGGCCGGCTTCTTCGGGGCGTTGCTCATCGCAGACTCCGGTTGAAGGCGTAGACCTGGGCGGGGCGGGATGCCGTCTGGCGCTTGCCGGGGGCGGGGATGATGGTGCGGTCCTGGAGCATGCGGTTGAACCGACGCCGGAAGTTGCCGCGGTCGTAGGCGCTGCCCTTGATGGCCTCGAACACCTGCCGAAGCTCGGAGATGGTGAAGGTCGGGGGGACCAGCTGAAAGGCGAGCGGGGTGGTTTCGATCTTGCCCTGGACCCGGGAGAGCGCCATGGACACCATCTCAGGGTGATCAAACGCCAGCTCAGGCAGCGCCGTCAGCGACCACCACCGGGCCTCCCGGGCATCGGTCCCGGCGGTGACGAGGGGGGCGAGGTCGGGTCGGATGAGGGCGTACCAGGCCACCGAGATGACCCGCATCCGGGGGTCGCGGTCGGGGGCGCCGAAGGTGTAGAGCTGCTCCAGCCACGCTGAGCCGGTGGGCAGGCCAGTCTCCTCGTACAGCTCCCGGTGGGCCGCTGCCTCCACGGACTCGCCCTGGTCCGTTGCTGCTTCTCCGACCCGCACGAAGCCACCGGGCAGCGCCCAGGCGCCCTCAAACGGCGGCAGTCCGCGACGGATGAGCAGCAGCTTGAGGTCGGTGTCGATGACCGTGAAGATGACCAGATCCACAGCCACGGAGGGGCGCGGGTAGTCCTCAGGACGGAGCTTGGCGGGGTCGGGCATCGCTGAGCATCGTAACGCCTGTGTGGTTCAGGGGCGCATCCGAGCGCTGTAGAGCACCCCGTCCCGAGACACCATCAGCCCGTCGTCGACAAACAGCCGACAGTCCGCTCCAACTGCACCGTCCACCACCCGGCGCTGCGAAGCTCCGCGCTCCAGCAGCAGCGCGCCGTCGTCTTCGAGGCCGATGACCAGCTCGCCGAGGCTGATGAGCTGCGGCTCCTGGGGCGGCACGTCCTCGGTGCGGGTGATGTTGGCGGCGGTGAAGTCCGCGGAGAAGACCAGCCGCAGCCGATCGAACCGGCCCCCGACCGTGAGCAGGAGGTCGGCGGTGCGATAAGCGAGGCGACCGGCGAGCACGGTCGCGCCGTCGAGGGCGGGGATGCGCAGGGGGTGGGCGCCGCCGGTGGTGGGCAGCACGGTGAGCCAGGCCGCGCCGAGGAGGTCCTGGACGATGAGGCCAGGCAGGAGCCGGGTGGCCTGGGGCAGCACCGA
>JBLHNG010000384.1:0-8198 GCA_047621685.1 Myxococcota bacterium | reverse complement strand
TGGAGGGGCTCCGTCATGCCATCTTCCGAGTAAACGACGCCGCTCTCCGGACAGTGCGGGGGATCGGGGCCACGGCGATCCCGTCGGTCGCGCCGACCCACCACACCTGCTCCAGGGCGCCATCGTCGATGCTCTGCTCCAGGAGCGGATCGGCGGTCTCAGCCCACAGGATGTCGGTGTCGTTGAGGTGGATGGCGGCGGCCAGCGCGGCGGTGTTCAGGCCCGCCACTCCGAACCGACGCAGCGGACGCTCGTCGACGAGGATCTGGGCAGCCCCACCCGGCCCCCGGGCCACTCTGGCGACACCGAGTCGCGACATGGCGGCCTGCCAGGCCTGATAGCGGCGGTGGTGCTCCCGGGAGGTCGCCACGGCCATGATCGTCTCGGCGAGGTCTTCGCGGGGAGCGTGGCGGTGGAAGCGATCGCCAATCTGGCGCAGCAGCCGGGTGAGCCAGTCTGGTCGCTCCCGGGGGAGGGTCGGGAAGGACTCGGTGCCGATGTGTACGGACTGCAGGGACAGCGCCAGGGCATCGAAGCTGGTGGCGAACAGCGCGCCCACGGTGATGCGCACGGTCAGACCAGAGGACAGCGCGGTGATCAGCCGGGGGTGCCGGACGGACTGTTCCCGCAGCTCTCGGAACAGCAGGGGATCCAGCTCGACGGAGAGGGTGGCGGTGATGCTGCGCCGGTCGGGGTCATCGACGAGGGCACGGGCAGCGATCCGGTCGGTCCAGCTCGCCTGTGCGGGGAATGGGTCGGAGAGGATGTCTGCGGACTCTTCCGGCCCCAGCAGGTCCCAGTGCTGGAGCAGGGCAACGCAGTGGGGCTCGGAGAGGGCGGCGAAGACCAGAGCGATGCCATCGCCGAGTGCGGTGGAGGCTGGATCGGGGCCCGCGACCCGGATCACCCGATCCAGATCGGTCAGGATGAGAGAGGGGCAGTCGGCGAGGCCGTCGATCTGTACGCCGGAGATGAACATGGAATGAGTCTATCGCCGTGATAAGTAGTGCGGGTGCTGCTTATTCTCCTTCCCATCGCACACGCCGAGGGTCTCCTCGGGATCGACTACGTGCCCGCCGGCCGCGCGGATCTGGTTGCCCTAGAAGAAGGGCAGACCTCAGGCACAGGGGTGGGGGAGTTCGACGGCGTGCTCAGTCCGCCGCTGACCGTGTGGGGTGGCATCATCAACGACCGCATCGCCTGGCTGGGCGGAGTGTCCGTGGCGTGGCAGTCGAGCAGCACCTGGGCGGGCAGCCAGCGGACCACCAGTCGTCGCGGCGGAGTGCGTCTGGCGCTCGACCGTCGCTCTTATCTGGTTTCCCCGGATCCGGACACCATCGCACCCTGGATTCAGGTCGGCGCCTACGGGATTGTCCCGTTCGCAGGCGAGCATTCCGATGCGTGGAATGATGATGAGGCCGCTGCCATGGATGCAGTGGCCGCAGAAGCCCGCAGTCGCATCGGTGGGGCCGGTCTCCGGTTCGGCGGCGGGGTGGCCTATGAGACTGCCAGCGGACTGTCCCTCGGAGCCCGTGCTCTGGTGGTGGCCCACATCGGCTGGGAGTTCGATGAGAGCGGGCAGAGCGCCTCGACCGCAGTCCGAATGGAGCCGGCGGTGACCATCGGCTGGAGGCTGTAGACCACCATGCTGCTTGCACGCTGGTCTTGCTTTCTCTCGACCGCTGCGATATTCGCGCGTTCCCTCTGAGGCCCCAGCGCCTCTGCCATCCCAGCTTACAGGGCGCGGCATGAACATCGTCCCAATCCCGTTGGTGGTCCTGCTTCAGGCCATCCCCTTTCTCCTGACGGTCTTCGCGCTCTACGCGATCATCCTCAAGCCAATGCTGGCGTTCCTCGATGCCCGCATCCAGGCAACTGAGGGTGCGCGTAAGGAAGCGGAGACGCTCCAGGCGCAGGCCGAGGCGCAGACCAACGAGTATGAGAAGCGCCTCAGCAGTGCCCGTGCCGAGGTCACCGCGCTGCGGGCTCAGCGTCGCAAGGAAGCGATGAAGTCTTACAGTGCCACCATGGACACCGTCCGCAAGGAGGTCCAGGGGCAGATCAACGAGGCTCTGGCACAGCTGGAGTCCAACCGCAGCACTACCCGTGCAGAGCTGCGCACCACCGCTGCAACCCTGGCCAACCAGATCACCGGTCGCATCCTCGATGGTGTCGCTTGAGCACTGCTCTGCCCGTCTGGAACCACGTGATGTCCCGAACGTTTCCTGAGGTCTCCTGAAATGAACCGCTGGATCCCCCAGTCACTTTCCGCTCTCGCGCTGCTGGCGCTGTCTACCGGGGCCATGGCCGCCGGTGGAGAGGTCCACCACGAGACCCTCGCCGAAATTTGGCCGAAGATGGCGTTTCACGCTTTCAACCTTGTGCTCCTGCTCTCCATCATCGGATGGTTTGCTGGCGGCAAGATCAAGGACGCGCTGAAGAACCGCTCCACCGGTGTCCGGGTCGAGCTGGAGAGCGCCGCCCAGGCCAAGGCTGAGGCTAAGGCCCGGTTTGAGGCCCTCCAGGCCCGCCTGGACAGCCTCGATGTGCAGATCTCTGAGCTGCACACCGAAGCCGAAGCCGCCGCCGAGCTGGAGCGCGCCGCCATCGAGGCCCGCGCCGAGCGCGACGCCACCATGCTGCGGGAGAACGCCGAGCGCTCCATCCGCGACGAAGTCACCCGCGCCCGCGCTGAGCTTCGCCGTGAGGCCGTCGGCCTTGCCGTCGAGCTTGCCGGACAACAGCTCCGCGGTCAGATCACCGCCGATCGCCAGGCCGGACTGACCAACCAGTTCCTCTCCAGCGTCGACACCAGCACCAGCACCGGAGCCGACAATGGCTAATGGCTCGCTCGCCCGCCGCTATGCACGGGCCCTCTTGTCTCTCGGCGTCGACAAGGGCTGCATCGATCAGCTCGGTGCCGACCTCGACACTTTCGCCGAAGTCCTCGATCAGGACGACGGACGGCTCCGGGGCATCCTCAACAACCCCGGACTGACCACCACCGAGCGCAAGAACGTGGTGGTTGCTGTGCTGAAGCTGATGTCCATTCATCAGCTCAGCCAGAATTTCATCAACCTCCTGGTGGACAAGAGTCGTCTGGCTGTCTTCGATGACATCCGACGCGCCTACACCGACATGGCTGATGAACTTGCCGGTCGAGTCCGTGCGACGGTCACTACCGCCACCCCGGCCGACTTCATCACCGCCGGCCAGATCCAGAAGGTTCTGGAGGGCAGCACCGGGAAGACGGTCCTCATCGACTTCCAGGTGGATCCCGACCTCATCGGCGGCATCGTCGCCAAGGTCGGCGACACAGTCTACGACGCAAGCATTCGCGCCCGGCTCCAGAACCTCCGCGAGACCCTCTCGCGCTAGCCGGCGCTCCAACGAACACAGCTTCCCCCAAAACACTTCGATTGCAGGAGCTCCGATGAAAATCCGAGCAGAAGAGATCAGCCAGATCCTCAAGCAGCAGATCGAGAACTATGAGTCCCGTGTCCAGGTCTCCGAGACCGGCACCATCCTCTCCGTCGGTGATGGTATTGCACGCATCTACGGTCTGAAGAACGCCCTCGCTGGCGAGCTTCTTGACTTTCCGGGTGGTCTCAAGGGCATGGTCCTCAACCTCGAGGAAGACAACGTCGGTGCCGCACTGTTCGGCAACGACCGCAACCTCAAGGAAGGCGACACTGTCAGCCGCTCCGGCGAGATTGTCTCCGTCCCGGTCGGTCCCGCCCTGCTGGGCCGCGTCGTTGACGCCCTCGGCAACCCCATCGACGGCAAGGGTCCGCTTCGCAACCCCGACGGCTCCGAGCCCAAGCGCATGCCCGTCGAGATCAAGGCGCCTGGCATCGTCAAGCGTCGGAGCGTTCACGAGCCGATGCAGACCGGCATCAAGGCCATCGACGCCTTGATCCCCGTTGGTCGTGGTCAGCGCGAGCTGGTCATTGGTGACCGTCAGACCGGCAAGACTGCCATCTGCATCGACACCATCATCAACCAGCGCGTCTTCAAGGACGACCCCTCCCGTCGCCTGCACTGCATCTACGTCGCCATCGGCCAGAAGCAGTCCACCGTCGCTCAGGTCGTCAAGAAGCTCGAAGAGGCCGGCGCGATGGAGTACACCACCGTCGTCTCCTCGACCGCTGCTCAGCCCGCGCCGCTGCAGTTCATCGCCCCGTACACCGGTGTCACCATCGGCGAGTACTTCCGGGACAACGGTGTCAACGGCGAGCCCGCCAGCATCGACAACCCCGGCCAGCATGCTCTGTGCGTCTACGACGACCTGACCAAGCAGGCCAGCGCGTATCGTCAGCTCTCCCTGCTGCTTCGCCGCCCTCCGGGTCGCGAGGCCTACCCCGGCGACGTCTTCTACGTCCACAGCCGGCTGCTTGAGCGCGCTGCGAAGATGTCCGACCGTGACGGCGGCGGCTCCCTGACCGCGCTGCCGATCATTGAGACCCAGGCCGGAGACGTCTCCGCCTACATCCCCACCAACGTCATCTCGATCACCGATGGTCAGATCTTCCTGGAGAGCGACCTGTTCTTCCAGGGTGTTCGTCCGGCGGTCAACGTTGGTGTGTCGGTCTCTCGGGTTGGTGGCTCTGCGCAGATCAAGGCCATGAAGGAAGTCGCGGGTACTCTGCGCCTCACCCTGGCGCAGTACCGTGAGCTTGAGGCCTTCGCTCAGTTCGGAAGCGACCTTGATGCCAGCACCCAGCAGGCACTCACTCGTGGTGCCCGTCTGGTCGAGATCCTCAAGCAGGGTCAGTTCAGCCCGGTCACCGTTCAGATGCAGATCGTTCACCTCCTCGCTGGCAGCAGCGGTGCCTGTGACGACCTGCCGGTCACGAAGGTCGTCTCCTTCATCGCCGACCTGGACACCCACTTCGAGGGCAACCACGCTGATCTCCTCGCCGAGATCCTCGAACGCGGCACCCTCAAGAAGAGCGACATCAAGGACCGGATCATCTCCGCGATCAAGTCCTTCGCCGCTTCCTGGCAGTAGATTCGTTTACCCACTCAAGACCAGCTTGAGTGGGATCAGCCCCCGCCTCCATCGGATCCCTCCGGTGGGGCACCCCAAGAGCCTCTCGGGAACAGCTAAATGCCATCGCTCAGCGATATCCGACGCCGGATTACCTCAGTCAAAAACACCCGGAAGATCACCCGGGCGATGAAGCTGGTGTCCAGCGCCAAGCTCAAGAAGGCCAAGGATGCTGCGATCGCGGCCCAGCCCTACCAGCAGACCCTTCAGCGGGTCCTGGAGCGGGTGGTGTCATCGGTTGCAGACATCGAGCATCCCCTGCTGACCGTCCCGGACAACGAAAACGATGTCCTGGTGGTCTACATCGGCTCTGACCGAGGGCTGTGCGGCGGCTTCAACAGCCAGCTTGTCAAGGCCACGACCTTACAGATCAAGCGCCTTCAGTCCGAAGGCAAGACGGTCCGTATGATCGTCTACGGTCGCAAGGGACTGGTCCCGTTCGGCAACATGGACATCGAGCTGATCGACACCCATGTCAACAACGTGCCGGCGATGTTCGACGGGCTCACCGCAGAGCTTGCCCTGGACCTCGTCACACGACTCAACCTGAACGAATTCGGCACGGCGTACCTCGCCTACAACCGCTTCGTCACGACCATGACCCAGGAGCCGGTCCTCGATCAGCTCCTGCCCATGAGCGTGGAAGCCGGCGACGATGCTGGCTCTGGTGACTATCTCTACGAGCCCAGCGGCCAGGAGATCCTCGACGATCTCCTGCCCATGGCAATGCGCACCCGGGTGTTCCAGGCCTTCCTGGACACCGAAGCTGGCGAGCAGGCCAGCCGGATGACCGCCATGGACAATGCGACCCGCAACGCCGGCGAGATGATCGACAAGCTCACCCTTCAGTACAACCGGGCCCGTCAGGCAGCGATTACCACGGAGCTGATCGAGATCATCTCCGGTGCAGAAGCGCTCTAGACCTGCCCTGAATCCTTATTAATCAATCAACAAAATACCCGAGGAGCCATCATGGAAGCCAGCACCGGACGCGTCATCCAGGTGATGGGACCCGTCGTTGACGTCGAGTTCCCCCCCGGCCAGCTCCCCAACATCTACAACGCCCTCAAGTTGTCCAACCCCTTCATCAGCACCACGTCGGAAAACCTCACCCTTGAGGTTGCGCTGCACCTCGGTGAGAACACCGTGCGTGCCATCTCGATGGACACCACGGACGGACTGCGCCGCGGCCAGGACGTCCGGGACACCGGCTCTCCGATCAGCGTGCCCGTCGGCCGCAAGGTCCTCGGCCGCATCCTCAACGTCATCGGTGAGCCGGTGGACGACCTCGGGCCAGTCGGCCACGAGTCGACCATGCCCATTCACCGCGACCCGCCGAAGTTCACCGAGCAGTCCACCGAGGTGGAGATGTTCGAGACTGGCATCAAGGTCATCGACCTCCTCGCGCCTTACTCGCGCGGTGGAAAGATCGGCCTGTTTGGCGGTGCTGGTGTCGGCAAGACCGTCCTCATCCAGGAGCTGATCAACAACGTCGGCATCGAGCACGGTGGCTTCTCCGTGTTCGCTGGTGTTGGTGAGCGGACCCGCGAGGGCAACGACCTCTGGTTCGAGATGATGGAATCCAACGTCATCTCCGCCAAGAAGGACGAGCACCACGAGCTGATCCTGGGCAGCAACAACCTGCCGATCATCGACACCACCAAGTCGAAGGTTGCGCTCATCTTCGGTCAGATGAACGAGCCCCCCGGTGCCCGCGCCCGGGTTGCGCTCTCCGCGCTGACCGTTGCTGAGCAGTTCCGCGATGAGGAAGGCCAGGACGTCCTCCTGTTCGTCGACAACATCTTCCGGTTCACCCAGGCCGGCTCTGAGGTGTCCGCACTCCTCGGTCGCATCCCCTCCGCGGTTGGCTATCAGCCCACTCTCGGTACGGAGATGGGTACGCTCCAGGAGCGCATCACGACGACCAAGAAGGGCTCAATCACCTCGGTCCAGGCTGTCTACGTTCCCGCAGACGACCTCACCGACCCGGCCCCGGCGACCACCTTCGCTCACCTCGATGCGACCACGGTTCTCAACCGGGCCATCTCGGCAAAGGGCATCTACCCCGCCGTGGACCCGCTCGACTCCACCAGCCGGATCCTGGAGCCCCAGGTTGTCGGCGACGAGCACTACGCGGTCGCCCGTGAGGTCCAGCAGGTCCTCCAGCGCTACAAGGATCTCCAGGACATCATCGCCATCCTCGGCATGGATGAGCTGTCTGAGGACGACAAGAAGGCGGTCTCCCGCGCACGTCGCATGGAGAAGTTCCTCTCCCAGCCCTTCCACGTCGCTGAGCAGTTCACTGGCCAGAAGGGTCTGTACGTCAAGAAGGAGGACACCGTTCGTTCCTTCCGCGAGATCCTCGACGGCAAGCACGACGACCTCCCCGAGAACGCCTTCTACATGGTCGGCTCCATCGACCAGGCAGTCGCCAAGGCCAAGAAGATGGCTGAGGAGGCCTGATGCCAGTCGCCCTGAAGATCGTCACCCCGACTTCTATCGCCCTTGAAGGCGAGGCCAATGAGGTCCAGATCCCAGGCTTCGTTGGCGAGTACGGTGTGCTTCCGGATCATGCGCAGATGCTCACCCTCACCAAGCCCGGGGTCGTCACCGTTCACGGTGGTGACCATGCCGGTCAGCTTCTGGTGGGCAAGGGACTCGCCGAGGTCGGCCCAGGCAGCATCACGCTGCTCGTCGACCTCTGTGAGGATGTCTCCAAGATCGACAAGGCTGCTGCAAAGCGGGAGCTGGAGCGCGCACAGGCGGACCTCAAGACCGTGGCTGCCGGTGGCCCCGAGGCCGCTGCGATCAACGGTCGCATCATGCTCGCACAGGCACGCATCGACGCCTGATCGGCATCATTGCTGAGCACACGAGGGTCCGGAAACGGGCCCTCGCTTTGCTTCTGGAGACGCTGCTCGCCGCTCCCTGATTTGAGGTGCTCACCGTCCCCCCATTGAGTGTCGGCAAGTGCCGGTCGTAGACGGGCTGATTGTCGATTCGGGGTGAGACACGGGGACGGGCGGAGTCCGACGAAGCCGGTCAGGTGGCTGCCTTCCCCCCAATTTTGTTGATTGTATTGTTTTGGATCGCCTTATCTGGAGTCTCAGTCCGCCCGGGCGCGCGCAAGGGGACACCGCAGTGGGCC
>JBLHNG010000383.1:0-8229 GCA_047621685.1 Myxococcota bacterium | reverse complement strand
AGTGCCCGAATCAGCGGGGAGGTCGGGGAGAGCACGGTGATCGGTCCCTCTGGCGTGCTCAACTTCGTGCCCTGCCCCCCGGGGAGCACCAGGATGCGCCGGCCGTCTCCCAGCGTCAGCAGCGCTCCAGGGGCCACCTCCGTCCGGGGCTCAGGGGGAATACGGCCGAGCAGCGCGAGGGTGTTGCTGAGGTCGGTGATGCGCTTTGCCAGGCCGAGGGCGAGGTATCCCTGGCTGGTCACCGCGCCTCGCTCGCCCCGGGTCGCGGGTCGGTGGGTGCCGTCGACCCGGGTGCCGGCCTGGGCGGCCTGTCGGGTCCGGGTCAGCGCTTCGAGCTGATCGGTGAGTCGGTCACGGAAGGCGGTGAACAGGGCCGCCTTCTCTGTGCTGTGGGGATCCATGTCCAGAGGGTATCAGCAGCCGCAGACACACCACTCCGGCATGTGGGCGCGCAGCACGTTGCCAGAGGCATCTCGAATCTGCTGCTCACCGTTGATCTGCTCCAGAACCTCCGGCTCTCCGTCGCCGTCGAGGTCGATGACCCCGCTGAGCCAGTAGCGCCAGGTCTGCTCAGGGGGGCGAACCGCGCCGTCGATGATCAGGGTCGACCACCGACTCGCCAGGTCCTCTCCACCGCACTCATCCTCGCCAGCTCCGGTGTAGAAGGTCCCCTTGACGGACTGAATGGTGTGATCTCCGAGCCGGTAGGTCTGGGTGGTGACCTCGGACTTCATCGGCTCGTTTCGGTTCGCAGCCCCTTCAGATACGGCCGCTTGAAGACCGGAGACAGTGCCATCTCGAAGAAGCTGACGACGCTTCTCCAGGGTGATCTCCCCGTCGGCCTTCGTTGCCCACACCGGCACTGGTGCGCTGGCTGGAACGGCGAACCATGCACCGGTGGCATCCTGGGCACAGTCCACCCGGGCGACAAACAGCGGGGCGCTACAGGGGGCTCCGGCGTCCTCTTCAGTGGCCCCGGCACGGGCCTCGGGGGAGGCGACCATCTCGAAGCCGCTGACCGTACAGACTGCATTGGTCTGCTCGCCGCTCAGCCGCCAGCGATCTCCGATGCTCAGGCCATCGACCGTGGTCACATTGAGGTCGTAGCGGTGGTAGGTCCCGCCGTCACTGTCGATGTTCTCCGGCTCGGACCCCTCGGTGGACTTCATCAGCTGACCGACCATCGCGGAGTCTGGGCGGAGCGCGAGGTACTCCCGGTGGTCGGCCTCGCTGTCGAGGTAGAACGAGGCGGTGAACCTCACCTCAGACACGGTGGCGAGCGGGGCGGGGGCTGCGAGGGCAGGGGTGAGCAGGGCGATGAGCATGGTGGGCCTCCAGTGGGCTCTGCATTTGCATGAGTCGTGCCTGAACCATCAAGCGGATCAAGGCCGAAAACGTGCATGCGTCTATGAATCATGGATCGGTGTCTACCGATCTTGAGCCTGAGACAGCCCGGTGCGCTGGATGGCCCGGACTGCTACCCTCTGTTCATGCTCGTGATTCTCAGCCTGCTCGCCTGCCAGGATGGCGAACACTCCTCCGCCACGGTCGCGCCCCAGGGTGGTGCGCTCGTCGATCCGATCCCGCCCCCGCGACCAGGGCTGGAGGATGCTGGCCTCGGCGAGCCGGAGCCGGCCGGTCGTGAGGGGATGGATGCGGAGGGAGCAGCGCTCGACGCGGAGCTGTACGGTTCCTCTCCAGGCACCATGCCCGGCTCGGCTGTGCTCGCCGTGGAGCTGCTCGGCAAGGATCCACCTGAGGAGGAGTGGTGGGGGCCGCCTGCCGAGCTCAGCCTCGATGCAACATCGGCCAGTGAGCTGCTGTTGGGGGAGTGGAGCCAGGTGAGAGAGCCTTCTCTGGAGCATCACATCCTGCTGCTGACCCTGTTGAGTGAGGATCCTGCGCTCACCGACGCACAGCTCACCGCAGCAGGGATGGAGCCATCAGACGTGGCCTACATCGAGTCGATGCGGGCGATGATCATTGAGAGTCCATCGATGAAAGAGGAGCTTGAGGAGGAGCTGGCCCATCGCCAGCACATCTTCGAGTTCACGATGGACGCATCCCACATGACCATCACGACCAGAAAGACCACCTTGAAGACGGAGTACACGGTGCAGTCTGTGTACAAGAACCAGATCTCGATCAGTCGCCTGCGTGCCAGCGGCGAGGAGGTCACCACACTGGTGACCTTTGTCGATTCGAATCGGATTCGGGTCAAGCCCAGCACAGACGACCCACTGACGCTGCGTTTTTCGCGAAGCTCCTCCTCACTCGACCAGTAAGGGGCGGGAGATGCGCGAACGTCTGTCGACACTGGCACTGCTCGGGATCGCGATCGGAACCACCGCTGCGGCGCTCAGGGTGCTGTGGCTCCCGCCTCCCCCCAAGCACCCTGAGGTGGCGGCGTCTTTTCTCGCGGTGCTCGATGGTGATCGCGATGGGGTGGTCTCGGAGGCCGAGTATGTCGCTGCCGCTGATCAGACGCTTCCGTTTCCGCTGGCCGACATCGACGGCGATGGGGTCTTGAGGGCGTGGGAGCTGGAGGTGGTGTTGGTGTCGCTCTCGCCCCTGCGTGATGCGCGGCTGGTTCGGGTGCAGTAGGGCATGGCGCTCTCCCGCCAGACCCGTCGCTACTTCGCCTCTCCGGTCGGCCGGCTGCTGCTGCTTGCGGTGGGGCTTGTGGCAGTCAACCTGGTGACCCTGGTGGTGCTGCACCTGCTGCCGATGCCCGACAGCAGCACGCTGCCCGGCCGACTGCCAGAGCACGACATCTCGCTGGATCGGCCGTAGGACCGACACCGGCTACTGCGGCGGGTGGGCGAGCCACATCGGATCGACCGCCAGCACCATCGCCTCCAGCTCATAGGGGTCGATCTCGCCGCTGTGGTTGAGGTCATAGAGGGACATCGGGGTGGCGTCTGGTGCGCGGCGCTGGAACTCGATCTCACTGAGTCGACCGTCGCCGTCATCGTCCATCGCCGCCATCAAGGCAGCGGTCTGATCGGGGTAGCGCGGTGTCGGGGTGCGCCACAGCTTCGCGATGGCCAGCACCATCCCGCTGAGGGCGAGCAGCAGGACGAGTCGGCTCATGGGAGAGCCTGGGAGTGCGCCGCTCGCAGGACGGATGTGGCTTCCTCTGACAGCACTGAGTCGCCCTCTCCGCCAAGCCAGGTGACCGTCTCCCCCCGGGCGATCAGCCGCCCGTCACGGCTCCGCCAGCTCTGCTCACCTCGGAGTGACTCAGAGAACACCAGCCGCTTCGGATCGGTGCCTTCCCACAGCGGCGGGGTCAATCCATCGGGTGGATCCAGTCCGGCCAGCGCCAGCAGCGACGGCATCACATCGATCAGTGCGACCGGATCATCGACTACCGCTGCGGATTCTCCCGGAACCCGGATCAGGAGCGGAACGTGAGTGCTCTCATCATGGAGGGAGAGGCGATGGTTGAAGTAGCCGTGCTCCAGCAGGTCTTCGCCATGATCAGACAGCACCACCACCGTGGTGCGATCCGCGAGTCCCTGCTGCTCCAGCTCCGCCAGCAGCACCCCGACGAAGAAGTCCGCGCTGCGAATCGCGCTGTCGTAGGCGCCCTGGAGGAACGCCAGATCCGCGGCGGTGAGGGGCTGCCCGGGGTGGCTGGCGGCGTGCTGGTCGAGCGCTGAGAATACTTCCGGATCCAGGAAGCTTCGACCATCCTTCCCGATGATGCCAGAGGGCTGAAAGTCAGGGTAGTATCGATCGTATCGGATCCGCTCCATGGTCAGCGGGTTGCGGGCGAGCTCACGCATTTCGCCGCTGTATTCAGGGGCATCGGGCTGAAACAGCACCCCGGGCTTGAGGTAGGGGGAGTGGGCGTCGTACCCATGTACGAACAGCAGAAACGGACGCGACCCTTCTGAGAGCCCGGCCAGGCGCTCCCGTGCGCGAGGAACCGTTTCCTGAAAGCCGGAGAACTCCTGCATCGACTGGTAGCGCTGGAAGCCAACGGTCAGCCCAAACCCTGGCGAGAGATGCCCCCCAGCCACCACCGCCTCGGTCTGGTAGCCCGCTCTCGACAGCGTCGTTGCCAGGGTCGGGGTGTCCGGCGGCAGGCGATAGGAGAAGTACGACAGCTCACCCCAGCGTGAAGGGCTGTGACCGGTAAACAGGGCGGCGTGGGAGAACAGCGTCTCGTTGGACTGGGAGAACGCCCGCGAGAACACCACCGACTCCCCCGCCAGCGCATCGAGGTTGGGTGTGAGGGAGTGGCCACTGGCGTCGAGCGCACCGCGGTGATCTGCCCGAAAGGTGTCCATCGAGATCACCAGGAAGGACATTCCCTCTCCTGCGGGCTGACGACACCCGGACAGGCTGAGCAGGAGCGGAAACCAGTGGTGCATGATGGCTGCGATTGTATACTCATTCCACCCCTCGAGTCCCCATGCACGCCCTCACCAAGCTCCTGCCCTGGATCCTCCTGCTCAACGCCGGACTGATGGTTCTCATCGCCGAGCGCTATGCAGTCCTGGAGCAGGAGTGGGCGGTTCATCAGATGGCCGCAGAGAGCTGTGTGTTGCTTCTGGAGGAGCGTCCACGCTGATGCGACGCTTTGTCGAGCGAGCTTCGATGCTGTTGGTGACGATCAACGTGTTGTTTCTGATCGGGGTCATCTCCACACTGGCTGGGCGCTGGGCGACGTGGACCGCTCCGGTGTCGCTGCCAACCCAGCAGCTCAACCTCGGCCCGGAGATGCACCTGCCGCTGGCGGGCATGGACGGTGCGAGCTTCCCAGCAGAGCAGGCCTGTCTCCGCCTCAACGGCTTCCTGATGGACATGGCCCGGTCGCTGGGCGGAGGGGTGCCAGTGAGTGCCGCCGAGATCCGTGCGGTGGTGGACTCGGGTCGCTGCTCCATCGATGATCCGGATGTCCGCGCGCTCATCGTCCACTTTCGGGAGGCCTACCAGCAGGCCGGGTTGGAGCCGCTCTCGCCATTCCTGGTGGTGGACTGAGTGCATCCCCGACGCCGCACGCTGCTGATTCTGGCCCTCAACGGGGCACTGATGCTCGCCATCTCCTGGCGGTTTGTCGCTCTGAAGGCTGCCTGGGAGGGCTGGGTGGCGCGCCAGGAGACGTGGCACGCACTCTATGGCAGGCCTGCCCCATGATCGTGCTGATGCTGGCCTGCGCTCCAGCGCCGACCCCGCCCAACCTGGTGCTCATCTCCATCGATGGGCTTCGGGCAGATCGCACCGGCATCGGCGGCAACCCCAACGCCCCCACCCCCAACCTCGATCGGCTGGCGCGGGAGGGGACGTGGTTCTCTCAGGCCTTCTCCCAGTCCAATGAGTCGCTGTTCTCCCACGCCGCCCTGCTCACCGGTCGGTATGTCTCCGAGCTCGCCGTGCCGGACTATCGAACCTTCCTGCTCCCCGATGATGCGCTGCTCATCTCCGAGCTGCTGGGGCTGTATGGCTACAGCACCGCGGCCTTTGTTGCAGGCGGCCACATCCGCGCTGGCTATGGCTTTGACCAGGGCTCCTCCGTCTTTGACGACACCCACGACTTCGGCACCTTCTTTCACAAGACCCCTCAGGCGCTGGAGTGGGTGAGGGAGCGTGCCCGTGAGCCGTTCTTCCTCATCCTGCATGGCTACGACTGCCACCGCCCCTACCCCCATGCCGGTCCGTGGTTCCATGCTTATGGCGGCGATTACACCGGGAATGTCGATGCGCTGCTCTCGGACCGGCGGTCGACGGAGCGGGTATATGACGGCGTCTACTACCCCGACTTCCCCCTGGAGGACTTCTTCCATACAGCCGGGGATCCGATCCTCGATCCGGCTGGCTACCAGCGGATCATCGACTGGAAATCCCCCCAGGGTGTGCCGCTGAGCGAGGCGGACATCGAGCACCTCCGAGATCACTACGACGGCGGAATCTTGGCTGCTGACCTGCAGATCGGACGCTTCCTCTCCGAGCTGGAGCAGACGGGCCAGCTGGAGAACACGGTGGTCATCTTGACCTCAGATCATGGCGAAGACCTCCACGATCATGGCTTCTTCAACCACCGCGCGACGCTGCGCGGCAGCACTACTCAGGTCCCGCTGATCATCTGGGGCGCTGGCTTTGGCGGGCGCCAGGATGAGCTGGCAGAGGCGATCGATGTGGTGCCCACCCTGCTGGGACTGGCTGGCGTCATCGCCCCGGCTGGACTCTCCGGTCGCGACCTGCTTGCCGGGGAGCCTGCACCGGAGATCATCTTCCAGGAGGGGGTGCTGGGGCATGTCTCCGCCAGAACCCTCACACACCGGCTGCTCTTCTCCGGTTTTCCCCTGACGTTTCCCTACTACGATCTCGCCCTGGAGTCGGCCACCCTGGAGAGCGGGCACCTCGCCCTCTACGATCTCGAAGCCGATCCAGACGAGCAGCACAACATCATCGCTGAGCAACCCGAGGTCGCGGAGGCCCTCCGCAGTGCGCTGCTGGGGTGGCGCCAGGGCATGAAGCAGAGTGACTTCCGGGGGGAGCAGCCCACGGACGCGGCGCTGAAGGAGCTGCTGAGGTCTCGCGGGTACTGGTAGCGCTCAGCGGTGATCGAGAGCCTCAAACGCCTCGGCATACGCCGCCAGGAGCGCCTGCGCCTCGATGCTGTGGGGATCGACCGTTTCGCGCGCGACCCGTCGGATCTCGTCATCTGGCAGCACGGACTCGGGAGGGATTCCCCGGCTCATCGCCACCTGCTCCAAGCGACCGGCGAGCACCGCATCCAGCGCCGCCATGCTCGATGCGGACTCCACAGGAGGCTCAGAGAGACCGGCGGATGGTGGGGTGGTGGTGGGCGTGATCGGTGGTGGATTGGGTAGAGTCTCTGGTGGCATCGGTGCAATCCAGAGCATCGTCAGGATGCTCAGGTTCGCCATCATCAGCCCGGTCGCCACCCAGCCCACCCGCTGCCAGTCCTGTCGCCGCATTTCCAGAGAGTATCATCAGCGCCAATGATGCTGTCGCTCCTGGTGCTGTGCTCCGCTGTCTCGGCTCAGACAGGGCTCCACACACTCACCATCTCCCTTGCCGCTCCTGCAGACACTGCGCCGGTGTCGGTGGAGGCCGTGTGGCTGGGGGAGACCGTGCAGGTGCCCCTGAGCGCGGACGGGGACGGTCTGTTCCACGCCGAGCTGAGCGGCCCCTCCGCCCGCTACATTCAGGTCAGCCTGTGGCAGGACGGGCAGGCGATCTACAGCGGGGTGGAGCGACTGGCTGAGGGCGATCAGACCCTCTCTTATGGGCTCACCCAGAACCAGTCGGTGGCCCGCCGCATGTCCCGACCGCTTCCCCAGGCCACCCTGGAGCGTCGGGAGGCCGCCTGGATCGGCGGGAGCTTGCTGTGGACCGGGCTGACCCTGGCGGGAATGCTGTGGCTGGCGGGACGGGCGAGGCGCAACGATGTGGTGATTCGCTGGCGGTGGTGGTGGTCACCGATCCTGTGGCTGGTGCTGGCGATCGCATGGACCTGGCCGGCGGCGACCGGTGCGCTGACCAGCCGGCACTTCGATGCGCTGGGCACCATCTGGGGACTGGCCTCCGCTGACCGCCTGATCTCCGGTCTGCTGCAGGATCCGCTGACTGGCTGGCCGCTGGGCGGGGACTATGCGCGGTTCGACAGCTTCCTGCTGCTGCCGCTGGGGCTGACCAGTGTCGAGCCGACTCGCCTGCATGGGCTGCTGCAGATCGCCGGGATCACGATGAGTGCCTGGGCCGCAGAGCGGTTTGCGCTGGCAGTGGGGGCGCGGGCGCCCTGGAGTCTGCTGGCCGGGCTGCTGTTTGCCTTCTCCGGACTGTCGGCGAACGTTCTGCTGGAGGGGCATGTCTACATGCTGCTCGACCCCTGGCTGCCGCTGATGGGGCTTCTGTGGTGGCGCGCCCTGGCGTTGGAGGGCGGCGCAAAGCTGGGGGCACTGACCGGGCTGGCCTTCAGCGCTGCCCTGCTGACTTCTGGATACCTCGGCCTCTCCGCAGCCGTGGTGGCCATCGGGCTGTGGGTGGGGGCGGCGGTGCGTCGCGGCCGCGAGATCCTGCCGGCAACGCTGGGGGCTCTCGCAGTGGTCTTGCCAGTGGGGATCGCCTACCTGTGGGCGTTTGTGAGCCACAGCGGCGGTCTGGACACCTCCGCGGTATCCATCCAGATGGCCTCAGCCAGCCTGGCATCTCTGGCAGGACCTTCCCCGGAGATTGATCGCCAGCACCACT
>JBLHNG010000382.1:0-8232 GCA_047621685.1 Myxococcota bacterium | reverse complement strand
CAGGTGGCTGCCTTCCCCCCCCAATTTTGTTGATTGTATTGTTTTGGATCGCCAGTTCAGGAGTCTCAGTTCGCCCGGGCGCGCGCAAGGGGAGACCGGAGTGGGCCGTGTCGGAGGGGCCGCACGCCAGATTCTCTGGCGGCCCCGGAGGCAGCAAGCGAGCCGAGGCTTGAGACGTGGGCAGTCGCACAAGATGGTCCGCCGACAGGGAGTGAAGCGCGGACCGCGGAGGGGACCCGTAGCGATCAGCGCCCAAGGACGGAGACGGGGTTGGCAGTACCGCCGGACTTCAAGGATTCGCCGATCTCTGCTTTTGATTTTGCCGACCTGTCCTGCTTGCCCTTCGGTCTTCTCAGCCTCGGGGCCATCGAATCCGAAGGGCCTTCCCTCACCCATGAGCTGAGGTCCGCCATACCTCCGAGCCATTCTTTTTCTGGCCACTTCGCATCACTGTGCGCCCTTCGGGCTGCTCATGACGCTCGTTCGAGGGGGGCTGCATTCCCTACGTGAGTGCCCGCTCCAGCGGCTTTGCTCACCTCCGGTCACCGCTCCCCCTGCTACCCCCCAACCGGACACCAGCCCGACACCAGGACCTCACCACCGACCGCAGACTCAAACGGTGAGGTTGTCATCAAAAACACGCTTGATTCCCAGACCACACCACCTCACCATCCCCCGACACCCCTGCCGCCTTCGCCTCAGCACTGCTCCCGCGCTCGCCTGGCACACCATCAAGCGAAGAGCGCATCACCGAGGTGCTCGCAACCTCAATGAGGTAGAGGCTGGCGCCGTCGTCGGCGGTGTTGCCACAGAAGCGGCTGCCGGAGATCGCGACGGTGGGGATGTCATGGGCGTTGATGCCGCCGCCGAAGTAGCGGTCGGAGACATCGAGGGTGCTGGCGGTGTTGCCGGAGATGTCGGACTCCACCACCCGAAGTGCGGCCAGCCCGCTGGCATAGACCCCGCCGCCAGACATCGCCGCCCGGTTGCCGGTGATCGTCACATGATCGAGGGTTAACGTGTGTTCCTGGTTTGAGAATGCGAACACACCGCCGCCGAACGCGTCCTGGGTGGAGGTGTTGTGGTTGTTGGTGATCACCACCTCGTCGGAGAGCCGGGCGCTGTTGTTGAAGAGGCTGATCGCCCCGCCGCCCTCTGGCGCGGTGTTGCCGGAGAACGTGCCACCAGACACCCGCAGCTCGCCGCCCTCCATGACCTCCAGCGCCCCACCGCGCTTGCTGACGACGGCGTTGTTGGTGAACACCGAGTCGGTGATGGTCGCGCCCTGCTGGAGCCGTCCGAGGTAGGCAGCACCCCCATAGAGGTACGCCTTGTTTCCCTCAAACCGGGCCTCGGTGAAGGTCACGGTTCCGATCGCATCGGCGAACACCGCGCCGCCGCTGCTCTCGCTCGGGGCGTCGTCCTGGATGTGGTTGCCGGTGAGGGTGGTGCCGGTGAGGGTGAGCGCGCCGCCGTCTCGCTCCAGGAGGATGGCGCCGCCATAGACCGCGGCGGCGTTGTTGGTGAAGCTTGATCCGCTGTCTTCGAGGGTTACGCCACCAAATCCATAGATCGCGCCGCCCTTTCCGTAGCCCTTCTCAGCAGCGATGTTGTCGGAGAAGCGACAGATGGACAGGTGGATCCGGGCCCGCTTTCGCGCGGAGAGGCCGCCGCCGAACTGGGCGGTGTTGTGGGTCATCTCGATCCCGACCGCGGTCAGGCTGCCGCCCTCCACATGAAGCCCGCCACCGCGTGCGGCGGTGTTGTTCGAGAAGCGGACCTCGGTCAGCGTGCTGTCGCTGTCGCCGAGGTGCATCCCGCCGCCGGCCAGTCGGGGGGTGCCGGAGTCCGTGATGTGGATGTCAGTGAGGCTGACGATGGCGGCGGTCACCTTGAGCGCCCGTCCGCCAGGGTTGCTCAGGGTCAGCCCGGTGAGGCTCAGCTCCCCGCCGGTCTGCACGAAGTTCTCCGCACAGTCCCCACCCCGGATGGTCGTCCGCGATGGCCCTGCGCCTTCGATGGTGACCGTACCACCGGATGTTACGCACCCCGGCCAGTCTCCAGCGGGCAAGGCGATGGTGTCGGTGGGGCCAGCCTCATCGAGGGCAGCCTGGAGGGTGTCGGCGTCTTCACCGACGGTGAGGGTGGCCGCAGCGGCGATCCCTGTGAGCAGGATCATGGGGTTGCCTTCATCTGGGTGAGTGCGTCGTGGCAGTCCTGACGGGGCGGCCCATCCAGCTCTGCACAGGCGGTGGCCATCTGGTGAATCCCCTGGCGAGGGCGACCGGACTCGTAGAGGGCACGGGCGAGGTGGGCGCGGTGCTCGGGTGTGATCGGCCCCTCCTGAGCAGCCAGCAGGGCGGGCTTGAGGCTGCCGGCGTCCACAGACAGCGAGACCGTCAGGCTGCGCAGCGCCAGCGCCTGCTCTCCCTCCGCAGACAGCCCCTCAAGGAGGGTGAGGGCACGATCGGGGATGCCGGCCTCGCCAAGCAGCCATGCGTGACGGAGGGTTGCGTCTGTCTCTGGCGTGACACCAGACTTCTGGAGCATCGAAAGCAGTCGGTCGGCCTCGATGGTTGCGCCATCACTGACTGCGCAGCGGTGGGCCAGGACCAGCGAGCGAGAGTCAGACAGGGGCGCGAGCAGGGTGAGGCAGGAGCCGTGGGCGCCCCGGTGGTGCTGGAGCGCCGCCATGCGGTAGGTGGGCTCTCGCTCCTGGAGGCTCTGGATCCAGCCGATGAGCGCTGGAGAGGGGGGCTGGGTCTCGGCGATCTGGAGGGCGACCCGGGGGAGCTGTGGGGCATCGGGCCACTGCTGGACGATCTGATCCAGCTGCGTGGCGGCGGCCTCTGGACCGGACTCCTTCAGCAGAACACGAACCGAGGCGGCGGCGGTTACGTTGTTTACACCTTGACGGTCGAGGATGAGCCGGGCGTCTTCGAGGCGGCTGTCGTCGAGGAGCAGCATGATGCGCAGCGAGCCAGCCTGGGCGCGGAGGTCCTCTGGGCTGTGGAGCTGCCGGAGGCTGCCGTCGGCGAGGAGGTGGGGGGCATCGGTGAGATCCTGGATGCGATCGAGGTCGATCAGCCCGTCGTTGGTCGCCCCCTCGGCCTGATGGCACCACGCCTGGAGCAGCAGCGCATCGACGTCATCGGGGGTCTCGCCCAGGACGCCATCGAGCAGCGCCCGGGCCGCGTCGATCTCGCCGGCCTGGAGGTGTCGTGCGGCGTCGGCCTTGTCTGACAGGGCGGTGAGCCCCAGCGCGGAGGCGTGTCGGGCGAGGGCGGTGAGATCGCCCTCGGTGCGGGCCAGTCGCAGCTCCAGCTCCTGGATCAAGCGGGGATCAGCGGCACTGCGGCACTGGCTCATTGCTCCCCGTGCGCCCGGGAGGTTGTCCACCGCGAGGGCATAGGCCACCCCCAGGCAGGCCGCCTCGGGCTGGTCGAGGTGCTTGTGGGCCAGCCGCAACACCCGCTGGGCGGCTTCGTGCTCACCGAGAATGAGCAGCTCGGTGAGCAGCACCCGCTGGGCGGCGACGGAGGCCGGATCCTGGTTGACCGACCGCATCGCAGCATCGCGGGCCTTGCCGTGGTCACCGACTGCCGAGGCCGCCACGGCCCGGAGGGTGTGGACCTCGGGGCGGTCGTGGGGGATGGAGAGGGCCTCCACGATGGACAGTGCCTCATCGGCATGGTCGGTGCGCAGCAGGGCGATGGCCTGGGCCGACTGACAGCGTCCGCAGTCCGGATCTTCGGTGAGGATGGGCGCGAGGAGCGCAAGGGCATCCTGGGGACGGTTGTCACTGATCGCCATAACAACGAGGTTATAGCTTTCGATCATGCCGCTCTGGGGCTCCCAGTGGGGCCGGGCAGCCAGGGCAGTGGCGAGGAAGAGGAGCAGGCTCATGCCGCGATCCCGGTCCGCTCGGTGCGAGCCGCGAGGGTGGTGAAGCTCCCCGCGACCCACTGCGAGAAGCTCACAGGTCGGCTTCCGGGGCCTTGCCCTGCTCGACCACGTATCGGTAGCCGCCGCCGATGGTGAAGGTCTGCTCGGTCAGCGCGCCGTCGGGCCAGCGCACCGTGACGTCTGCCTCGCAGGCTTCCCCGAGCCCGAACGTCAGGGTGAGGTCGTCCTGGTTGCCGTAGTGGCCGTGTCCGCCGTCGACATCCTGGGTCTGGGTGACACCCCCGGCGGTGACGCTGACCCGAGCGCCGATGGCCGCAGCGTTGGTGCCTTCGCCGCCCTCAAGGGAGAGCTGGATGAAGTTGGCGTCTTCGCCCATCTGGTTCTCGAACAGGCGGATCGAGAAGGAGTCGTAGCAGTCGGAGTCGCATCGGGAGGAAGAGTGGCCGACCACGAAGTCGAGGTCGCCGTCCCGGTCGAAGTCCGCGACCACGCTGCCGTGGCTGCGGAAGTGGTCGATGCCGTCTTCGATGGGCACCGCGGCGAACTGCTCGGGGGCGGTCTGGTGGTAGAGCAGCCCGCGGTTGCCGGCGTACTCTGAGGCACCGATGTAGATGTCGGGCCAGCCATCGAGGTCGAAGTCGAACACCGAGTTGGTGATGTCACCCTGATCCCAGCTCGCGCCGTCGTGCTCTCGGGTGATGCCGTTGGACTCGCCGGGACGGGTGAAGGTGACATCGGTGGCGCCGTCGTTGAGCATCAGCTCGCTGGGGTCCGACGAGCTGCCGACGTCCCAGTGCTTGATCTCGGTGGTGACGAGGTCCATCCAGCCGTCGTTGTTGATGTCCGCGCAGGCGGTCTTGCCGCTGTTGCCGCCGAGCCGGAACGCCTCCCGGTCGTAGGTGTGGTCCCAGCGGAAGGCGTCTTCGTTGTCGCTGCAGGCGATGTACTCGGGGTCGGGGATGCCCGTGCAGTCTTCGTCGTCTGGGTTGAGCATGCACCAGCATCGGGCGGACTCGTTGTCGCTCCAGTCCACGCCCTCATCGAAAGCGTAGCCGGACTCAATGGAGCGGTTGACGAAGTCCGCTCCCCCGCTGGACTGCCAGAGGTGGTTGGGGGCGCGGCCATAGGAGGCGGCGAGCAATTCGGGGCTGCCGTCGTTGTTGAGGTCGCAGGCGAGGGCCGACCAGGCGTTGGTGTGGCTGCCAGCCTCATTGAGGGTGGCGACGCTGGACCAGGCGTCGGTTGTCAGCCCGGCGTCGGCGGTGATGTCGCTGAAGCCTCCGGCACCGTCGCCTTTGTAGAGGTGGTCCTGGGCGGTGCCGTATTCAGCGACCCACAGGTCGAGGTTGCCGTCGCGGTCGACGTCGACAAAGGCGACGCCCCCCGGGCTTCCGCCGTCTCGGACGTCTGAGTCGGGGCCGAGGGTGAAGGTGCCGTCGCCGCTGTTGAGCATGATCTCGCTGGTCTGCCCGTCGCAGTCGGTCACCGAGGAGGGACAGCCGGTGTAGACATCGAGGTCGCCGTCGCTGTCGATGTCTCCAAACGCCCAGACCTGCCCGGGGCGGCCAGTGGCATCGGAGTCGTCGCGACGGGTGAGGATGCCGGAGCTCTCGGTGACGTCCTCGAACTGCCCCTCGCCGGTGTTGCGCAGAAGCCAGGTGTTCCGGGCGCCGCCCTCCGCGAAGTCGTCGACCCCGCCGTGGCTGCGCACCGCGAGGTCGGTCCAGCCGTCGCCGTCGAAGTCCACCGCGTTGATGACGACCCCGGCCGCGTTGATGTCGTACAGCCCCCAGGCGGTCGTGGCGTCGGCAAAGGCGGCGGTGCCCTCACTCCACTGACTGCCAGCGTTGCAGACCTCGGGCGGGCCGGTGCCTTCGGCGTCTTTTTTACAGGATGACAGGAGCAGGGTGGTCAGCAGCAGCATGGAATCCTCGCCGGGGGATTGTAGCTTTGATCACCTTTTGGTGGGGTGATCAAAACCAAACATCCACAACCCCACGCACCCACGCCCGCCCAGCAGGACCAATGTCCAGCGGAGCGACGGCGTCCTTCATGGTGATGGCCACGCAGTGCGCCTGATCCGCCTCAAACAGCCGGGCCACCAGAGCATCGGAGAAGGCGGCATCCTCGATGACGGCGCCGACCTCGTAGTGGCTGGCGAAGCTGCTGCGGTTGAGGTTGGCGCTGCCGATGATCGCGGCGTCGTCGATGACCGCGACCTTGGCGTGGCTCATGTGGTGTCGGTACTCGTAGACGTGGACCCCGGCGGCCAGCAGGCGGCTGTAGCGGAGCCGTCCGGAGTAGTAGAAGTCGATGGAGTCCTGGAAGCGCCGTCCAGTGAACAGCACATGGACCGCGACCCCCCGCAGCGCAGCGGTGATGAGCATCGCGGTGATCTCGCCGGAGCTGAAGTAGGGGCTGAGGATCCAGATCCGCTTCCGGGCCGCAGTCAGTCGGCTGCGCCAGTCGGCGTGGATCTGCTGGCGGGCACCGGGGGTGGTGTCGACGATGCGGACCGGCAGCCCGTCGGGGTGGGGTGGTGCGGGATCGAGCAGGGGAAACGGCTCGCCCCCGGTGGCCAGCCAGCGCTCGGCGAACAGGGCATCGAGCTGTGCAACCACGGGACCGGCCACATCCACCATGGCGTCATGCCACTTCGTCCAGGGCTCGGCCTCGCTGGCGGCGGCATCAGCCACGGCATCTCGGGTGGGGTCGATGGGCTCGGCGTAGAGGTACTCCTGGCCGATGTTCATGCCGCCTAAGATCGCCCGTTGGCCGTCGACGATGACCATCTTGCGGTGGTCGATCCGGGCGACGGTGAAGAACGGCAGGGCCTCGTCGAGCGCCCGGTAGGCTGGCGGGGCGCTGCCGAGGGCGTCGGGGGAGAGCTGGACGTAGGGGAAGCTGCTGTCGAGCAGGGTGATGCCGGGCTGGGTGGTGAGCCTCTCCCGGAGCGCGGTGGTGTCGCCCCGGATGCGCTGGTCGACTTGCTCGGTGTCCAATTCCGCCAGCCAGTGCGTGCGCTCCTCTGCGGGCATGTCGATGAGCTGACCAACCCACAGCTTGCGGAGGTTGATGTGGTCGGCGGAGTCGGTGGTGGTGCGCACGTCGAACATCACCCGAACCGCGACACCCCGCTGAGCGGCGGCGATGAGCCGGTCGGCGAGCCGGTGGCCGATGGGATCGTTGAAGAAGAACATCACCTCGACGTGGATGCGATCCACCGCGCCGTCGATGAGGTCTTCGAGGGCGGAGAGGGCCTGGGGCCCGTCGATGAGGGCCTCGACCCGGTTGCCCGGCACGCTGCGGGGCTGGTCGGCGAAGATGTCGAAGGTGTGGGGCTGCTCGGGGGCACCGAGCTGGGCGGCGGCGAGGTCGATCCACTGGCCCAGCTCGCCGGGGGTGCCCTGGCGGGCCTCGTCGCGGCTGCTCCACTGCCTCGGCAGCGGGATGCCAGCGTCGGTGTCTCGGGTGAGGACGCCGGTGTCTGGGTCGAGGTGCCAGGGACCGGAGGAGGGGCGGGCGAAGGTGAAGTAGACGTCTGGGGCACGCTCCACATACACGTCCAGCGCGATGTGGAGCGCGCCAGTCTCATCGGTGACCCCAGCCCCGAGCAGGTCGTCGTCGCCCAGCGGATCAGCGTCAAAAGCGCGCACGGTGATGCCCGCCGGCAGCCCGGCGAGCCGCCCCTGTCCGGGGAGAAACCAGACGAAGCGCAGGAAGCTGTCGAGGGTGAGCCGGAAGGTCACCGGGACCGCCGGGCTGCCGAGGGTGGTCTCGGCGAAGTCCTTGAGCAGACCGGGGCGGCCATCGGTGGACCAGCGGCGTCGGGTGCTCCAGTCCTCCGGCAGCGGCAGCAGCCAGTCTGGGTGTGCTCCCTCGGGCAGCGCCACGAGGGCGTCGCTGCGCAGATCGATGCCCTGTCGGGTGGTGATGAGGGCGAAGAAGAGGTCCGGGTGGGCCTCGTCTCGCGCTTCGATCAGCAGGGCGATGCGTCCCTGGATGACCGGGGCTTCCGTCAGGGCATCGTCGGCGGTGAAGGTGTCCCGATCCCGCGCCTGCACGACCACCCCGTCGGGCAGCGGGAGGATGGCACGACGGATCGGGTTCCAGTAGGTGATGGCCAGGTGGCAGCGGATCGGAGTCATGGGAGGATTGTAGGTGTGATGGCTCTTCGCCGGGTTGCGGTTTAGGAGAGAGCGGCGCTGATGCGCGGGATGGAGGATGTGATGGGGCTGCTTGACTGGATCCGGCAGAAGATGGGGAAGCAGAGCACGGAGCCGGTGGCGGAGGTCGCGGTGGCTTCAGCGCCCGCTCCACAGCCGT
>JBLHNG010000381.1:0-8240 GCA_047621685.1 Myxococcota bacterium | reverse complement strand
CCGGGGGGGGCCGGCCTGGGGGTGCCGGGGGCCCTCAGCTTAAGGATGGAGACGGGGTTGGCGGTACCGTCGAACTTCATGGATTCGCCCCTCTCTGCTTTCGATGTTGCCTACCTGGACTGCTCGCCCTGTGGGCTTCTCAGCGTCGTGGCGATGGGGTGTGGAGGGTGCTCATCTCAGGTTTTAGCTGAGGATATTCATCGTCTCACCGGCGCTTTTTCTGGCCACTCCGCCCCAACGCCGGCCTTTGGCCTGCTTATGGGGCTGCACTCAAGGGGCTGCACTCTTTGCGTTCACCTTCGGCTCACTCCAGTCGCCGCTCCCCTGTACTACCCGCCTTGCGGCCCCAGCATGACACCCGCTACGCATCGCACATCGGCTCACTCAGCGGCCCGTCCTGAGCCATCCAGAGCGCCGGGTACTTCCCAGAAGCCACCTTCAGCACACTAAAAACGCCAAGGACTGCTCACCTTCACCCACTCACGGAAGCTCATACAGCGTCACCTCAGCCTCACGCACCTCCCCATCACGAACAACCGAAAACCGAACCACATCCCCGGGCTTACGCTCATCCAGCGCCGTATACAGATTGTCGTAGCTGCTCACAGCCGTGCCATCGATCGCAGTGATGATGTCGCCGGGCATCGAGCGCCGACCCACCTGCTGGAGTCCGGTCAGCCCGGCCTCAGCCGCTGGTGAGCCCTCCAGCACCCGCTCAATCACCACCCCCTGCAGCCCCGCCCGAGCCGCTCGCGAATCATCCACCAGGGTCACCCCGATGCCCACCTGGGTCACCCGGCCGTTCTCGATGATCTGCGCCACAATCCGGCGAATTGTCTTGACCGGGACCGCAAACCCGATGCCCGCTGAGCTGCCGGTCTCGGAGTAGATCATCGTATTCATCCCGATCAGCTCCCCCTGCGAGTTCAGCAGCGGACCGCCCGAATTGCCGGGGTTGATGCTGGCGTCGGTCTGGATCATGTCCTTGATGGTCACCCCGCCATAGCCCACGACTTCCCGGCCCAGCGCAGAGATGACCCCGGTGGTCAGGGTGTGGTCGAGGCCAAACGGGTTGCCGATGGCGATGGTCTTCTGGCCGACGAGCAGCGGCGCACCCCGAGGAGGCAGGGAGATGGGGGTGAGGGGGGCGTCGTCGGCCTCGATCAGGAGGACCGCGATGTCCTTGCGCGGATCCCCACCGACGTAGGTGGCGGTGTAGCTGCGCTGATCCTGGAAGCGGACCTCGAAGCTCCGACCCCCATCGAGGACATGGTAGTTGGTCACCACATGCCCCTCGGTGTCCCACAGGAAGCCCGAGCCAGTGCCGCTCTCCACCTCGACCATTCGCCGGGTCGACCAGTCCGAGACCTGCTGCTTCTGGGTGACAAACACCGTGGCGGGTGCGGCGGTCTCGAAGATGGAGATGGTGTTGCGCTCGTCCTCGATGAGCCCGGTTGAGGTCAGCGGGACGACCGGAGGAGCGCTCAGGGCCACGACCGGCGGGGGCGGATCCGGCGGGGGGGCGGCGAGGGGCTCGTCACAGGCCATCAGGGACAGCATCAGCAGCTGCGCGCGCATTACGAGCACTCCATGGGGCTCAGGGTTTGGGCTCGGAATGGTTACATCCCCTCAGCAGGGTGGCATCATCCCTCGCCACAGGCTCTCCTGCGTCTTAATCGCAGACACCAACCTCAGCCTCCGGAGATCCGATGAGCCTCGTCGCCTTGATGATGGCCTGCACCCCACAGGAGCCTGAGGACGTCCGAGGGACTGCCCCCGGCGATCCCTCCACGCCGACCCCGCTCACCACCGAAATCGGCGGCGTGGTGGTCTGCACCGACGGGCCGGCGTTCCCGGATGCCTGGGCCGGCGCGGTGGATCCGGCGCTGGTGACCACCACCCCCTACGACTTCGCCGCAGGAATCGGGGACATCCTCGACGCCGCTCCCGCCAGCGGGGCGTTGAGCATCGACATTGCTGTCACCGATGCCGTGGTCGCCAACTTCACGGAGTACAGCGGCGAGATCGACCAGCTCTGGCTGGCGGATGCCGGCGGCGGGCTGCAGACCTTCGGCCCAGACATCGGCCTCACCGCCGAAGAAATCGCCCCCGGCGACACCGTCAGCTTCGTCGCCACCGAGATCACCACCTACTTCAGCCTCCCAGAGCTGACCGGCCTGACGGACCTCAGCGTCACCGGTGCTGGCGGTTTGGTCTACGTGATTCCTGGCAACACCACGACGATCACCGTCGCCGATCACCTCAACCAGAACATCCGGGCCTTTGGAGAGCTGGTCAGCGAGCCGGAGACCTGCGGGGGCAGCTCGTCCTGTGCGGACTTCGTCTTCGGGGACAACACCGTCGCGCTCCGGTTCGCCGATGCGATCGGGCTCTCGATGGGGGACTGTGTGGACGTGCTCGCGCCGCTGACCCTCTTCAGCGGCGCTCCGCAGCTGAACATCGACAACAACGACTGGGTGAGTGTGTACTGATGCTAGTCTTCCTCCTCGCATGCGCCTCCCCCCGTCAGGACATCGAGTCCACCGCCGACTGGGACGACGTCGGATCCCTGCTGGAGGTCATCGAGCCGGTGTCCTTCACCGACACCCCCTACGACTTCCCCGCCGATCCAGGCGCTGGAATCGGGGCGTTCATCGATGCGGTCTTCCCGGTCTCTGAGGGCAGCATCGCGTTTGGCAGCAGTGACCAGTTCGGCAGCGGAACCGACTGCACCTCCCTCGTCTCCGATGACCTGCCGTGGGAGGTCGAGGCCGTCGTCACCCTCCACCCCCGCTACTACTTCAAGACCAGCGGCTGCGACATTGCCTCGGACGAGAAGTACTACGGCTCCTACTTTGTCGAGGATGCCACCGGCGGTGTGTTCGTGCTCGGGGACTCCCGGGTCGCCCACTTCGACATCGGCACCAAGGTCCGCATCTCCCTGCGTGGGGCGCGGACTGCCTACGACCTCGACATGATCTACGCCCACGACATCGTCGCCATCGAGCGCGATGTGGTCCACCCCGTCTACTACACCGAGGCCATCGACAGTCTCGGCAGCGCTGATGTCGGTGAGGTCCGTCGGGTCACTGGCACGGTCATCTCCGAGAAGTCTACCTTTGGCGACTTCGAGGTCGAGGCCGACGACGGCATCATCCACACCATCTCACTGGACGCAGAGCTGAGCCGCCGGGGCGTCGGGTTCGACATCGGCACCCGCATCCAGGCCACCGGGCCTGTCATCCTCAGCTACGACGTCTACTCCATCGTCATCATGCGTGTCGGGCAGACCCAGACGCTCTGAGCCTCAACGCGACCGACTCTGAATTGAGAAGACCCCAGGAGGTCCCTTGTTCCTTACGATCCTGACCGCATCCGCCCTCGCGCAGAGCACCGACCTGGAGTACCGCGAAGGCGTGACCGGCGAGCAAGAGGAGAAGCTCCGCGTCCACGGCTCCATTGAGTCGCAGTGGCACGAGTTCGACAACCTCGATCTCCGCACCCTCGACGAGTCCTCCGACCAGTCCATCCTCGACACCGACGACCGCGGCGGCTTTGGGTTCACCGGCGGCTTCGTCGAGCTGAGCTACCAGGCCGACAAGCGCACCCGGATGGTCGTCGCCGCCAGCCACCGCGGACTGTGGGGCAACGATCAGATCGGCAGCGTCAATGAGTTTGGCGGCTGGCTGTACTTCACCGGGCTCTACATGGAGCACCGCAACAAGCTCGGCGACCAGGAGATCACTGCCCGGGTCGGCCGGCAGTTCTACCAGGTCGGCGGTCTGGCCGGTGGGTCGGAGTATGCCCTGGCAGATGTGCTCGACATGGTCCTCCTCGAAGTGCCGATCTCCGATGTCGTCTCTCTGGAGCTGATGCCGGTCTCGATCGTCGGCGGCGCCTCGGCCTACGACAACGCCAACTTCGTGTCGTTCCTCGGTCAGTCCGACACCACCATCTACGGCTTCCGCGGCGACAACCGCACCATGCGCTTTGGCGGACTGCTCAGCGCGAAGCCGGCCAAGGGGGTCAACGTCCGGGCGTATGGCTACTACACCGACATCGGCGCATTGGGGACTGGCTCGGACATCTCCTACAACGGCACCCTCGCCAACTTCGTCGACAACGACTGGGTGGCCAACTACGGCGTGCGCGGCAGCTACAAGAGCAACTCCATTCGCCTCTATGGTGCCTTTGACCTGTCCAACGGGATCGACAGGAAGGAGCTGGTTGCCCGGGATGCCGACACCGATGGCTACGCGATCACCGCTGGGCTGCGGGTCGTGCCTGAGGAGTCCGGCGGGTTTGGGCGGCTGGAGTTCTACCAGGCCTCTGGTGCTACCTACGATGCCGACGGGCTCATCTCCAGCCACGGCTACACCTCGATGAAGGCCCGCCAGATCGGCGGCACCATCACCAACCGGTTCATGGGCTGGCACCCCAGCGCCTACGTCGGCATGTTCGGGGTCACTGACAACCCCAACGACATCTCCCGCATCTCCGGCACCCGCTCGATCCACGGTCGGGCCGGTTACCAGGCCAACAAGTGGCGGGTGAGCGGGTCGTGGTGGACAATGTGGGACACCGCGACGACCTTCATCGACCTCGCGGACCTCGACAACATCACCCCGCCAGAGGGCTACTCCCGCGAGGAGTTCGCCGCCCAGGAGCGGGTCGGCGGCATGCTCGGCCACGAAGTCAACCTCGACGTGAAGTACGACCTCTCCAAGAAGACCCGGGTGTTCGCCAACGGTGGCCTGTTCCTGCCTGGGGGCTACTACGACATCGAGGTCGCCCGGGTGGCCGGCAACCAGCTCGGCTTCGACGGCAGCGCGCAGGTCTGGTCGGCGTCGGCGGGCACCGAGGTCAGCTTCTGATGATCGCTCTCCTCCTGCTCGGCTGCAACCCCGACCCCGGGGAGACCACCCAGACCATCGACTACCGGGACGGCACCGACACCGCGACCTCCAGTGGAGAGCGCGGCAGTGTGAAGATCTCCGAGGTCATGTGGTCTGGATCGGTCTCCTCTGATGGCACCTACGACCCGACGGACCAGTTCATCGAGCTGCGCAACGAGAGCGCCCGGTCGGTCAACCTCACCGGCTGGCAGCTGGAGATTGACTCCGGCTCACAGGTGACCATCATCCTCCCTCAGCTGCCGCTCATCCCGGTGGGCGAGCACATCTTCCTCGCCACGAAGGACACCGGCTGCTTCCCCACACCCGACGCCTTGATTCCAGAGCTGTCGCTCCAATACGGAGAGCCCTTTCGGCTCACCCTGGTGGACTTCGACGAGCGTCTCATCGAGCCGATCGGCAACTCCGGCAGCCCGCCCTACGCCGGGGGCTATGACCTCGTGCGATCCCGGTCGATGGAGAGGGTCGAGCTGATGTTTGGCGGATCAGGCATGGAGCCGGGGAGCTGGCATTTCTACACCCCCGCTGAGGTTGATGTGCCCAACAACGATCGCATCGCGCCGGACTGCCAGGCGTACACCTTCGCCTCGCCGGGTCGGCCCAACTCACCGGACTACTCCGGTGCGTACTCTACTGGGAGCTTCGAATGATCCCGCTGCTCCTGCTGGCCTGCGACGGCCCCCAGATGTCTGAGGCCTTCCATCAGGTCTCCGTGACCCCGACCAACAGCGCGGCCGACATCGAGACCGCGTTCGTCGACAGCATCGCTGCGGCCACCTTCGACGTTGGCCTCATGGTGCCGGGTCTGGAGAGTGCTGCGGTGGCTGAGGCCCTCATCGCTGCGGCGGATCGGGGGGTGTCTGTTGAGGTGGTCACCGACATCGACTCCACCGGTCAGTCCGGGCTCATCGCCCTCGAAGAGGCCGGTCTGGTCGTGCAGTACGCTGACGACTCCGTGACCTACTTCGACTTCGCGATCAACGCTGACGTCTCCTGGTCCTCAGAGCAGGTGGTGATGAGCAACACCGTGCTGGTGGTCGATGAGGTCGAGGTGCTCTCCGCGAGCTACCTCGGCGAAGGGGAGGGCACTCGCCTGCTGTGGCGGGGCCGTGGTGAGGACATCGGCGGGGACTTCGCTGCCGAGCACAACCAGATCTTTGGCGGCACCGACGCCTCCGCGCGCACCGCCTTCGACAGCCTCGCCAAGTCCGTCACCGACGCCCGCTGGTCCTACCCGACCCAGACCGACCTCTCCCTGGAGCTGTGGTTTGGTCCTCAGGAGCGGCTCATCAAGCGAATGATCGACAACAGCTACAATGCCCGGGGCAGCATCTGGCTGATGACCGACGACCTGGCCGATGAGGGCATGATCAACGCCCTGTACGCCAAGGCGGTCGATGGCTTCGACGTGCGCGTCCTGGTTGGTCCGAGCTTCGGCGTCTCCTCGCCCAACAGCTCCGCCATCCTCACCCGAGAGACCACCGGCATGCAGAAGCGGCAGCTCTCCGACGCAGTGGTCCCGACCCTGATGCTCGTCGACCTCAAGCGCGACCGCACCGGTCGGTACAACACCGCGAGGGGCATGATGCTCTCCCATCCGGTCTGGTCGGCCAACCGGCTGTTCGCCGGGGCGGAGGTGCTCACAGACCAGCTGGTCGACGGCAACCTCTGGGTGCTCAACGACTTCGGCGCCCCCAGCACCGAGCTGACCGACCTGGAGGCTGCTTTCGAAGCGGCATGGGAAGCGGGGGTGGAGTTGTGATTGCTCTCCTGCTCACCGGCTGCAATGCCGTCCCCTCCGCCGAAGATCTCGACAGCACCCGGGGCAACACCGTCGAGGTGATGTTCAACGAGCCGGGCACCCGCGACGAGAATGCCTGGTGGGATCCCGACGCGGTGCTCGCCATGGTCGAGATGATCAACTCGGCGAAGACCTCCATCGACTTTGCGGTGATGGGCTTCTCCTATGAGTCGCTCGTCGATGCGATGGTCGCGGCCCATGATCGCGGGGTGATCATCCGGATGGTCGGAGACGCCGGCCACCTCTACAACGACGGCTACGACCGCATGGACGATCGCGGCATCCCGATGGTTGTCGGCAACCTCAACCACATCATGCACGACAAGTTCATGATCGTGGATGAGCGCTTTGTGCTCTGCGGCACCGCCAACTGGACCCCCACCGACCTCATCCGCAACTCCAACAACTTCGTCAAGATCGACTCCACCGCCATCGCCGACGACTTCTCCGCGGAGTTCGAGCAGATGTTCTCCGGGGTGTTCGGCAACAACAAGGTCGAGCTGGACAACGAGCGGTCCTACCAGGTCGGCGACACCGAGGTCGAGGTCTGGTTCTCCCCCAACGAAGACGCCATGGGCCGGATCCTGGAGCTGGTCGATGCCGCCCAGACCAGCGTGCGGTTCACCATCTTCGCCTTCACCAAGGATCAGGTCGGGAGCTCGTTCATCCGCAAGCAGGAGGAGTTTGACGCGCTGAATGAAGCCGACGGCACCGCTGACCTGCCGTTTGACGAGCGGCGCAGCATCGCCGGAGTGGTCGACCGCTCGCAGCTCCACAGCAACGGTCAGTACCACGAGGTCTACCGGCTGCTCTCCGCAGGCATCCCGATGCGGCTGGACGGCAACAACACCTCCATGCAGCCCGGCGACTACCAGGCTGGCGGCGGGCGGCTGCACTCCAAGACCATGCTCATCGACGCCGAGGGTGAGGATCCGATCGTCATCACCGGCTCGTTCAACTGGTCCTCCTCTGCCACCGTCTCCAACGACGAGTTCCTGCTGGTGCTCAAGGGTGGACGAATCGCGGAGGAGTACGCCGACTACTTCACCTCGCTGTGGGACAACGGCTTTGCGATGGGCGACTCCCGCATTGCCGACGGCTCAGTCTCTCCGGGCGATGTGGTCATCAACGAGATCATGTGGTACGGCGCTCATTCTGGGGACGACGAGGGCTACGACGAGTTCATCGAGCTGCGCAACACCACTGCCGAGGAGATCTCCCTGGACATGTGGCAGATCTCGGGCGTGGACGATGTCATCATCGGTCTGCCGCCCGGCAGCACGATCCCGGCGTATGAGACCTTCGTCATCGTCGATCACACCCTGGAAGCCTACGAAGACGGCGCGCCCCAGGACGAGAACACCGCCTACCTCTCTGGCGACATGGTGGTCAACGCGTTCAACGACAACCGACAGTCGCGGCTGTACCTCAAGGACGGGACCATGGAGATCTTCCTCCAGGATCCGGATGCCGCGGTGGTTGATGCGGTGGGGGATGGCGGTCCGCCGTTTGCTGGTGGGCCGGAT
>JBLHNG010000380.1:0-8247 GCA_047621685.1 Myxococcota bacterium | reverse complement strand
CCCATCGAGGAGACTCCAGAGAGCCTCTCGGCCCGGCTGGGCTACGACGGGCGGTTCCTCAAGGCGGTCCGCGAGCTGCGCGGCATGGACATCAAGGCCCTCTCCCACGCCACCCGGATCTCCCGGCGCTACCTCGAAGCCATCGAGGACAACGGCTTCGACCGCCTGCCCGCTGGCACCTTCGTCCGTGGCTACGTCAAGGAGATCGTGCGCGAGCTGGACATTGAGCACACCGATGCCGTCCAGGGGTACATGGACCGCTTCAAGCAGCACCGCTGAGCCATGCCGGAGACCTTCACCGCACCGGAGGATGCCGGGCGGCTGGACCGCTGGCTGACCGGTCAGCTCCCCCAGTCCCGCAACCGGATCCAGTCGCTCATCAAGTCGGGCTCGATCCGGGTCAACGACGCCACGGTGCGTCCGAGCCTGAAGCTGGTCGGCGGCGAGGTGGTCACGGTGGAGATCCCGCCCCCGCCGCCCTCCACCCTGGAAGCCCAGGACATCCCGATCGAGATCCTCTACGAGGATGAGTACCTGATGGTGGTCGTCAAGCCTGCGGGCATGGTGGTCCACCCCTCCCGTGGCCACCCCGACGGCACCCTGGTCAACGCGCTGCTGCATCGCATCCGAGCCAGCGGGCAGAGCCCCGGCGATCCGGCCCGTCCGGGGATCGTGCATCGGCTGGACAAGGGGACCAGCGGGGTGCTGGTGGTCACCCGGACCGATCTCACCCATGCCGGGCTCGGCGCGCAGTTCGCCGCCCACACCGTGCACCGCCGCTACCTCGCCCTGGTCTGGGGCCGCCCGGATCCGACCCACGGCACCATCGACGCCTCTCTCGGTCGCGACCCGAAGGATCGCCTCCGGTTCGCGGTGGTGCCGCCGGGCTCTGGCAAGCGCTCGGTCACCCACTACCGAAGCCTCGCCACCTCCCGGCCTCCGGGCACAGGCCGCGGCGGAGAGGTGAGCCTCATCGAGTGTCGTCTGGAGACCGGGCGCACCCACCAGATCCGGGTCCACCTCACCCACATCGGCCACCCCCTGCTCGGCGATCCGGTCTACGCCAGCAAGCAGAAGCGCCCATCGGCCTGGAAGCCCCTGCTCGTCGGGCTCGACCACCAGCTCCTCCACGCGGCGCAGCTGGGCTTTACCCACCCGATCACCGGGGCAGAGGTCCGCTGTGATCGGGCGCCACCGCCGGACTTCCAGGCGATGCTGGCCCGAGTGGGGATTCCGCTTTCGTCTGAATCATAAAAAGAGGTCCAGCGGACCCAAAACAAAAGAACCCGCGGCAAATGCCGCGGGTTCTGTTCAGTCAGAAGCGAAGGATCAGTTGCAGACCGCGAAGGTCGAAGCGTCCGCGCATTCCTTGTTGTCACAGGAGGCTGCACAGGTCTCGTGGCAGTCCTCGAGCTCCACCTGGACCAGCTCGCCGGCCTGCTCGTCAGCGATGAGGTCGACGACCTTCAGCTCTGCGCAGTAGGGCTCGTTGTCCGAGGCACAGGGGACGCAGGAGACGCCGAAGCCAGCCAGGAGGCTGCAGAGGTACTCGGGGCTGGTGTCGTCGACCTGATCCTTCAGCAGGGGGCCGAGGTCGCGGGCATCAAGCTCGCCGGAGACGGTGCCGCCACCGAAGTAGGAGGCATCTGCGGCGAAGGTGCCAGAGATGGACATCGAGTTGATCTGGATGGTGAAGCCAGCGACGCTGATCTCAACATCACCCTCGGGGATCTCGAAGTACGGAGCTTCGCTGAAGTCCGCGTTCGGGAAGTTGTCGAGGCTGGGGGTGCAGGTGTCCTGCTCGGTGGAGGTGTCCGAGCTGATGGCGCCTCGGATCTCCAGCTCAGCACCAGCGGAGACGACACCAATGAGGATGGCGTTCTCCAGGAGACCACCGATGAGGTCGCCCACACCAGCGGGCTTCACGAAGCGACCGCCAGCCAGGTCGACCACGTAGGTCTTACCAGCCGGATCCCCGGTCATCGCGGTACCGAGAGCGGAGGTGGTGAAGGTGATGGAGGCGCTGCTGTCGCCATCACAGGTGGTGATGGTGGCGGTGTAGCTGGTGGACGGAGCGAGCGCGGCGTCAGGGATGAAGGTGACGTACTCGCTGTCATCGTCCAGGCTGGAGGTGCCAGAGACTGCCGCGCCGCTGGAGTCTGCCAGGGAGATGGACGCGCTGGAGTCCTCCTCAGAGAGGCTGAACTCAACAGCAGACCGGTAGTAGGCGTCAGCCTGGCCGTCGATCGGGTACTCGGCCTTGATCTCGACAGTGCAGCCGCCGGCATCTTCTGGGCCTGTGTCGCCCTTGTCTTTGCAGCCGACAATGGCGAGTGCCGCGAGCAGCGAGAGGTGGTTCTTGTTCATGATTCTCCTCCATGAGCCGATGCTATCGGCCCCTCAGTGTGGGACAAGGACTCCTTGCCCCGGTACTACAGCGGGGAACCGTACGTCAGGTTCTCCCGGGTGTCAATCCGCTTATTGGTGCCGGATTCAGTCGGCACTGCTCACGGTCAGGAATTTCGTTCGCAGATCACCGAGAACGGCCTCAACAAGCTTGGTTTCGTCGCTGCTGAGGTTGCCGCTGGTCTTTTCCTGCAGCATGGTGATCAGATCGATAGTGTGGCGTGCCAGAGTCAGATCGACCTTTGGTTCATTGCTGCCAGGCTCGGCGATCTCGCCGAGATGTACCAGCGCGGAGCTGGCGAGGCTGACAATGAACTGGGAGAAATTGACTGGCGGTGTGTTTGACATGTGGACTCCTACCAACATCTCCGGGGTTGGCTCTGACCGTATATATTGCCTGCGCTCATTGTGCAGGAGTACTGCACCACAGAGGAGTGATGATGTCCGGCATGCGCAGAGGGATCCTGGTCGCGATCCTGCTTGGTTTCTCCACCGCACAGGCCGAGCGTGAGGGCCTGACCGTTGAGGAGCAATATGAGCTGGGGCAGAAATACCTCAAGCGTGGCTACTACACGAAAGCCATTGAGCAATTCAACCGGATCCGCAACTACTACCGGGATGATCCCTACTCGGTGAAGGCGGAGCTGGCGATCGCGGACGTCTTCTTCAGGAAGAATGAGTGGGACCAGGCCCGGCTGGCGTACGAGGACTTCATGCGCATGCATCCCCGCAACCCGGAGCTGGACTACGTCGTCTACCAGATCGGTCTGACGCTCTATAAGAAAGCACCGAAAGCTGCTGGCCGCGACCAGACCTGGACCCGTCAGGCGGTCAACACCTGGTCGGGCTTTGAGGGGCGGTTCCCAGAGAGCGAGCACCAGCCCGAGGTCCAGGAGATGCTCCGGGAGTGCCGGGAGCGGCTGGCGAAGAAAGAGCTGGTGATCGCGGAGTTCTACGAGAACCGCTCGGCATGGACCTCGGTCCTCGGCCGGGTCGACGGGCTGCTGCGGGTCTACCCGACCAGTGAGTACGTGCCCGACGCCCTGGAGCTGAAGGCCATCGCCTACGCCTCCGAAGGGCAGCCTGAGCAGGCCGCAGAGGTCCTCACCCAGCTCTCCGCCCTGGATGCGGAACGAGGCAGCCGGCTCGAGCGTCAGCTGTCACGCATCACGGTGGAGTGATGGGCGAGGACAGGAACTCCAACGACAGAAACTCCAACGACAGAGACATCTCCGAGAGCGTCGCCGGAGTGCGGATCTATGACCCGGAGGGTGGTCGCTCGTCTGGGTCCCGGAAGGCGCGCAAGCCCCGGGAAAAGAAGAAGCCGAAGAAGCCGACGGAGGGCTACCTCACCAACGTCGCGAGGTGGTACATCGAGCGCTACAACCCCTGCTCCGGCGGGCTGCGTCGGGCGCTGATGAAGCGGGTCAACAAGGGCCTGCGCGAGCACGGGGGGGATCGGGACGAGGCCCTTGAGGTGATGGAGGGTGTCGTCAAGAAGATGGTGGACGGAGGTGTCATCAACGACATGGCCTTCGCGAGAAACTGGGTCGCCAGCTACCACCACCGCGGGGTCACCCGACGCGACATGTCCCAGCGCCTGCGTGCCAAGGGCGTGCCCCGGGAGATCACAGACGCCGCGATTAAAGAAATGGAGGAGGCCGCCGAGCACGACCCGGCGCTCCAGGCCGCGGTGGCCTATGTCCGCCGTCGCCGGTTCGGTCCCTGGCGCCTGGATCCGGGCAAGCGCGACGCTCGGCGCGAGAAGGACCTCGCCGCGATGGCCCGGGCCGGTCACCGCTACCACGTCGCCAAGCGGGTCCTTGATATCGAGACGCTGGAGGACTACCTCACGCTCGAAGAGGAGATCCAGGATTGAGGAACTGGGCAGAACAGATCCTCACCGGCACGCGTCTGTCAGACAAGCTCGCGCCGCTGACCCGGCTGGAGGATGATCGCCCCGGATCGGCCATCGCATTGCCCCAATCTCCAGGGCGACCCGCCGTGCTGCCCCTGCCAGACTCCCGGGTGCGCGTGCCGTTCCCCGGCGACCTCTCCGACCCATACAGTCGCGGGATCGTCCTGCACTTCTTCGCCAACCACGAGCTGCTCGCCCTGGAGCTGATGGCGCTGATGCTGCTGCGGTTCCCCGATGCGCCGCGGCCGTTTCGTCGGGGGCTGGCCGCCACGATGCTCGACGAGCAGCGGCACCTGACGATGTACCTGGATCGCATGGCGGAGCTGTCGGTGTCGCTGGGGGAGATCCCGGTCAACGACTTCTTCTGGCGCTCCCTGCGTGGTGCGAAGACCCCGGCGGCGTTCTCTGCGGGCATGAGCCTGACGTTTGAGCAGGCCAACCTCGACCATGCCCGGTACTACCAGGCCGCTTTCGCCCGCGCCGGAGACACCAAGACCGCCGCGCTGATGCAGGCGGTCTACCTCGACGAGATCAACCACGTCCGCCAGGGGGTGCGCTGGCTGCGTCGGTGGAAGCCGCCGGAGCAGGACGACTGGAGTGCCTGGACCGACCTGCTCACCCCACCGCTGACCGCCGCGCGAGGCAAGGGCAGGGGGTTTGACCGGGAGGGACGCCAGCAGGCCGGGCTGACCGAGGCGTTCATCAACGAGCTGGAGGTCTTCGGCCACTCCCGGGGACGTCCGCCGCGGGTGTGGTGGTTCAACCCCGGCTGTGAGGCGGAGATCCTGAACGGTCAGGCACCGAAGATCGCCCGGACCCTCGCTGCAGACCTGGAGAGCCTGCCGATGTTCCTGGCCGTCGCCGACGACGCCGTGCTGCTCCGCCGCCGTCCTGGCACCGACCACCTGCGCAGCCTTCGTGCTGTCGGCATCTCCATCCCCGAGCTGACCCTGCATGACGGCGACCTCACCGACCACCCCCTGGCCCGGCGGACCCTCGGCCCCCTCTCTCCGTGGGGTGTGAGCCCGGCCTCTGCGACCCTGCTCGCCCCCCTCGGCGCGAAGCCCTGGCAGCCCGCCCGCGCGAAGTGGCACCGCAAGTCCGCTGCGCTGCCCGTCCTGTCTGCGGTGCTCGACGGCTCAGACTGGCTTGCTCCAACCTCCACCATCGGGCATCGCTGCACCACCACCGAGGAGACTGAGGCCACCCTCGACGGCCCCTGCGTCATCAAGGCAGAGCTGGGGGCCGCGGGTCGGGGGGCCATGCGGGTGGACGGTGGACTGACCGAGCCGCAGCGCCGCTGGCTGACCCGAACGCTTCGCAGCCAGGGTGCGGTGGTGGTCGAGCCGTGGCTGCCCCGGATCCTTGACCTCTCCTTCCACTTCACGATGACCGACGACGGCGCTCGGCTGGAGGGCACGACCCGGTTCTTCACCGACAGCCGGGGCCAGTACCTCGGCCACTGGCTCTCTCGCATCACCGATGACCTCCCCGGCCCCCTCGTGCGCTGGCTGCATGGAGACGGCAAGGACGCCCGACGCATGCAGCGGGTTGCGACCGCAGTCGGCACGCACTGTGCGACCGCGCTGCCGGCATACCGCGGCCCGCTCGGCGTGGATGCCCTTGTGTATGCCGACGGGAGCAGCTACCGCCTCAAGCCGGTCGTCGAGCTGAACCCCCGCTGGAGCATGGGTCGGGTGGCGCTGGCGCTCCAGGGGCGAGTCGCCAACCGCACCCCGGCTGTGTTCGCCCTCCTCGGACCACCCGCCCTCGCCGCGCTGGGGCTCAGCAGCCCCGGTGAGGTCGCTGGTCTGGCGGCGGCCCACCCGGTTTGCTGTGACCGCGGCGGGCAGATCCAGTCCGGCCTCCTGCCGCTGACCGAGCCCGCGCATGCGAAGGCAGTGGTCGCGGTGCTCGCCGCTGGGGATGCCGCACATGCGATCATGGATGCCATGCCTTCTGAGAGATCACGATGAAGCTGCCCTCGGAGAGATCACAATGAAGCTGATTGTCCTGCTGATGTTCGTGGTGGGGTGTGCAAAGAAGCCGGTGCAGACCGGAAAAGCCTCCTGGTATGGACCGGGCTTCCGCGGCAACGCCACGGCGTCGGGCGAGACGTTCCGTCCCCGCAAGCGCACTGCGGCCCACAAGACCCTTCCATTCGGCACCGTCGTCAAGGTGACCCGGACCGATACAGGAGAGAGCGTGCGGGTTGTGATCAATGATCGCGGTCCGTATGCCGCCGGGCGAGTTATCGATCTGTCCCGCAGGGCCGCCCGACGCATCGACATGATCAACGACGGAGTGGCACAGGTCGAGCTGAAGGTGGTGGGTTGCCGCCAACGCTATGACCGCTGCAAGTAATAAATAGGGGTTCAGATGGCAGGCAAGGTTTCGCTCAGCGTTGGTTCACAGGACGCGGACTTCTCAACCATTGCAGAAGCGCTCAAGGACGCCCCGAAGGGCGCGACCATCTCCATCGCTCCGGGCACCTACACCGAAGCGCTCACCATCGACACCGACCTCACCCTCATGGGCGACGGCGAGACTGAAGCGGTGATCATCACCGGAGATGTCAACATCGGTGGTGGTCGGGTCACGATCGCCGGGTGCAGCCTCTCCTGGCTCGGAGTCTCCGGCGGTAAGCCGCTCCTGACGGAGTGCCACATCGCAGACCTCGGCTTCTCCGGAGATTCGGCTCCCCGCCTCATCGAGTGCCGGATCTCCGGCGCCAAGCTCCAGGATACGGTCTCCGGTGTGCTGGAGAACTGCGAGATCATCTCCAACGGCATCACCATCATCGGTGCCGCCAGCCCCCGCCTGAAGGGCTGCCGGATCCACGGCAGCGCCGGGGTCCGCATCGGTGGAGAGTCCGCTCCGGTCCTCTCCGGCTGTGAGATCGCCAACAGCACCGGAATCGGCGTGACCATCATCAGCGGCACCCCCGCGCTGCGTCGCTGCCACATCCACCACAGCGCCACCAACGGGGTGAGCCTCACTGGCACCGCCGCTGGCACGCTGACCTCCTGTGAGATCAGCGACAACGGTGCGCCGGGTGTGGGCATCCAGGGCGAGGCCACGACTCTCCTCAAGAGCTGCCAGTTCCACGACAACGCCGGCTCCGGTGTCGTCGTGCGCGGCGGCACCCCGACCCTGGAGAACTGCAAGTTTCAGGACCACGCCGAGCCCGACATCGTGGTCACCGGTGGTGCCCCGACCCTCACCCGCTGCAAGCTCAGTGGTGGTCCCGCCAACGGCGTGGCCTTCCTTGAGAATGCTGGCGGCCTCATGGAGGGCTGCGACATCCAGAACCACGCCCTGTGCGAGCTGGTCATCGGCGGACGCGCCAACCCGGTGATCAAGGACTGCCGTATCCACAAGAGCCGCCACATGGGCGTGTGGATCACCGATCAGGCCAAGCCCACCCTCACCGGGTGCAGCATCCTCACCGCTGCCCGCGTCGGCGTCGGCATCAGCGGGGCCTCCCCGACTCTGAAGGAGTGCCGCATCTCCGGTCACACCTCCAACGGAATCACCATCTACGATGGCGCGAAGCCGACGCTGGAGTCCTGTGAGATCTCCAAGAACATCGGACCGGACGTGGTCATCTGGGGTGGGGCCGACCCGACCCTGACCAGCTGCCAGATCACCAGCGGCAAGGCCATCGGTGTCTGGGTTCGCGCAGGCGGAAAGGGCACCCTGACCAACTGTGAGATCACCCGCAGCAAGATCGTCGGCCTTCAGGTCGACGACGGCGCTCCGGTCCTCAACGGCTGCTCCTTCGTCAAGCTCCCCACCGCTGCCCGATACAGCGGCAGCGGCGGCGGCGAGCTCAACGACGCCACCCTGACCGACAACGATCAGGATGTGGTCATCGTCGACGGCTCCGGCCCCCAGGTGACCCCGGCACCGGCAGCAGCGGC
>JBLHNG010000379.1:0-8255 GCA_047621685.1 Myxococcota bacterium | reverse complement strand
GTGCTGCTGCGGTGTCCGGACAACCAGGAAGTCGTGTCAGCGGCGCTGGGTGACTGGCTGAGCGATGGCTCACAGGGCACGACATGAGCGACCTCATCGTCAGCGAAGAAGCCGCAGCGGCAGTGGACCGGGTGGCCCGGTTCGTCGTACGCTTCGGCCTGACCGTCCCCGCCATCCTGGCGCTGGAGTCGATGCGTCCCCTCTCGTTTGTTGGCAGTCAGTTCATGCACGTCCTCTCCCCGTCCGTCACCGCTGTGCTCTCCGCGAGCGAGTGGGATGCCATGGCCGGGCTCTTAGAAGACCGACGCGGCCTGGACTACCTCATCGAGCGCATCGAAAAACTCAACACAGAAACGGAGCGCCGATGAGCGAAGATCACCGGCCCCTTCGCAGCGTGCTCGCCACCGACTGCGGCAGCACGACCACCAAGGCCATCCTCATTGAGCTGGTCGACGGGGTCTACCGACAGACCTACCGTGGCGAGGCCCCCACCACGGTCGAGGCTCCGTTTGAGGATGTCACCCGCGGGGTCCTCAACGCCGCCCAGGAGATCGCCGAGCTGTCCGGGCGCAAGCTGGTCGCTGACGACGGCTCCGGCATCATCACCCCCGCAGAGGGCAACGTCGGGGTCGACGCCTACATCTCCACGTCATCGGCCGGCGGTGGCCTCCAGGTGGTGGTCGGCGGGGTGGTCCGCAGCATGACCGCCGAGAGCGCCATGCGGGCTGCGCTGGGGGCTGGGGCCATCGTGATGGACACCTTCGCCACCAACGACAAGCGCCCCGCCCACGAGCAGATCGAGCGCATCCGGCAGCTGCGTCCCGACATGATCCTCCTGGCGGGCGGCATCGATGGCGGCACGGTCAAGCACGTCGTCTCCCTCGCCGAGCGCATCGCGGCGGCCCGTCCCCGCACCCGGCTCGGCGGCGGCTTCAACCTGCCGATCATCTACGCCGGCAACATCGAGGTGCGCGAGACCATCAAAGAGCTGCTCGGTGGATTGAGTGACCTCTCCATCGTCGACAACCTCCGACCGCTCATGGAGACCGAGAACCTGGAGCCAGCCCGGGACTGCATCCACCTCCTGTTCATGGAGCACGTCATGGCCCAGGCCCCCGGCTACGACAAGCTGATGACCTGGACCAACGCTCCGATCATGCCGACCCCCGGCGCGGTCGGTCGCATCATGCAGACCATCGCCCGCAACAAGAAGATCAACGTGCTCGGAGTGGACATCGGCGGCGCGACCACCGACGTGTTCAGCGTCTTCGACACCATCTTCAATCGCACCGTCTCCGCCAACCTCGGCATGTCCTACTCCGTCTCCAATGTGCTCGCCGAAGCCGGTCTGCCCGCCATCCTCCGCTGGGTGCCCTTCGACATCAACGAGAAGCAGCTGCGCAACCGGATCGGCAACAAGATGATCCGGCCGACCACCATCCCTCAGACCTTGATGGAGCTGAAGATCGAGCAGGCCATCGCCCGAGAGGCGCTGCGGCTGGCGTTCATTCAGCACCGGGAGTTCGCGGTCGGGCTCAAGGGCATCCAGAAGCAGCGGACCATCGCGGACGCCTTCCGGCAGTCCGACAGCGACTCCCTCGTCAACATGATGAAGCTCGACCTCATCGTCGGCAGCGGCGGAGTGCTCTCCCATGCGCCGCGCCGGGTGCAGTCGATGCGCATGATGATCGACGCCTACGCGCCGGAAGGCATCACCGAGCTTGCGGTGGACTCGATCTTCATGATGCCCCACCTCGGGGTGCTCTCTACGGTCAACGAGCAGGCCGCCACTGAGGTCTTCGACCGGGACTGCATCGTCTACCTCGGCACCGTGGTCGCCCCGGTCGGCCGCCCCGCTGCCGACAAGCCCGCCCTGGAGGTCTCCCTGACCCTGCCCGACGGCACGAAGATCAACGACAAGCTGACTGACATGGAGCTGCGGCGCTACCCGCTCGACGTCGACGATCACGCCGAAGCCACCCTCACTCCCCTCGCCAGTCACCTCGATGTCGGGGCCGGTCCTGGGAAGAAGTGGACCGGCAAGCTGCGCGGCGGGGTGGTCGGTCTGGTCATCGACACCCGGGGCCGCCCGATCATCATCCCCGAGGACGCCGCAGTCCGGGTCCCGCTGCTTCAGAAGTGGGTGACCGCGCTGGAGGAGTACCCTGAAGCTCCGACCGATGGAGAGGTGCGCTGATGGCCGCCGTCTTTACCCCTGGCCTCAAGGTCACCGAGCACACCATCCTGGTCAAGGACCGGCGCCTGCCCCTGGAGGGCGAGGTGATGGTGTCTGTGGGTGACCGGGTGACCGCCGACCAGGTCGTCGCCCGCACCGAGCTGCCCGGCAAGATCTTCCCGGTCAACGTCGCCAACCAGCTCGGCGTGGCCCCCTCCCGGCTCAAGGGCCTGCTGAGGAAGTCCGTCGGTGACTCGGTGACCAAGGACGAGGTCATCGCCGAGACCGAGGGCATCATGGGCTTCTTCAAGTCCGATGCAAGAGCCATCGTCACCGGCACCATCCAGTCCGTCTCCTCAATCACCGGGCAGGTCATCTTCCAGGCCCACCCCGTGCCCGTCGAGATCGACGCCTACATCGACGGCACGGTCGTCGAGCTGATCGAGAACGAGGGCTGCGTCATCCAGGCCGCTGCCACCCTCATCCAGGGCATCTTCGGACTCGGCGGCGAGGTCAAGGCGGAGCTGGTGATGGGGGTGGAGAGTCCCGACGCGGTGCTCAAGCCCGAGCACATCACTGCCGACATGAAGGGCAAGATCGTGGTCGGCGGTGCCTACCTCTCCCTCGCGACCCTCCAGGCTGCCGTAAAGATGGGCCTCGCCGGGGTGGTCACCGGGGGGTTTGACTACGACGACATCAAGGAGCTGCTCGGCTACGAGGTCGGCGTGGCGATCACCGGCAGCGAGGACCTCGGCCTGACTTTGGTGGTCACCGAGGGCTTCGGCGAGATCCAGATGGCACCGGGCACCTTCAGCCTGCTGCAGAAGAAGGTCGGCCAGCGCGCCAGCATCAACGGCGCCACCCAGATTCGTGCCGGGGTCATCCGCCCCGAGGTCGTGGTCACCTACGCCGAGGCGGTCTCCACCGAGCGGTTCACCCCGCCCGAGCCGGTCGGCATCTCCATCGGCGATCCCGTCCGCGGAATCCGCGCACCGCACTTCGGCCAGCTCGGTCGGGTCGTGTCCCTCCCTGTCGAGCCTGAGGTGCTGGAGAGCGAGAGCCGCGCCCGGGTGATGGTCATCCAGTTCGAGGACGGCCAGGAGGCCAGAATTCCCCGGGCCAACGTGGAGGTCATTGAGACATGATCCTCGCCTTCCTCTGCTTCCTCCAGCTCCTCACACCCACCGCTCAGGCTGCGGTCACCGATTTCGCGATCGAAGTGCCTGAGTACGGCGGCGGCCTGGACCTTGAGCTGACCTGGACCCCGCAGCCCGACGCCATCGGCTACCTCGTGCTGAGGGCCGACACCGAAGCGGGACCATGGGAGCTCGTGGTCGAGTCCCCCCTGCCAGGAGACACGGAGGACTACACCGATCAGGTCACCGCCAACCCGGAGCTGGCCTCCCCCAGGAGTCGCTACCTCTACCGGGTCGCCTCGCTCAGCGCGTCCTCCCCGACCTTCCCGCGGCGCGCCAAGCCCGTGGAGGATGCGTCTGACACAGACAAGGCCGCTCGGGAAGACGCCTTCGACGCCGACATCGTCACCTACACCCAGGCCATCGTCTCCAGCGGTGACCTCACCGAGTCCGTCGCCGGAGAGCCCCGGGGCTACTGGCTCAACCTCAACCTCGGTCACATCCTCCTGTTTTTGATGATCGTGTCGGTGGGGGTGATGATGCACGTCTTCACCGCCCGCGCCCGCCGCGGTGAGCCGATCTTCATCCGGCGCATCTCTGGCATCGACGCCATCGAGGAGGGCATCGGACGGGCCACCGAGATGGGCCGCCCGATCCTGTATGTGCCGGGCATCGACGAGCTTCAGGACATCCAGACCATCGCCAGCATGCTCATCCTCGGGCAGATCGCCGAGAAGGTCGCGGAGTACCAGTCGGACATCATCGTCTCCTGCTGCATCCCGATTGTGCGCGAGGTCGCCGACGAGGTCGTCAAGGCTGGCTTCTACCAGGCCGGCTACCCCGACGCCTACACCCCGGCGAACACCCGGTTCATCTCGTCGGAGCAGTTCGCCTTCTGTGCGGGCACCAACGGCATCATCCTGAGGGAGAAGCCGGCGACGAACATCTACTTCGGTCGGTTCTTCGCCGAGTCGCTCATCCTCGCGGAGACCGGCTTCGTCAACAAGTCCATCCAGATCGCCGGCACCGCAGAGGCCACCCAGCTTCCCTTCTTCATCGCTGCCTGTGACTACACACTCATCGGCGAGGAGCTGTTTGCCGTGTCTGCTTACCTCAGCCGCGATCCCCGGCTCGTCTCGTCCCTCAAGGCGAGCGACTGGGTCAAGGTCTTCGTGGTCGCGTCGCTGATCATCGGCACCGTGCTCGCCACCTTCGGCTACGACTTCGTCGTCCAGCTCTACACCATCGGCCACTGAGGAGACGACATGCGCAGCACGATCCCGCTGATCATCAGCCTCGTCGTCGGCCTCCTGATGGTCGGCGAGTTCTTCATCCCCCACTGGCGCTACCACCTGCTGACGGAGAACCTCCTGGAGTGGGGGGTCATCGTGTCTGCGGGCGCGTTCCTCCTGGGGCTCATCAACCTCATCCAGGTCAACCTGCCGAAGATCCTGGAGCGCCAGGAAGACTGGCAGTACAAGGTCGTGATGCTGGTCGGACTGGTCGTCACCCTGATCGCGGGCTTCTCCGGTGGTGCTCAGCGCATCTCCGATGGCTTCGCCTACCGGTGGATCTACGACTACATCCTCACCCCGCTCAACGCCACGATGTTCGCCCTGCTGGCCTTCTACATCGCCTCCGCGGCGTTCCGGGCCTTCCGCGCACGCAACCTCGACGCAACAGTCCTGCTGTCCGCCGCCATCATCGTCATGATCGCCCGGGTGCCGGCCGGGGAGCTGCTCGGACAGACCATCTCCGGGGCCATCTCCGGGCTGCTGGGAGACTGGACCCTGATTTTCCTCCCAGAGAACTTCCTCTCTCAGTTCATGAACTGGCTGATGGACGTGCCCAACATCGCTGCCCGCCGGGCGATCTTCATCGGCGCTGCACTGGGCGCCATCGCCACGGGCCTGCGCATCATCCTGGGCATCGAGCGCTCACACCTGGGGGCGGACTGAGCCATGTTTGACTTCCTTGTACGCTTTCAGAACCTCGACCGGCGCTGGATCTTTGTGGGGATGGCGCTGTCCATCCTCATCCCGATGCTCTTCCCGGTCAGCTTCCCGTTCCGCATCGACAGCCGGGTCCATGATCTCTACGACACCGTCGAGGAGCTTCCAAACGGCTCCAAGATCTTCCTGTCTGCGGACTTCGACCCGTCCTCCCGTCCTGAGCTGGAGCCGTTCTTCCGAGCCAACCTCCACCACCTGTTCCGCAAGGACATCCAGATCGTCTCCGCGACCCTCTGGCCCTCTGCCCCGCCCCTCGTCCTTCCGATCATGAAGGAGATCGCTGAGGAGTACGGCAAGGTCTACGGCGAGGACTGGGTGTTCCTCGGCTTCAAGGACGGAAAGGAGCTGGCGATCAAGTCCATCGGTGAGAACATCCCCAAGGCGTTCCCCAAGGACTACGAGGGCACCGATGTGTCCACCCTGCCGATCATGCGCGGAGTGCGACAGGCCAAGGACTTCCCGCTCATCGTCAGCGTCTCCGCCGGCTTCCCGGGCACCCAGGAGTACGTCCTCCAGATCCAGGGACAGTACAGCCTGAACATCGTCTCCTCCTGTACTGCGGTCTCCGGGCCGGACTACATCCCGTTCTTTAAGGCCAACCAGCTCCGCGGACTGTCTGCCGGCATCCCCGGCAGCGCGCAGTACGAGATGCTCGTCTTCCCCGACGGCCCCCCTGAGGGCACCCGCCTGCTGGGCATCGCTGGCTACAACGTGCTCAGCCTCGGCCACCTGTTCATCGTGCTGCTCATCATCGCGGGCAACATCGCCTACTTCCTGACCACCCCGCGCGAGGAGGCATAGTCATGGAGCCGCTCGCAACCATCGAGATCGCTGGCGCCTGGCTGAGCATCTTCCTCACCCTGTGCATCTTCAGCTACCTCTACGAAGACAACCCGATCTACAAGCTCGCCGAGCACCTCTTCCTCGGGGTGTCCATCGGCTACGGCGTGGTCGAGGTCTTCTACGGCGTGCTCCAGCCCAACCTCATCGACAAGCTGGTGTTTGCCGACACCTGGACGCCGTCGCGGGTGGGCCTGTTCGCGCCGCTGGCGATGTTCTTTCTGCTGTTTACCAAGTTCACCCGAAAGTACAGCTGGCTGGCCCGCATCCCGATCGCGTTTCTGGTCGCGGCGTTTGCCGGGGTGAAGATGACGGGAGAGGCCAGCGGACGGCTGGTTACGCAGGTCAAGGAGTCGATGCCCAACCTCGCTGAGGTCTGGACGACCCACGGCTTCTGGAACTGGGAGGCTGATGGTGCGGGGCTGTTCTCTGCGGTGCTGCTGGTCCTCGGGCTGTCTGCGACCCTGCTGCACTTCTACTTCTCAGCGCCTCACAACAAGGTGATGCGAGGGGTGAGTCGGTTTGGGGTGCTGATGCTGATGCTGTCCTTTGGGGCGAGCTTTGGCTACACCGTCATGGGGCGGATCTCGCTGGCGATTGGACGGGCGCAGGAGATGCTTGGGGACAACCGGAATGCCTATGAGGTTGCGCAGATTCATCCGCAGCTGGCGACTGGGTTGTCGCTGGTGTTGATTGTTGGCGGGTTGGCGGTGTGGAAGGTTCGTGGCGGTGATGGTGACGCTGCATAGGGACGGACGTTGTGCAGGTGAGTCGCTGAAGGAGCCTCAAGCGATCGGTGCCTGAAGCGGCGTGACCCCGGGGAACGCATCGCCAGGATCGACATCGAAGGCGGTGAGGAGCCCAGCGAGGACGGCGGAGATGTCCAGGGTCTCGCCGGAGTCGGTCGCTTCCCCAGTCGCGAGGTCGATGCGCGCTGCGGACAGCCCGCCGTCGGTCGCCCCCACCACCTGACCGCCCGCCACCCCGGCCCCCACCAGCATCGCCGAGGTGACTGGCCAGTGGTCCTTGCCAAACGTGCCGTTGTACAGCGGGGTGCGGCCCATCTCGGAGAGCACCACCACCGTGGTCTGCGACAGGAGGGACTGCCCGTCGGTCCCAGCGGTGCTCTCCAGGCGACCGATGAGGTCGGTGAGCCGATCGAAGGTGTGCTCGAAGGCGGCGTCCTGCTTGAGCTGGTTGTCGTTGTGGGTGTCCCAGGTGGTCAGGTTCGGCAGGTCTCCCTGGAGCATGACCGCTGCGGAAGAGCCGTCAGACAAGGCGGTGATGGCGCTGGCGAGGTCATCGTCGAAGGTCGGATCCTCCGGCACGCTCAGCCCGCCCCCGCTCAGCAGGTCCTGACGCATCAGCCCATCGCGGTACTGGCCATACAGCCCGTCACCATCTCCCCCCGACAGCCGCTCAGACTCTTCCAGCAGGAACGCCCGGATGAGTGCTTCGTGCTCGGGATCCGCCTGAACACCCGCGGGCAGCGTGCCCTGAGCGGTGGCGGTCAGGGTGTGGCTGAGGGGGACCATGTAGCGTGCGAGCGTGCCGGGGTAGCGCGGCCCGGAGACCACGAGGTAGGGCATCGCGAGGTCGGTGCCGATTCGGGCTGCGAGCAGGGATGGCAGATCCGCGGCGTCGCTGCTTCGGGAGCCGGTGAGGATGAGCCGGACGCACTGGCTGTGGCTGATCGAGCTGACCCCGATGCCGTTGATCACCGCGGTGGTGGCGCCATACGACTCAAAGAACCGACGCACGGACGGACGGGAGGCTGCATCGGCGAATGCGATGCCCCCGACAGTCGCCGCAGTGCTGCTCGGATCGCCCTCGACCCCGGTGGACTCGAAGTGGGGGTCGAAGACGAAGGTGGGATCCCAGCCGCCGCTGTTGAAGTACACCAGCAGCTTTCGCCCTCTCCCCCCTGCCCGTGCCCGCCCAGACGCCAGCAGCACACCCATCCCGGCGAGTCCAGACAGCAGGAACCGGCGGCGATCCATCACTGGCTCCACCCGCCCGGCACGACAATGCGCTCCAGCCAGCGAGACTCCACCGACAGCGGAAAGCCGGTCTCGCCGCTGAATGTCTCGC
>JBLHNG010000378.1:0-8270 GCA_047621685.1 Myxococcota bacterium | reverse complement strand
GATCGAATCGAGCACACCGGGATGAAGGTCCGCCGGGTCCTCGACGACCTCGAAGAGCCTGCTGCGGATCGCTGAGCGGCTTCATTCTGTTCGGTCACATTCTGGCCGAACCAGGGGAGAAGTACGCGTTACGAGTCGCTCCACAGCGGAGGTCCCAGATGCGTATCGTCTCATGGAATGTCAACGGAATCCGGGCAGCGATCAAGAAGGGTTTTGTCGACTCAGTGCAAAAAATGGATGCCGACATCGTCTGCCTCCAGGAGATCAAGGCCGACGAGGCCAAGGCCAAATTGAGTCTCCCAGACCACCCCTACCAGTACTGGAATCCGGCAGACAAAGCCGGCTACTCCGGCACCGCAATCTTCTGCCGCGCCGAGCCTCTCTCGGTCCGGTTCGGTCTCGGCGACCACATCGAAGACCTTGAGGGGCGGGTGGTCACCGTTGAGCTGGAAGACTTCTTCCTCATCACCGTCTACACCCCCAACTCCGGCCGCGGCCTGCCCCGGCTGGCCTATCGGACTGAGGAGTGGGATCCGGCATTCCTGCGCTACCTCCAGGAGCTGGAGCAGATCAAGCCGGTCGTCTACTGCGGAGACCTCAACGTCGCCCACCAGAAGATCGACATCGCCCGTCCAACCTCCAACCGCCGCTCCGCCGGCTTCACCAATGAGGAGCGAGAGAACCTCAGCGGGGTGATCGCTGCTGGCTTCGTCGACACCTTCCGCCACTTCTACCCCGATGCCACCGAGAAGTACTCCTGGTGGAGCTACATGGGCGGCGCCCGAGGCCGGAACGTTGGCTGGCGGCTGGACTACTTCATGGTCTCGGAATCACTCGTGAGTCGAGTTGATTCCTCGGAAATCCTCAGCGACGTGCTCGGATCGGACCACTGTCCGGTCGCGCTGGTTGTCAGCTGAGCCTTTCCGGGCTTCAATAGGGGGCCCTTATGTCTCTGGAGTCCTGCTGCCGGGTCCCCTGCTCGCTGTAGCGCTCTTCTCAGAGCTCGGCCTCAACCCCGGAGCCAGCCTGGGGCTGTCGTATGTCCGACCGGGCAGCACCCAACGGCAGCTCTCCGTGTCCCTCTTCGGGGGGCCAAAAGTCGCCGGCTACATCCACCCCGGCAGCCACGCCCGGATCCTCGCACAGCTGGAGGGTGGCGCTCGGCTGACAGTGTGGGGGCTCGATGCGGAGATCGTCCTGGGCGGCGGGGGCACCTGGATGGCCCGTGCTGCACCGACCTACACCCTCGTCGATGGGGAGCTGAAGCGGAAGCGCTTTGCTGGTCAGCTGGGGCTCATGCCCACCGCTGCGATCGGGATCGGCAGCGGACTTCCCAGGCGCGATCACCTCCGCTGGTTCCTCCGCCCCACCCTCCTCCTCCAGACTCCCTACAACGACAGCATTGCGCCGTTTGCGGTCCTGGAGATTGGTCTGAGGGAGGCCGGATGATTTCGATGCTGCTTCTGGGCTGCTCCGGGATGCTGGACGACACCTTCTTCCTGCGTGTCGACGGGGCGGATCTGCTCATCGACGCTGAGGGCAATCCCGAGCCCGGCGCATTCATCCTCTTCCTTCACGGCGGCCCGGGGGGCAGCGGTCAGGCGTACAACCTCGGCACCTGGGCGGAGCGTCTGGAGGCCGAGGCGGTGATGGTCTACCTCGATCAGCGAGGGCAGGGGGCCTCTCAAGGCAGCTACAGCCCCGAGTCCATCACCATCGATCGCATGGTCGACGATGTCATCGCGGTCATCGGTGCCCTGAAGGCCCGCTATGGAGACGACATCGACCTCTACCTCATGGGGCACAGCTGGGGCGGGCTGCTGGGGTGCGCGACGCTCCTTCGGGCGGAGACCCGCGATGAGCTTGTCGGCTGGATCGAGATCGATGGTGCCCACGATGTCCCGCTGCTCAACCAGTACGCGGTCCCGATGCTGCTCGATCAGGGCCGAGAGGAGCTGGAGGCGGGCCGCAATGAGGTGGAGTGGACCGAGATCGTCTCCTTCGCTGAAGGGGTAGATCTGGATCGGTTGACTTCAGACGACAGCCTCAGCATCAACCGCTATGCCTTCGAGGCCGAGGGACTCATTGAGGGGATCACCTGGGACGACGGGCTGAGCTTCTGGGGGCAGGGCGGCTACCTGCTGGCCTCACCGGAGTCCCTGCTGACCGCACAGTGGACCGGCGGGCAGACCAACCTGCTGCTCGATGCCGAGATCGAGCAGACCAGCCTCACCGATCAGCTCGACCGCATCGACCTCCCCTCCCTGATGCTCTGGGGGGCCTACGACTTCGTGGTGCCCGTCGGGCTGGGAGAAGACGCAGAGACGCTTCAGTCGAACGGAGAGCTGGTGGTCCTTGAGACCTCTGGACACTCGCCAATGTTCAACCAGCCCAACGCCGTCGCCGACAACGTGCTGGCGTTCATCGAGCAGACCCGCACCGAGTAGAGTGCTTGAGCGGGGGTGAGCTGTGGTGAGCTGTGGTGAGCTGTGGTGAGCTGCCTTGTCCGGTGGACACCATGATCGTCCTGCTGCTCGCCTGCAGCACGGATCGCTGCGACATCGATCCGCCGCGCTCCGAGCTGGTCGCCATTGAGGGCACGCACCTTGTCGATGAGCACGGTCGTCGCGTGATCCTCCGGGGAGTCAACGCAGGCGGGCGCAGCAAGATGCCGCCCTACATGCCGTTTGACATCACGGGAGACCACGCCGCAGCCCTCGATGACTACCTCGATGCGACCGAGGGCTGGGGGATCAACGTCCTGAGGGTTCCGTTCTCCTGGGCGGCGATGGAGCCGGTCGCTGGAGCGGACGATGAGGTGTGGCTCGCCCAGTACGATCTGCTGCTCGATGCGGCCTGGGATCGGGGGCTGTGGACCATCGTGGACTTCCACCAGGACCTCTACGCAGAGCGCTACTGTGGAGACGGCTTCCCAGACTGGACCACCGCGGAAGACACTCCGGGAGTCCCTCGCTCAGACTGCGAGACCTGGTTCACCGGCTACCTCACCGACGATGAGTCCTGGTCCTCCTGGGATGCCTTCTGGTCCGACTCCAGCGGCGCACAGACCGCGTTCTATGCCATGTGGGAGCGAATGGCCGCGCGACACGCCGATCGAGCCGGGGTCATCGGCTTTGAGATCATCAACGAGCCGTTCTGGGGAAACGCGGATCGTGAAGAGTGGTCCTCAACCACCCTGCCTGGCGTGCTCACCGAGACCACCGCTCGGATCAACGCCGCAGCGCCGGATCGGCTCGTCCTGTTTGGACACCCCGGCACGGAAGGCGGCTTCGCCAGCACCCGGATCTCCCCGCCTGTGGGAGACGGGCTCGTCTTCGCACCGCACTACTACGATCCCGGCCTGTTTCTTGGGGTCTCCCTGCCCACCGCTCCAGTCTCTGAGCGGCTGGCGCTGTGGGCGGAGCAGGGGGAGGCCTGGGAGATGCCGGTGCTCCTCGGTGAATTCGGCATCCAGGCCGATCATCCAGACGCAGAGGACTACCTCCGAGATCACTTCGATGCCCTCGATGATCTCCAGATCCATGCCACCGCCTGGGAGTACTCCGTCTCCACAGACCTCTGGAACTTCGAGGACTTCTCCCTGGTCGAGGCGGACGGGACCGAGCGGGATGTCCTGCTCGACCCGATGGTCCGCTCCTGGCCCCGTGCCATCGCCGGAGAGGACATCGCCTGGGGAGCTGGCGTGCTCACCTACACCGCATGGCCAGACGGGGTCACCGAGCTGGTTGTGCCTCAGCGCCTCGGTGAGGTGGAGGTCACCGTTGAGGGGGCCTGCATGGACGAGCGCCCTGGCGTGGTCTACCTCTACAGTGCCGAGGGTGGACCGGTCACAGTGCGGGTCGGGGGCTGAGGCGTGGGTTATCAGGCGGCATGCAGCCACACATGTCCTCCGCCAGAGCAGCACAGTGAGCGCCACGCAGCTCCCGGTCCTGCTGGCCGGTCGCAGCATCGCGGTCGCCGAGAGCCTCACCGCAGGCAACCTCCAGGCCCTCATCGCCTCGGTCTCTGGCGCCTCCGGCTACTTTCTCGGCGGCATCACCGCCTACAACATCGACCAGAAAGCGGCCCTGCTCGGTGTCGATCCGGCTGTTGCCGGTCCGGTCAACTGCGTGAGCGAGGCCGTTGTGCGTCAGATGGTCGCGGGCATCCGGCGCGTGACTGGCGCGGACGTCGGGATCGCGACCACCGGCTATGCGGAGGCCTGGGGAGACATCGCAACCCCGATGGCCTGGATCGCCGTAGACATCAGCGGAACCGTGACCACTGCCTGTGTTGAGGCACCGGGGTTGGATCGCGCTGCAGTCCAGCAGCACATCACCCGGTGTGCCTTCGACCTCGCTCTGACAGCACTCCGCGCGTAGCCGCTCAGTCGCGACGACGGAACAGGACCACACCCATCAGGGCCAGCGCGAGGAAGCCGATGGGCTGAGCGGAAGCGGTGCTGCAAGAGTACTTGTCATCGCCACCGTCGTTGTTCCCGTTGCCGTTGTTCCCCCCATTGTTCCCGCCGTTGTTCCCGCCGTTCCCGGTGTCCCCGGTGTCCTCGGTATCAGTGTCCTCGGTGTCGGGCTCGTCGGTGTCGGTGTCGTCGGGCTCGTCGGTGTCGGTTCCGCCGTTGTTCCCGCTGTTGTCGTCCTCAAGATCACCGGTGTGCCCCTCGATCCAGCTGACGTGTGCATCGAGGCGGATGGAGCCGGCTGCAGCACCGTTGGCCTCGCAGTTGGGCTGGCCGCCGTTGAGGTTGAAGGTGAACGAGTTGACACCCACCAGCTCGTACTCTCCATCGTCGAGCATCAGCGCTGCACCGCCGGAGTCACCGGAGCAGATGTTGGTCTGGCCGGTGGAGTCGTAGGTGTAGATGACCTGGCTGTCATAGCTGTAGAGGTCAATGTCGACAGTGCGCTTGGTGCCGCTGTCGTCGCGGTTGTCCCCGGTGATGCCCCACCCGACGTAGGTGACCTGAGCGTTTCCGCTGAAGGTGCTCGGGGAGTCACGGTTGATCGGGTAGGTGCCCGAGCTGGCCATGCTCGTGTCCAGCTCCAGCAGCCCGATGTCGTGGACAAGGGTGTCCGGGTCGTACTGCGGATGAGCGATGAGGTCGGTGATCAGGGCGTACTGGGACTTGTTGTTCCAGCTTGTGCCGGTCACGAAGTAGATGTCGTAGCCCTTGCGAACGTAGTCCTCAGCGGCCTCGATGCAGTGCGCAGCAGTGGCAACCCACTTGGCCTTGATGAGAGTCCCAGAGCAGAAGTCCCAGTACCAGTAATTGTCGTAGACCGTGGCCATCATGCCCACCTGGAGGTGGTCATTGGTGGTGGAGCCGCCCACGATCGGGGGGGCCTCCTGGGCCTGTGCCATCAGGGGCATGAGAGCCAACATCAGCATGGAAATCTCCTCAGAGTCTCAGTTCATCTACTCATCTACCGGGCATACACATACTTGTCGTCTCAAGCTATCGACTGTGACGAAATGGGAACATGTCGATATCCTTACGCTTCGGTATATCCGTACAATTCAATCAGCTTCAAACGGACAAAACACGACCAGTGTCGTAAGCTTGATTTCTGGAACTGAATTTTTCTTTCTCTGTCCCACTTTCTGTCGAGTGATCTTTATGGGAGATGGGGTAAGCTGTTCCAAATCCCACGCCCAGAGGGAACATGTCTACCGTCACTGCTCGATTCTTCTCAATCCTCGTCCCTTTTACCCTTGTCCTTGCTTGCAATGACAAGGAGGCCACCGGCGATGGGACCATCGACGATACCGTCTATGATCCCGCCGAAGAGGACAACGACGCCGATGGCTTTTCTCCGAACGACGGGGACTGCGACGACGAAAACAGCGCGCTCCACCCCGCTGCGGAAGAGATCTGCGACGGCGTGGATAACAACTGTGACGGTGACATCGACGAGGAGGTGACCGACACCTTCTACGCCGACTCCGACGGTGATGGCTTCGGCGACGAAGGAGACACCGTCGAGGCGTGTGACTCCCCCGAGGGCTACGTCGCGGTGGGCGGTGACTGTGATGACGCCAGCGCCGAGTCCTACCCCGGCAACGTTGAGTACTGCGACGGCGTGGACAACAACTGCGACGGCAACATCGACGAGGATGTCCAGGAGACTTTCTGGGCGGACGGCGACGGCGACGGCTACGGCGATCCCAAGTCCATCGTCGAGACCTGTGAGAAGCTCGCTGGCTACGTCTCAAATGACGAAGACTGCGACGACACCTCAGCAAACAGCAACCCCGCCGCGGAAGAGATCTGCGACGAGCTGGACAACGACTGCGATGGCACCGTTGATGAGGGCGTCACAGACACCTACTACGCCGATGTCGATGGTGACAGCTACGGCGTCTCCGACATGACCACCGAGGCGTGCGACCTGCCCACCGGCTACTCCGAGATTCCCGGAGACTGCAACGACTCGGCCGCCGCGATCAACCCGGACGCCCTCGAGCTGTGCGACAAGGTCGACAACGACTGCGACGGCACCGTCGATGAAGACGACGCCGTCGACGCCCTGACCTGGTACGAGGACTACGACGCCGACGCCTTCGGTGATGCCTCCCGGACGACCCTCGCCTGCAACCAGCCCACCGGCTACGTCGCAAACGACACCGACTGCGACGACAACGACGCCGCGCAGTACCCAGGTGCCGACGAGTACTGCAACGCCGAAGACGACGACTGCGATGGCACCATCGATGAAGACGACGCTCTCGACGTCCTCACCTGGTACGCAGACGCCGACTCAGACACCTACGGTGATGCCGCCAGCTCCGACATCGACTGCAACCAGCCCTCTGGCTACGTCGCTGATGCCACCGACTGCGACGACGGCGACGCCGCGCAGTACCCGGGTGCCGACGAGTACTGCAACGCCGAAGACGACGACTGCGATGGCACCATCGATGAAGACGACGCTCTCGACGTCCTCACCTGGTACGCAGACACCGACGCTGATGGCTACGGTGATGCCGCCAGCACCGACATCGACTGCAACGAGCCCACTGGCTACGTCGCCGATGCCACCGACTGCGACGACGGTGACGCCGCGCAGTACCCGGGTGCCGACGAGTACTGCAACCTCGAAGACGACGACTGCGACAAGACCATCGACGAGGAAGCGGTCGACGGTGACTGGTACGCCACGGACGCCGACTCTGACGGCTTCGGCGAAGAAGGCAGCACCCAGTGGGAGTGCGACGGCGTCTATAACGAGCTGGACTGCGACGACACCGACTCCGGTGAGCCCGTGGTCTCCGACCCGGTCAACGGCTCCTCCTCAAGTGCCGGCACGCTGACCGACCCCCTCGACAGCCTCCAGGATGCCATCGACACCGCCGGTCAGTGCGTGGTCGCCCTGGCCGGGACCTACTACGAGGCCATCGACTTCTACGGAAACGAGGTCACCGTCACCGGCTTTGAGGGTGCGGACTACACCACCATCGACGCCTCCGGTACCGGCGCACCTGCGGTCACCATGGACTCCGGCGAGTCAGCCGCAGCAGTCCTCACTGGATTCACCCTGACTGGTGGTGAGGGCTACGAGGAGAACGACTCCACGAGCTACGCCTGCACCTCGGTCACGACCTGTACGGACTACTACACCACTTACTGTGGCGGTGGACTGTACCTCTCGGCTGCCGATCCCACGATCACGGACGTGGTGATCACCATCAACGAGCTGGACGTCGCTTCGACGACCAAGTCCGGCGACGATGTCTACTACGTCAACTCCTACGGCGGCGGTCTGTGCGCGATGAACAGCGCTGCGACCCTCACCCGGGTCGACTTCATCGAGAACTTCGCCGATCAGGGCGGTGGCCTCTACGTCGATGAGAACAGCAACATCACCCTCGATCAGAGCTGGCTCATCGCCAACGCAGCCACCAGCGGCGGCGGCATCTCGATCGACACCGGCTACCTGACCGCCACCAACATCGCCTCAATGTGGAACGAAGCCGACGACGATGGCGGCGGTGTTCTGGTCGCCTCCGGTACCCTGATCGCAACCAACGTCACCCAGGGTGGCGACAGCGCGACGTCCGGTGGCGGCATGTACATCGACAGCGGCACCGCGACGGTGATGAACTCCATCGTCTTCGGCTCCGGCTCCGGCGACGGCATCTCTGGAAGCTCCGCGACGTTCACTGGCACCTACAACAACGTCTACGACAACACCAGCGATGACTACGCCGGCATCACGGACCCGACCGGCTCCAGCGGCAACATCTCCGCAGAC
>JBLHNG010000377.1:0-8328 GCA_047621685.1 Myxococcota bacterium | reverse complement strand
CCGGACAGTATCCGGCCCGACTGGTGCGCTTTTGTCTGAGACGGGGGTTTCACCCCCAAACCCCCCGCTACGCGCTGACATCCTCTCACACAGACTGTCCGCGAGAAGGGGGCAACATGACTGGTGTCCGGCTGGGGGGGGGCGAAGGGGGCTGCACGAACACTCGCTCAGCGACTGCGTTCGCCGCTCCCCTGTGACCCCCAACCAGTCACCTACACCGAATCACTCCGTAGCAGCCGTGTAGAACACCCCGAACTTGCAGGGGAAGTTCACGTCTCGAACCACCTCAAGCAAAGTGCAGCCGCCGCCGTCGCAGTCAAGGTCGACTTCGTGAACCCCTTCCATTGCGTCGGCGGAGTAGAGCACGCCCCGGGTGTTGATGCTGCTGTGGAAGGTGACGGAGTCCTCGGGCATCGCCGAGTCGCTCACCGAGGCGCAGTCAAACTGGTCGCCGCCGACCTCGCAGCTGGCATCGTCGCCGCCGTCGAGGGCCATCGTGAAGCGCAGCCCGTTGCGCACGACCTCAAAGCCGCCGTCGAATTCGAGCATGTCGATGAGGTTGGAGCAGGTGTCGCTGGCAATGTCCACGGAGCTGTAGGACCAGTCTCCGTTGCGGGGCTTGATGACATCTGAGGAGGAGTCTCCGTCGTACTGGCTCAGGGCCTCGTCCAGCTCAGTGGTGGAGATGTTGCCGCTGGAGCAGCCGACGAGAGCAATGAGGATGAGGAGACGCTTCATACCTGTAGATAAAGCAAGAAGCGTGCCTGAATCGGTGGGAAGAAAACACCGGGCTGGTGGGCTCTGGATGGACTCTGACCGGGCTGTGGTGGATGCGCGCGGATGCGCGCGCGCACTGTTCGCGCTCTGGTATGGTCCCCACATGCGGCTCCTGGTCACTGGCGGGGCAGGCTACATCGGCACCCACCTGATCGTGGACCTGCTGGCTGCCGGCCATGAGATCGTGGTGGTGGACAACTTCTCCACCGGCCACCCCCGGGCACTGGCCCGTGCGGAGCGGATCGGCGGCCGACGCTGCACCCTGCTGCGCGGTGATGTCGGCGACCGTGTGCTGATGCGTCGGGCGATGCGTGGGATTGATGCGGTCTTTCACCTGGCGGCCTTCAAGGACATCGGCGGCTCGGTGGATGAGCCGGAGCGGTTTTTCCTCAACAACGTCGGCGGCATGGCGGTGCTGCTGTGGGCGATGCAGCAGTCCGGTGTGCGGCGCATCGTCTATGCCTCCAGTGCCGCGGTCTACGGGACCCAGTCCGAGGTCCCGATCTCCGAAGATGCCCCCCTGCGCCCGGAGAGTCCCTACGGCGTCTCCAAGGTCGAGGGGGAGCGCATGCTGGAGGTCATGGCGCGGCTGCGGGGGTGGTCGGCAGTCTCGCTGCGGTTCTTCAACCCGGTCGGTGCCCACCCCTCCGGCCTCCTCGGCGAGCCCCCCGGCTCAAACGCCAGCCTGGTGCCCCGGGCGCTGCTGGCTGGGGAGGATCGACCGCTGACGCTCTTCGGAACCGACTACCCCACCCCCGACGGCACCGGCCTGCGCGACTACATCCACATCTGCGATCTCTCCCGGGCGCACCTCGCTGCCCTCGACCTGTTGCACGCACCCGGCCATCAGGCGCTCAACATCGGCACCGGCCGCCCCCACAGCGTGCGCGAGGTGCTCGCGGCATGTGCGGCAGCGGTGGGGCACGCGATCCCGGTCGTGGATGGCCCCCGTCGGCTCGGGGATGTGGCGGTCTCCCTTGCAGATCCGCGATGCTTTGAGCGAAGTACAGGCTTTCGGGCCACCCTCAGCCTGACGTCAATGGTGGATTCGACATGGACATGGCTCAATAAGCATCGACTTCCGGCTGCGGAATTGGTAGCTTCATAAACACCCACCACCTTGGAGCTTCCATGAAGCACATGATGATCCTGGCGGTGCTGTTGGCTGGCTGTGACGATAGTCTGGGCGACGGTAGCGCTGATGATGAGGGAATGGCCGGTCTATATGACCAGGGCATGCCCGGTCTATTCGACGAGAGCGGAGGCGGCGGCAGCGATGCCGACGGCGATGGCTTCAGCAGTGGCGAAGAGCAGCAGGCGGGAACCAACCCCAACTACGCTCCCAGCCACCCCTACATCGGCGGTTACAACGTCGGATACTGCAACGTCGAGCCCGTTCCCACCGGTCCCACCGGAAACAACGGCTACAACGATTCCTACCAAGAAGGTGACGTGGTGGAGAACTTCACCCTCACCGATCAGCACGGTGAGGAGGTTGAGCTCTACTCCTTCTGTGGTCAGAACGTAATGCTCGCCATCGGTGCATTCTGGTGACCCTCCTGTCAGTCACTGGCCCGTGAGGCACAGTCAACTCAGGATTCTTTCGGCGAAGCTGGTTTCCAGACCATCGAGATCGTCACCGAAAACAACAACGGCGGCGTTCCCAGCCAGGATGAGCTCCAGCAATGGGCAGACGCCGGCAACATGGACACTGTCCCGGTTCTTGCTGACGCATCCCAGATCTGGGTTCAGTTCGAGCAGGACTTCTACATCCCCACCATCGTGCACATCGGTCCAGACATGACCATCTTGTCGGTGGATGAGGGCATCTCAGATCCCGGTCAGTTCATCGACTGAGCAGATCGCAGCAGCGACTCGCACAGCAGTGATTCGCACAGCAGTGATTCGCACAGCAGCGATTCACACAGCGCCACTCCGGTTTCACCATCGGGGTGGCGCTCTTGCGTTCAGGATCCAGGGGTAAACTGACGAACCTGGTAATTGTAGCTGTAGTGGGAGTCGCCCGTCTCCTGATAGGTCCACCACCGGCTGCAGACCCGGCACCGATAGACCGTGGCGTGGTGATCGATGGGCGCATGGGGGTGCTGGCTGCGGGTGATGCTGGTGAGCGCGTCGTGCTGGTGGCTTCGCTGGCAGCCGGTGCCGCAGAAGCAGGGCAGGGGATCGAGCTGTCGGGTGGCCTGCACGACGTCGTCGACCAGAGCCTCTCCGAGCGCCTCTCCAAAGGGCTCCATCCCATCGGCAGCCTCGCTGAGGGGAAGCTCCACCCGGCTCTGACCGCTGACATCCACTGCGACTCGGCGTCCGAAGATCCACACCCGTCCCTGGTCGTTGTGGAAGCTGTCCCAGGGGATCTGGGGTCGCCCGACGGGTGGGTCTGGCAGTGCAGGATGCTGCTGGGCCTCGGGTCGCCGGGCATTGGTGAGCACTGCGCGGACCTCGACGAAGGTCATCAGGTCGAAGATGGTGAGGATGGCGCTGTTGTGGGTGCCGGAGAGGAAGTCGTCTCCTGAGCAGGACAGGCCGGCAGGCTCCAGGCGCACTGTGTCATCGGTGACGGTGAGGCGATGATCGAGGCAGGTCCAGGTGGTCATCGCCTCAGCTTTCGAGCGATTCGGCCCAGCAGCGAGCGCCGGGGCTGCTTCTCCTTCTTTGGCGTGGGCGTGACAGTCCGGGCGCGGGCTGGCGGCTCGTTGTCTGCTTCCAGCTCCTCCCAGTCCGGCTCCGGCAGCCCGGCCAGCGCGATCGCGGCGGGGAACAGGATGGTCTCCTCCTTGTTGGCGTGGATCACGAGATCATCCAGCAGCGCCAGGAGGGCCTCCGCGCCCGGCCCGCCGCGCTGAGCGTCTGCTCGGAGTCGCACCTCCAGGGCCCGGAGCTGTGCATGCTCGTGCCGCATCTGCTGGATCGGTCCGAGGAGCCCGTAGCCTTCGACCGGGACCCCGCGGGCAAGGCCCTGGAAGTTGGGAAACAGGATGGTCTCCTCCTTCATCAGGTGCCCATCCAGCAGCTGTCGCAGCTCAGCGAAAGTGGTCGCGGTGTCGGCGGGGAGTGTCGCGCCGAGCGTGGCAAGCTCTGCCTTGAGCGGGATGTGGTGGTTGGTGAGGATATCGTCGACGAGCTCGAGCACCTGCTCTGGGGACATGGCGACCTCCAGGGTCTATCGGGGGAATCCGGACCATTGTAAGCGACAGTCGTGCGGTTAATACCCCCCCGGTCACCGTGGAGAAGGCATGAACATTCTGTATGGCGTGGTGGGCGAGGGGATGGGGCATGCGACCCGGAGTCGGGTCGTGCTGGAGCACTTGCTGGCGGCCGGGCATCGGGTCCTGGTGGTGGTCTCTGGGCGCGCCCATGGCTTCCTCACCCGCAGCTTCGCCGACCGTACTGGCATCGAGATCGAGGAGATCCAGGGCCTCCACCTCGTCTACGAAGAAGACGGCGTGGACCGCAGCGAGTCGCTGCGCGAGAACCTGCGCGCGGCCCCGTCTCGACTGAAGGCCAACCTCAACACCTACGCCAGTGTGGTGGGGCGGTTCTCGCCTGATGTGGTGGTCAGCGATTTTGAGTCCTGGGCCTACCTGTTTGCCCGGACCCACGATCTGCCGGTCGTGAGTGTCGACAACATGCAGATCATCAACCGCTGCCGACACACCGCCGCGATATCGGACTCCCGCAGCTTCAACTTCCTGCTGTCCAAGCTGGCGGTGAAGTCCAAGCTGCCCGACGCCTACCACTACCTCGTCTCGACCTTCTTCTTTCCGCCGGTCCACAAGAAGCGCACCACCCTGCTCCCGCCGATCCTCCGACCGGAGATCCTGGCGGCCCAGCGGGAGATCGGGTCGCACATCCTCGTCTACCAGACCGCATCGACCAACGAAGCCCTCGTCCCCACCCTCAAGGCGCTGCCCCATGAATTTCGAGTCTATGGGATGGACCGGGACGAGCGCGACGGCAACGTCCACCTCCGTCCGTTCTCCCAGGACGGCTTCATCGACGATCTGCGGACTGCCCGGGCGGTGATCGCGGGCGGCGGGTTCTCGCTGATGAGCGAGGCGGTCCACCTCCAGGTCCCGATGCTCACCGTGCCGCTGAAGGATCAGTACGAGCAGGAACTCAACGCCCGCTACCTGCACAGCCTGGGCTATGGGCGATTCTCTGAGGACCTCGCGCCGCAGACCATCAGCGACTTCCTCGACAACATCGACGCCCACCAGCAGGCCCTCTCCGGCTACATCCCGCGAGACAACACCATGTTGCTGGGCTGTCTCGACGAGGTCATCCGCAGCGCAGCTCTTGGAGAGCCGCCGCCAGACACCCTGATCCACGACAACCTCGGTGATGCCGTCAGCAGTCGAATCGATGCCGCACTGAGCGAGCCGGATGAGACGCCAGTCGTCAACGATCTCCAGCAGACCCTCGCCTGAGCGCTCCTCAGGCACGCCGCTCGACGAGGGGCGCGCTATCATCGCTTCGATGAAACCTCCTGCACCGCTCCTCTTGCTGCTCTGTCTGACCGCTTGCAAGGGAGGAGACACCGGAGCGATCCCCGACGAGGACACATCGGACTCGACCCATGCGATCGTGCTCGGTGAGGTCCAGGCCTGTGAGGCACCGCTGCCAGGACCGTCCTGGACCGAGCGCGGCGCGGAGCTGGGGCTGGAGGGCGCGCTTGAGAGTGAGGGCGATCACAGCGCTGGCGGGTCGGTCGTGGTGCATGACCTCGACGGCGACGGGTGGGAGGACATCCTGCTGGGCTACGACGACGTCCTGCGGATCTATCGGGGAGGCGAGGGGGGCTTCGAGGAGCTGCTGGCGGAGCCGCAGGTCGAGGCGGTCTTCCTGGGGCTGACGGATCTGGAGGGTGATGGAGAGATGGAGGCCCTGGTTGCCTCGCGAGCGCCGGAGAGCATCCACCTCCGCGACGGAATCGTGCGCACCCCGCTCACCCTGGAAAGCCCCTGGAACCAGGAGTTCGAGGCCCCGCCGCTGATCGGTCTGATCCCGGCGGATGTCAACGGCGACGGCTTCGTGGATCTGACCGGGCTGCTGCATAACTTCGAGACCGAGCCGGATCGGATGTGGTTGGGGCAGGGGGGGCACACCTTCGAGCCAGATGCGGCGGCCATCGACCCGACGCTCGGCACCCGCATGGCGTTCGATGCGACGTGGTTCGACTGGGATGTCGATGGTGATCTCGATCTCTATGTCGTCAACGACAAGGGGCATGAGACCGGGCCAAACCAGCTCTACATCAACGACGGCGGCACCCTGCGAGACGGCTCCGAGGCGTGCTTCTGCGATCTGGCGATCAGCGGGATGGGGGTCAGCCCGGGAGACTATGACCGGGACGGGATCCCGGATCTGTTTCTGGCGGCGACCTCCCGGAACGTCCTGCTCAACGGCAGCGAGTCGGGTGCGTTTGCGGACACCACCCTGACCACCGGCGCGAACACCCAGGTCGATCCCTGGCAGATGGGCTGGGGGGCCGCGTTCCTCGACTACGACAGCGACGGCTGGCTGGACATCCTCGTCGCCCTCGGCGATCAGTACATTGAAGAGGATCCGGTCCCGGTCCGCGGTGAGCAGCCGATCAGCCTCCTGGCACAGCGGGACGGCAGCTTCGTCGAGGTCGCCCCGGAGCTGGGGCTCGACCATCTGGGCTCCTGGCGCTCGGTGGTGGGCTTCCACTACAACGACGACGGCGTGCTGGACCTGCTGGTCACCGATGTCCGGCTGCGCCCGCAGTTGTTTGTCTCCGATGGCTGCACCGACGCCAATTGGCTTGCGGTGGAGGCACCTCCCGGCAGCCGAATCGAGGTCGAGGCTGGCGGCAGCGTCCAGACCCACTGGTCCACCACCCACACTGGCTTCTGGGCTTCCGCAAGCCCGGTGACGCATGTGGGGCTGGGAGAGGCGAGCACGGTCGATCTGCTCACTGTGATCCTCCCAGACGGCACTGTCGTGGAGAAGTCCGACCTGGAGGCTCGGCGAACGGTGTCGGTCGAGATGAACTGATCGGAAACAGTTTTCCTGTTGAGTAGTGATGTACTCATTGTTAAAAACATTGATAGAACAATGGTTTTTCTGGAAACAGAAGATTCGGATCGCTCCTCATGGTGATCACTGCATCTTACGGTGGGAAATATAGATCCCATATGGTTCGGCGAAAATCAAGGTTTGACCGTGTTGGGAAAGCTGGCACGGGTCCTGCAAGTGTAGTTTGTGACGCTACCGGGAGCCGGTGGTGACCGAGGAGAGAACCTGATTGGTTCGCTTCTCAAGTGTTCTTTGACGTCACAAAAAACATCTGTATCGGCCAGTCGGTCGTGCAGGGATTGAGTCCTGTCGGACCAGCTCGTGCCATCCTCGTGATGGTGAGTCGGAACGGACAAGGCGGAGCAGCGAAACTCGGAGGGAAACCTCAGGGGATAGCGACTTCACTCCAGACCCATACCGGAAACGGCGCGGGAAAAGAGCGCAGACCTGACACAGCAGCGGACATCACCTTCGGGTGGCGGACGCCAGGCGAGCACCCTTCGGGGAGCCCCGCCGAACCATCGACTGGATGAGAGAAGAACGAAACCAGACCGCTGAATGCACCATGCGCCTCTCGGGGCAGCACGGACGCAGACAGCGCGGCGAGGAAACCAGACGACGGACCACACTCCTTCCAGGGATGAATGGACCGACGACACTGGACCTCCAAACCCAACACGCGAACCATTCGAGCCCCTTGTGGGAACGGAGCGGTGCTGTGAAGGGGGGACCGCAACGGAGCGCATCCGGGGCGGGGGCTGAGTCAAGGTGTGAGAGCACCAGCTGTACTGGAGGATGCGGGCTGCGGCCGACGAGAAGTCGGGTGCACACGAGCTCGGAAGGCATTGCCCGCTCGGCAGCAGACAGGAACCTCCTCGGAGGCAACTGACCAAGCGCCGGACAACTTTTCACACCATATAGATGAACAAGCCCATGGGAGTAACGGGCATCCTCGCTTCGGCGAGCGGTGCAACGGACTCACCACCAGAGCAACACCCTGAGGTCGCGGAAGCGCAACCACGCAACGTCGCAAGACGGAGAGGCGGAGGAAGCGGACCAACGACGAGAGGGGAGCAACCAACCGTGAAGCCAGACACTGTGCAAGCAGAAGATGGTCTGAGGTAGGGAGCCGCTGGAGGTGAGGGGAAAACTTCGAAGGGCATGGCGTGTCGGAGGGCCTCAAGTTGCTGAAAAGCAGGTGAAAGGCAGGACGACACGAACCCCGAGGTCGGCATGAGGGATGGCAACATCGCTCAACCGGCTGACAGGCAACAACCGCTGAGGTCGTGAAAACGGCGAGAGCGGAAAGGCGAGGCGCATGGCTGCGACTCGACGAAGGAAAGCGATGGCAACATCGACAACCGGGGCCAGTCAGACGGAAGTACGACGGGGGGGCACTTTGAAATCCCAGGAGAGGAAGTCAGCACTCGATGTTCACGCATCGCGCAGGCCGTTCAGCATCGAGATTGGGTCTTGATGAGGGGCATGAAG
>JBLHNG010000376.1:0-8369 GCA_047621685.1 Myxococcota bacterium | reverse complement strand
GATGAGGTTGGTGTAGAGGTGCATCGCGCGCTCGGACCACGCCGGGTGTCCGGCCTCATCGACGTCGCCATAGCCGGAGACAGCTGCCAGAAGGAGCAGGGTGCTGGGGTCCATGGTGCTGCGGCTCCGGGCTGAATTCAAGCTCAATGTGGCCTGATTCCCGCCCACCATCTACCGTCTGACCAGGGCTTGACAGCTACGCCCGCTCGATGAGCCACTGGTGGGCGAACTTCGCGGTGGCCTCGTAGGACTTCTCCAGCTCCGCCGCGATGCTGGCTTCGATCTTGCGCCCGATGAGCGGCACCCCGACCGTGACCTCGCCCTGGATCACCCGCTCGCAGCCCTCGGCGGCGGGCAGCAACCGGAAGACGCCCTCGGCCTTGACCTTGTCGGAGACCTTGTCGACCAGCACCCGCCACTGGAGGATGTGGTTGGCATCATCGATGCGCTCTTCGAGCACGTATGTGAGGTGCTTGCCGCCCATCACCTTCGCGGCAGCGCTGGGAAGCTCTCGGGCGAGGGTCACCCGGCTGCGGATCAGGCGCTTGCCGTCCTTGACCTCCTCGCTGATGCGCTCAGAGTTGGCTCCGGTCTGGGCGGCGACGGCCTGGGAGTAGGCGTCGGAGAAGATCTCCCGCCAGGCAACGTCAGGAGAGGCGGGGAGGCGGTGGCGGACATTCATCTTCATCTGGGCACTCCATAGGCAGGGCCAATTAATAGCAACCCATGACCCGACTCACTCGATCTGAGCGCCGCTTTGGGCTCGCCATGTTTATCATCGGCGGCCTGATGGTTGTTGGTGGCCTTGTCTTGACGGTGCTGGGAGGCGGCGATCTGGCGCTGTCCGGTCCGGGACGAATGGGGGTCGGGCTCTGCGCGATGCTTGCCGGGATCGAGCCGAGACGCAATCGTCCGCTCGCGCTTCCCCTCTTCATTGCGCTCGTGGCCGGGGCAGTGGTGTCGCTGATCGAGGGACTGCCGAGAAGTCATATAATTGCGGATGGTGGGCTGGCGATTACGGTTCTTGTCTTGATGGAAACAGCCCGTTCCTCGGTCAATGGCTCTCTTTTTCGAGGGGGGCCACCGCTGGCTTAGGGCTTCAAAAGGTATTTCATCGGGGTGACATAGTCGTGACCTACAGGGGAATTGGGACTTAGACTGGGTACGCATACCCGGAGTCTGACATGATCCGAACTGAACCTCGTCGCTCAAGGCTCTTTGCTTTGAGTGAAGACCACTTTTACGTCGAAGAGCAGCCTCAGATTGTCCTGCCCGAGGTTCCGCACAGCATTCGTCTCGCACAGCCGACGACGATCCTGGAAGAGGAAGACGAGGACGAAGACACCGAGCAATACCTGGATGTGGATGATGTCCCGCTCCCTGCGCGGACCCTGCACATCTTTGTTGGTGGCCAGGCTCTCCCTGAGACCGATGACGACACCGACGAGATCGAGCCGCCCATGCTTAATGGCGCCTTTGTCTTTCCGGTCGGCGCCGGGCTTCCCGACGCTGATCTCAGCGACGAGGAAGACCAGTTTGAGGACGAGCCGTCGCTTGTCCCCCCGCCGTTCAGCATGCCGACTCCGCTGTCGTCCCCTCCGCTCCGTCTCCTGAACCCGTCGTCTCCGTCCCCAATTGAGGCCGAGCCAGAAGGCTTCCCGATCTTCGCAGTGGGTATTGCAGCAGCAGGCATGGCCATTGCCGTCGGGATGTTGTGGATGTGATTCATGGAGGGTGAGCGGAACAATCGGCTATAGAATGGCCTGCTGACCGCACTGGACTGGAGACGCCATGCTCACCCTCATCCTGATGGCCCGCCCTGGCCATGCCGAATTTCCCATCGATCCGGCTGACTACAGCAAGTGCGGAGAGCCAGACTCCCCGGATCTCTGCCCCGAAGACCTCAACGAAGATTGGTCGTTCCTCAGCTACATCCCTGAGCACGCCCGTCCTTCGGTTCGTGAGGCGGAGCTGGAGCTTGGAAGCGGAAACCGGGTCGATCGGGCCTGGCGGACGACCACGGGTCGGTTCGACGTCATCGTGGCAGTCGGCGACAGCGGCATCCAGTGGCAGCACACCGACCTGATGAACAAGGTCGTGGTCAACATCGGCGAGCTGCCACTGCCCCAGAGCGCAGATGGCACCGAGTCCGCCACCTACGACCTCAACGGAGACGGCCTCGTCAACGTCACCGACTGGTCTCTGGACCCCCGGGTGAGCCTCGATGCGGGTCGGGATGTCGCTGACGACGTGCTCGATCCCTCCGACCTCATCTACACCTTCTCCGACGACATCGACGACGACGGCAATGGCTACGTCGATGACATCGCCGGCTGGGACTTCTTCGGCCGGGACAACGACCCGTACAACGAGTACCCCGACGGCTACGGAACCCACGGCACCGGGGTCATGCGAGAAGTCGGCGCGGAGCCGGGCAACGGCGGCGACATCGGCGTCTGTCCCAACTGCGCCATCCTCCCTCTCCGCCACGGCGACACCTTCATCACCGACGGCAACCGGGTCGCAGAAGCGATCGTGTACGCCGCAGACATGGGCGCGGTGGGCATCGTGCTGGCGACCGGCGCGCTGTCGAACTCCGAGAGCACCGAGCGGGCGGTGGACTACGCCTGGGACCTCGACATGCTGGTCGCGGGCGTGACCGGGGACGAAAACTCGTTCCACCACAACTACCCGGCGGTCATCGAGCGGGCGATCTACTCCCACTCCATCAGCCACAACACCGGCGACGACAACAACGCGGTCTACAGCTACTTCAACACCTGGAACTGCAACAACTTCGGCGCCCGGCTCACCGTGGTCGCGGCATCGAACGCCTGCGCGACCGGCTCCGCAGCCGTCACCGGCGGTGTGATCGGTCTCATCAACTCTGCTGGACGAGACGCTGGCCTGGAGCTGAGCGCGGGCGAGGTCTACCAGCTGATCACCCAGACCGCGACGGACATCAGCCTCACCGAGGACGAGCGAGCAGAGGCAAAAGCCTACCCGAGCCACGATGGCTGGGATGCGTTCTACGGCTACGGTCGGCTCAACGCTTCCGGCGCGGTCGAGTCGGTTGCTGCTGGAGACATCCCGCCGGTCGTCGACATCACCTCTCCGCGGTGGTTCGAGAACGCTGAGCAGACCACCATCCAGATCACCGGCCTCATCTCTGCAGAGCGGGTCGGGGACTACGACTGGACCCTGGAGATCGGGCTTGGCAACGATCCGCTGGAGTGGGACGAGATCGGCGCAGGCTCGGGCAGCAGCCTCTTTGAGGGCACCCTCGCGGAGCTGGATCTGACCAGCCTGCCGACAGTCACCCTGGAGGAAGCGGACTACGACGAGGGCATCATCGGCCGGCTCGAGCGGGTCAACCGCCCAGCGATCACCGCCCGCCTCCAGGTCACCGACGCCAACGGCAACCGCGGAGAGGCCCGCAAGACCTTCTTCTCCTACGCTGACCCGGACATGATGGACGGCTTCCCGATGGCCATCGGTGGCTCCGGCGAGGCCAGCCCGGTGCTCGCAGACTTCGACGGCGACGGGGTGCTGGAGATCGCATTGGTCAACGGCAGCGGCCAGGCGATGATCCTCGACGGCTCTGGCGCGGTTCGCGATGGCTGGCCGGTGAGCAGCGAGATCCTCGACGACCTCGCGGAGGATGGCACTGGCTTTGCCACCGGCGCGGTCCCGCTCATCCATGAGGCATTCCTCGCCAGCCCCGCAGTGGGCGATCTCGACGGTGACGGCACCCTGGAGCTGATCGCGGCGGGCATCACCGGCGGGCTGTATGCCTGGAACGACGACGGCAGCCTGGTGCCCGGCTTCCCGACCTACACCGTCGGTCGCGCCCCCGAGGAGTTCGACGCCGACCACACCTACGATCAGGGCTACGCCGGCGCACCGTCGCTGTATGACCTCGACGACGACGGCTCCCTGGAGATCATCGCGGCGTCGATGGACGGGCGCCTGTATGTGTTTGATGCCGCCGGGAACAACTGGGGCGACTACCCCATCGAGGTCTGCGAGGAGACCCTCTGCGGCAACTCCGGCACCCGGATCATCACCAGCGCTGCGATCGGAGATGTCGACAACGACGGCGACCCGGACATCGCGCTGGGTGGCAACGAAGCACCCCAGGACGGCCGGTACTCCGCCGCCCACCTCTACGACGCCCGGACTGGTGTTGAGCACGCAGGCTGGCCGCTGCTGGAGTCTGGTCTGGTCAACGAGGCGGTCCTGCTGCCCCTCATCGGAGAGGGCCACCCCAGCTCCATGGCGATGGCGGACATGGACGGCGACGGCGACCTGGAGATGATGAACCCGGTCATGCTCGGCACGACATCACCGATCCACCACACCGGCGAGATCGCGGTGTACACGCCGTACTACGAGAGCGACTTCACCGGCGGCGGCAACGCCGACGTGCCTGCCGTCATCCAGCTCGTCACCAACCCCAGCTTCGGTGACCTCGACGGCGACGGGCTCCCTGATCCGATCCTCGCGGGCGTCAGCTCCATCTACCTCGCCTCTCTCGCCGCCCGGACCCACATCGAGTACCAGCAGGCGGTCCTGGCGTGGTCGGGGGTCACCGGTGAGGTGTTTGAAGGCTGGCCGCGGCAGACCGAGGACGTTCAGTTCCTGGTCTCTCCATCGGTCGCGGATGTCACCGGAGACGGCAAGCCCGAGGTCATCATGGGCTCCGGTGGCTACCTGATGCACGCCTGGGACGTCACCGGGCAGGAGGCCGACGGCTGGCCCAAGTTCACCGGCGGCTGGACCCTCGCGAGCCCCTCGGTCGGCGACATCGACGGCGACGGCTACCTCGATGTCGTGGTCACCACCCGGGAAGGCTACCTGTTCGCCTGGTCGACCAGGGGCCACGCCGACAGCAAGGTCCAGTGGCGCGGTGTGCACCACGACAGCCACAACACCGGCAACTACGAGACCCCCATTCCCACCCAGGTCGGCCCACCTGCCATCGATGAAGAGGGCGGCTGCTGCAAGGGCAAGCGGGCAGGGGCCTGGTTGATTTTTCCGGCCCTCCTGTTTGGCATGCGTCGCCGTCGGCGGTGAGTCTTCGCTGAGTCAGTGATAAGAGGGGGCCATGCGACAGGAGAGCACCATGGCCCGAGTCACCCTGACCATGATCGTGAAGAACGAGTCCCAGCGCCTTCCGGATGCGCTGCGCAGCGTAGTGGATGCGGTGGATGAGATCGTCATCGTCGACACCGGCTCCACCGACGACACCGTGCAGATCGCACAGGCTGCCGGTGCCGTCGTGGTCCACCACCCGTTCGATGACTTCGCCTCGGCGCGCAATGCCGGGCTCTCGGCAGTGACCGGGGAGTGGATGCTGACCCTGGATGCCGACGAGCGGCTGGCCCCGGGCGGTGCGGCGCTGATCCGAGCAGCGGTCGCGGCGGATGACTTCGACTGCGGGATGCTCAGCTACCACAACGCCACCACCCTCGCGGCAGATGCTGCCGCGGTGCTCTCCGGGGCTGCTCGACGCGGGGCTCCGGTGATGATCGCCCGACTGTTTCGGAACACCGCAGACTTCCGCTGGGAGGGTGCAGCCCACGAGACCCCTCGGACCTGGCTGTCAATGCCCGGTCGTCGGCTCAAAGACCTCGACGCTGCCCTCATTCACTACGGCAGCGCTGTGGAGCTGATCGCGACGAAGGGACCGCGAAACCTCCCCCTGCTCCAGCAGCGGGTCGATGCGGATCCCGGCGATGTCTTCGGTCGGGTCTACCTCGCCCGGGAGCTGCTGCGGGCGGAGCGCGTCGACGACGCTCGGAAACACATCGAGGCAGCCTGGGCGACAGTGTCGTCTGACAGCACGCAGCAGGGAGAGGTGGTCACCCTGGTGACCCTGCGCACGCTCCAGCAGATCGCCAGCCAGGACCTCTCCGGTGCTTCACAGACCCTCAACACGGCCGCTGGCTGGGGGGGGGACCATCCCAACCTCGCCCTGCTCCGTGGCACGGTCCAGGAGCAGATCGCCGCTGGTCTTGAGGGGGAGCCGCGCACCGCTGCCCTGGAGTCCGCCATCGCCTCACTGAGGCTGTGTGCGGGCTACGCGGGCCGTCGACTCGTCGAGGAGGCCATCCCTGGCGCGATGAACTGGGCCGCCTCGACCCGGCTGGGGAGCTGCTACCAGGCGCTCGGGCAGACCGATTCCGCTCGGGAAGCGTTCGAGGTGGCCTTCGCTGAAAACCCCGCGCTTCCAGAGGTTCGCCTGGGGCTGGCGGAGGCCCTGCTGGAGACCGATCCGGCGCGCAGCCTCAGCCTCCTGGAGTCCGTCCAGACAGACTCTGGAGTCGACGGCTGGTTGCTGAAGTCCGCCGCCCATGAGGTGAGGGGAGAGGACCACGAGATGGCCCGCGCGCTCATCGCGGGGCTCCAGCACATCCGAGAGGGCTTCACAGCGCCGCACCGACGGGCGCTGATGGATGAGCTGGTCTCCCTGCTCGGCATCCTCCAGGGTGCGCCGCGTCCGGGACGGGGTGCGATCGGTGCCCTGGCCGGGCTCATGAGCGGCTACCCTCCACCCGCCGGCTCGATGTTCCCCGCTCCCCTCGGCTCCCCCACTGCACGACGGCTGGCGAAGATCGTCGCCTACCTCCGCTTGAGGGGGGAGGAGCGGCTCCTCACCGCCATGGCTGGACCGCCAATGGAGGCGCTGTATCCGGGCATCGGGCGACTGCTCAATCCGGGCGACGGAGTCGGGGTGGGATAAGCTCGCGGAGCTTCCCTGGAGGGTTCCGTGCGACGCGCGCTACCAGCTCTGATTCTACTCGCCCCCCTGCTCGCCCTGGCCACGCCGGACTCTCATGAGGCCGCTGCTGTTGTTGAGGGTGGGGACTCGATGATCCTGCTGCTGTCGGTCCTCGGACTGATCTCGGCGGCCTACCTGCTGACCCACTTCATCGTCGACCGGCTCCAGAAGTGGCTGCTGTTCGTCTCTGGGGCGGAGTACATCCTGCTCGGACTGGTGCTCTCTCAGAGCCGGGTGCTCGGGGAGCTGTCGTCGCTGTCCTCCATGATCGCGCTGGCCGCGGGCTGGATCGGGCTGCTGTATGGCATGGAGCTGGACATCCGGAAGATGATCTCCGAGGCCGGCTACTCCACCCGGATGTCGGTGGTGGATGTGATCTTCAGCGGCGGCGGGGTGGCGGTGTGTGGCTACCTGTTCTTCCATTACGGCATGGACCTGCCCGCCGATGAGTCCGCACTGGCTGGCGGGGTGCTGGGCTGCGCTTCGGCGGCGGGTTCCTCATCGGCGGTGGACCTGCTCATCGAGCGGTATCGCTCCGCAGAGAATGGTCTGCTCGCCCTGCTTCGGAGAACCGCGCAGCTCTCCGACGCCCTGGCGATCCTGGCGTTTGGGGTCTTGATGTGTGTCTTTCACCAGGGCGAGACCCTCACCGTGACCCCACCCGCGATCAGCGACTGGGTGCTGTTCACTGGACTGCTCGGGGTCGGACTGGGCTGGCTGTTCGCGGCGTTTCTCGGGGATGACACCTCGGAGAACTCCCGCTTCCTCGCGCTGGTCGGCATCATCGCGTTCGCCTCGGGTGCGGCGTTCTTCTTGAACCTCTCCATCCTCACCGTCAACCTCCTGCTCGGGCTCGTCCTCATCAACACCCGCCAGGGACGCGACGCCCACGCCACGCTCAAGGACACCGCCCGGCCGCTGTCGCTGATCCTGCTGGTCTGCGCCGGGCTGCTGTGGGCACCGGTCGAGCCGATCCCGGCCCTGATCGCGGCGGGGGGCTACCTGTCGCTGCGCATGCTGTTTAAAGCGCTGGGCTGCTTCATCGCCAGCCTCGGCACCCCGCTGCGGCGGGATTTGTTCCGCGGTCTGATGGCCCAGGGGCACGTCGCGGTGGCCATCGCGGTCTCGCTGCGGCTGTTCTACGACGGCGAGGCTGCTGAGCTGGCCTACACCGCCATCCTGGTCTCGGTGGTGGTCAATGAGCTGTTCGCCTCCCGGCTCCTCAAGGGGCTGCTGGTGGATGCCGGGGATGTCCGACAAGACATCTCGCTGTCCCGGGAGGTGGTCTGATGTCCAGTGCAGGCGGCCACAGCGTCGACTTCGTCCGCAAGGGCATGATCGTCGGCGCCCTGTTTGGTGCGATGTTCCTGATGTACCGGTACGCGGTCCCCTCAGAGTCTCCAGACCCGACCGGGCTGCTTGCCCTCGGCTTTGTGGTCCTCGCGGCGTTCCTCATCGGGGAGCTGGTCGAGGTCATCAAGCTGCCCCACATCACCGGCTACCTGCTGGCCGGGCTCGCCCTGGGACCGAGCGTGGCGCACACCTTCCATGGTGCACTGCCCCCGCCGTTTGATGTCGGCATCCT